>JAJRZN010000091.1 GCA_024275235.1 Deltaproteobacteria bacterium
AATGTAGTACTAAAAAAAGGAGAAGCAAACCTGCCCAAAAAAAGCGTCATAAATATAACTCAAATTTATACCGTAGACGAAAGTGATCTTTTTGAAAAAATAGGTAAGGTAAATAGTGCGAGATTAGAAGAAATATTAAAAGGAATACAGCTGCTTACGGAGCCAAGAGAGTTGTAGATAGGTGACAATCCGTCTGCTCTATCAAATCCAGCAATTCCCGGAGGGTGCTGAAATGAAGCAATAGTGTCGTTTGTTAAAATTGGTTTCGTAAACATTTTGAAAAATAGTGATTAAAATTCAAATTTCTCTTGACATATAGGTATGACTGCAAATTTTCCTGAAATCTAAACAGTTATTTTGTTTCCGTCTATTTCATCCATCATATCTTCAATTACCCGCAGGCCGCCCAGCCAGAATTCCTTGTCATCGAGATCAACCCCAAAGGGGCGCAGAAGATCATAGGGGGATGAACTGCCGCCGGCCTCTAACAAGGCAATATATTTGGGGACAAAGGCCGCTCCCTGTTCCTTGTAGAGATTGTAAAGGGCCAGTACCAGTAATTCGCCGAAGGCGTAGGAATAGACATAACCGGGGGTACTCAGAAAATGGGGGATATATGACCACCAGATGCCATAATCCTCGCTTAAATTTACACTGCCCTGGAACATCTCTTCCTGGGTGGTAAGCCAGAGGCGGGATAACTCCTCGGCCGATAATTCATTCCGCTGCCGTCGGCCGTTATGGCTGAGTTCCTCAAAGCGGTTCATGGCGGTCTGGCGAAAGACGGTGGCAAAGATCGACTCCAGCTTCTGGCTGATAAAGGCCGTACGTTCTTCCCGATTTTCGATGAGGGATAATTGATGGTTAAAGAGGAGCAGCTCGGCAAATACTGAGGCGGTCTCTGCCAGGACGAGGGGGGTGTCGCTGTTATAATAGCCGCGGGGAGCCGCGAGGTGCTGGTGGATGCCGTGTCCCAGTTCATGGGCAATGGTGGAAATATCCCGGAGATTGCCGGTGTAATTGACCATGACATAGGGGTGAACCTCGGGGGTGCAGGGGTGGGCGAAGGCCCCGCCCCGTTTACCATCCAGGATGGGGGCGTGGATCCACTGGCGCTCAAAGAAGAGGGCCGCGATTTCGGCCATCCGGGGGGAAAAATCGCCGAAGGCCCGCAGAACCAGATCCCTGGCTTCGGGCCAGCTCACCTCGTTGCCGGGGAGATGGGGCAGGGGGGCGTAGCGGTCATAATCCTCCAACCGGGGCAGTTCTAAAAGTCCGGCCTTGAATTTATAATAGCGGCTTACCAGATCATAACGGCTGATTACGGTGCTGATCAGGGTAGACACGGTTTTATTCTCCAGCTCGTTATAGAGGTTCATGGAGCTGATCCAGGAGGGGTAATTACGCAGACGGTCGTCAATCATCTTGTCGGCCAGCAGGGTATTGGTGATGTGGGTGAAGATGTGGAGATTGGCCTTGAGACCGGCGGTGAGGTCGGCGGCGGCCTGGCGGCGTACTTCACGTTCCGGGCTGTAGAGGTCGGAGAGCACCTCTTCTTCGCCGCGCTGCTGGTCGCCGAATTTCAGCTGGCCCATTATTTTTTCAAAGAGCAGCACCCATGAACTGCGGCCCACCGGGGCAAGCTCTATGAGCAGCCTCTCTTCCACCTGGCTCAGGAGATGGGGGGCGTAGCGCCTGATGGTGGAGAGATAATGGCGGTAGGCGCTTAGAATGGGGCTGTTTAAAATTATCTCGGCTGCCTCGTTGTTTACAGCGCTCCACTCTAATTCAAAAAAAACCGTGCAGCGTCCGATACGGCTGCCTTCCTCGCGAATTTTCTGCAGGAAGGCCCCTGCCTCTGGGCTGGGGGTCTGGGTGGTGAAATTTAAAAAGGCAAAGGTGCTGAGGCGGCCCCGGCGGACGGCCAGTTCTTCGAGGCGCCGGGTGAGGCGCAGCATGTCTTCCGCTGACAGCTCGGCCACCCGGCCCTTATACTGCTTTTCAATATCCTCTGCCTCTTGGCGGCAATGGGTGATGTCCTCCCCGATACAGGGATCATCCAGGCCCTTATAAAGATCGGTTAAACGCCATATAACCTCTAAAGTTTGCAGTCGTTTGTTCAACTCCGTACTCATTTTGTTCTCTCCTTGTTCGATTTTGTCACCGGAATTACTGATTTTTCGTTACTGGATAATCTGCTGAGATGGTATATCTTTATACGTTATATGGGCTGAGATAGCCAGATCAAAGATGGGGCGTTACTTGTCTCCCCGGCCGCAGGATGTTTGTCAGCGCTGAAATACCATTTAACCGGCTGAATCAGTCTGGCCGCTCAGCGGAACAGTTACGGTTACCAGCTAAGGGCAATTTGCGGTCCCTGTTGACTGATTAGCCGAAAATAACTGTTTTTCAGCTCTGAATGTAGTATATTAGAAAATTTTCCGCTGTGTCGCGGTAATCTTATTTAGAATTAACAATAGATCAGGAGAGTACAATGAAGGTAATGCTATTAGGTGCCCCCGGTGCCGGTAAAGGTACGGTTGCTAAGTTATTAACCGCCCTGGATGGTTCGGTACAGATTTCCACCGGTGATATTCTGCGGGCTGAGGTGCGGGCCGGAAGTGAGCTTGGTAAAGACGCCAAGAGGTATATGGACGCCGGTGATCTGGTGCCGGATTCCGTCATTATGGGGATGATGGAGAAACGTCTGCAGGAGCCCGACTGCCAGAAGGGCTTTCTTCTGGACGGCTTTCCACGTACCATTCCCCAGGCCGAGGAGTTGAAGAAATTAATGGCCCGGATCAATATTGATCTTGATATGGTAGTTAATATTGACGTGCCGCGTGATGTTATTCTTGACCGGTTATGCACGAGAAGAACCTGCAGCAACCCCGACTGTCAGGCCATCTATAACGTCAAGAGCAATCCCACCAAGGTGGAGGGAATCTGTGATAAATGCGGCAGCCCGGTTATTCAGCGGGATGACGAAACCGAGGAGGCCATCAGTCATCGGCTGGAGACCTATAACGAGAAAACGGCCCCCCTTATCGGTTTTTATGAGAAAGAGGGTAAATTCCAGAATATCCCCTGTACCTCCAGTGACGATGTGGTGAACGCCATTAAAGAAAAGCTGGGTTTATAAAGGATGATGGCGTCGTAAAAAGTCCGATCTACGGTGTTGTGGCGTTCGCATACGATCGTTGTCGTACCGCTCGGCAGACATACCATATGTATGGCCGAAGCCCTGCCGAACCACCACGCCTCGCAGTCTACGCTTAGCTGTATATCGAACTTTTTGACTTAGCCATCTTTATTTAGTTAGTGATGGACTTTTTACGAGTCCATCAAGGATGAAGGTGGAATGATGAAGGACGAGGGCGGGGAAAATTCTGCTCCGGTGGTGACGATTATCGGCGGCGGTCTGGCAGGCTGTGAGGCCGCCTGGGCCGCTGCCGGGAGGGGCTGCCGGGCGAGGCTCTATGAGATGAAGCCCCAACGTTTCAGCCCGGCTCACACCATACCGCAGCTTGCCGAGCTGGTCTGCAGCAACTCTTTACGTTCCGATGCCCCTGATTCAGCCGTGGGGCTGCTTAAGGAAGAGATGCGCCGTATGGGCTCTCTCCTCATGCGGGTTGCTGAAGAGTGCCGGGTGCCGGCGGGTAAGGCTCTCGCCGTTGACCGGTTGCAGTTTGCCGAATCCGTTACCCGGCATTTAACGGAAAACCCCGCCATTGAAATTATAAACGAGGAGGTGCGGGAGCTGGCCCCCGATTGCGGCCTTGATCCGGCCTCTCCCCTTATTCTGGCCACCGGGCCTCTGACCACCGAGGAGCTGACGGCCTCCCTGGCCCGTTTCACCGGCGGGGATTATCTCTTTTTTTATGATGCCATTACCCCTGTTATTGCCGTCGATTCCCTGGATCGTACCATTATTTATCAGGCCTCCCGCTATGATGACGGCCCTGGTGATTATCTGAACTGCCCCCTTGATGAGGAGCAGTATAACCGTTTTATCAGCGCCTTGAAGGACGCGGAAAAGGTGCCTTTCAAGGACTTTGAAAAACCAAAATATTTTGAGGGCTGTCTGCCCATCGAGGTCATGGCGGAACGGGGTGATAATACTCCGCGTTTCGGCCCCATGAAACCCGTGGGGCTGCCAGACCCCCGCAGCGGCCGTGACCCCTACGCCGTGGTGCAGCTTCGTTTTGAGAATCGGGCCGCCACCATGGTCAATATGGTTGGCTTTCAGACCAAACTTACCTATGGTGAACAGAAACGGGTCTTTTCCATGATTCCCGGTCTTGAGAAGGCGGACTTTGTCCGCCTGGGCAGTATTCATCGTAATACCTTTGTGCGGGCCCCGGAGCTGTTGAACCGTTATCTGCAGCTTGTGGAACGGCCCGGTCTGCTCCTGGCCGGGCAGATAAGCGGAGTGGAGGGCTATGTGGAATCAATGGCCATGGGGCTTCTGGCCGGCCGGAATGCCGCCTGTCTCGCCCTGGGCCTGCCCCTTGCCGCGCCGCCCGCTGATACCGCTCATGGCGCCCTGCTTAATCATCTTACCAACCGGGAGGCCAAACACTTTCAGCCTTCCAATATTAATTTTGGTCTCTTTCCCCGGCTGGATAAACGGCTGCCCAAAAAATTAAAAGGAAAATATCGTGCTGAGATTGCCCTTGCCTCCCTGGAAAAATGGCTGGCGGCAGAAGGCCGCCCTCTCCCTCTTTGAACTGTTTCTGTTGACGGCTTTCTGCCTGCTGGCCAATGCCGCCCCGGCCGCGGAAGCGGCGGTGGATTACCATCTGCTGACGGCCTTTGACCTGCCCGCCCATCTTCTGAAGGCTACGGCCGCCATCAACCTGGCTCCCGGCGCTGCCACTGTGGTGCGTCTCGATGGTCTGCGGGTGACGGCAATAGAGCTTGACGGTACCGAAATCAAATCTCGGGGGCCGGCTCTGTCCATTGCCGCCTCTAAATCCGCCCGGCGGCTGATTATCCATTATCAGAAGGTAATCAAGTCCATGAACGACGGGCTTATAGATAATTCGGGGATTGTTCTCAGTGGCGACTGGTATCCTCAGCTTGGCGTTCCGGCCCTGTTTCACCTTCAGGCCGTTATTCCCGCCGATTTTCTGGCTGTCTCCGAGGCCGACACTATAAGCACGGAATCCGTGCCGAACAGCCGCCTGGTCACCTTTAAATTCTCCCGTCCTCTGGCTTATCTTCATTTCATTGCCGGGCCTTATGTTAAACGTAAAATCTCCATTGGCAACGGCAGGAGTCTTTACACCTATTTCTTTCCCGAAGACGCGGAGCTGGCGGCGGATTATCTTCGTAAGGGCCGGGCCTATATTCAGCGTTATGAAAAGCTCATTGGCCCTTACCCCTATCAACGTTTCAGTATTGTAGAAAATCGTCTGCCCACGGGCTATGCCATGCCGACCTTTACCATGCTTGGGCAGGCCGTGGTTCGTCTGCCTTTTATTGTTGACACCTCTCTCGGGCACGAAATTCTGCACTCCTGGTTCGGTAACGCCATCGGGGTTGATTACAGCCAGGGTAACTGGTGCGAGGGGCTGACCACCTGTCTTGCCGACCAGAGTTTTGCCGCTGAGCGGGGCCAGGGTGCTGTTTTTCGTAAGGGGCAGTTGATTAAATTCGCGGCGGTGAACCGGGAACTGGGCGGGGCGATTGAGGATTTTAAAGGCGGCGAGGCTTCTCCCAATCCCCGGCGTATTGCCAGGCGGGCGGTGGGCTACGGCAAGGCTTCCATGCTCTTTCATATGCTGCGCCGCAAGGTGGGTGACCGGGTGTTTTTTGCCGCTCTGCGTGATTTTTACCGGCGGATGAATGGTAAAACCGCCGGTTGGCGTGATATTGAGCAGAGTTTTAAGAATGCCGGAGGCGGCAGGCTGAAATATTTTTTTAAACAATGGCTGACCAGGAAAGATGCGCCGGATTTAAAGGCCGAGGATATCAGCTTAAAGGAGATTGACGGTCGGCTGCGCCTGAAGTTTACTATTGCTCAGAGCAATAAGGTGCCTTATAGAATAGAGGTGCCGGTAGTTATTATCAATGATTTTGGCCGGCGCCGTGAAATGGTTAAACTCAGTGGTAAAAGTCAGAAGGTGGAACTTACTCTTAAGCAATACCCCTTGAAACTGGTGATAGATCCGGATTATGACCTTATGCGTACCCTGGGCGTTGACGAAACCCCGCCGGTCTGGGCTTTGCTGGCTGGTGCCGATAAGCTGACCGTGGTGGTGGCGGCGGGTAAATATGATCTTTATGCCCCTTATATCAAGGAGCTGGAGCGCCGAGGGGCAAAGATTATCGCTGATAATGAAGTGACGGACAAGGAACTGGCCGCCGGTTCATTAATTTTTCTGGGACCCTCCGGAGTCGCGGCCCGGGGGCTTTTTGCCAATCCGCCTTATCCCGGGACGGGGATGACGGTGGATGTGCGCCACAATCCGTTAAATCCCAGGGCCATGGCGGCACTCATTAAGGCCTCCGACCAGGCGGAACTCATGGCCGGGTTAACTAAATTACGTCATTACGGTAAATATTCCTACCTCCATTTTGAGGCTGGCCATATCAAGGAAAAACGGATTACCCGCGCCGAGATGGGGCGGCAGTATATTATTTCGACAGAACCCAGGGGCGTCGCGCTGCCGGCCACGGTCAGGTTTAATCGTATTGTCTCGGAAATTGTCAATAAAGGGGTAATTTATGTCGGGGAGATGCACACCCGTTACGCCGACCATAAACTCCAGCTACGGGTTATCAGGGATTTGTGGAATCGCGGCATTAATCTCGCTATCGGTATGGAGATGTTTCCCCGTTCCGCCCAGGGGGCCCTGGATGACTTTGTGGCCGGGAAGATTAATGAGGCCGAATTCCTTCATAAATCAAAATATTTCAAGGTCTGGAGTTTTGATTATCGGCTCTATCGTGAGATATTAAATTTCGCCAGGGCGCACCGGGTGCCGGTCATCGCCTTGAATATCGCTAAAGACAAGGTAAGCAAGGTCTATAAAGACGGTGGAATTTCGGGCCTGGTACCTGAGGAAAAAATGGCTCGGCCTCTGAATCGTGATCTTGACGTACCTGGTTATCGGTAGCGGCTGGCCGAGGTCTTCCAGGTGCACAGGGGCGGACATGGCGATATGAACGGCTTTATGCAGGCTCAGGCTATCTGGGATGAGGTTATGGCGCAGGGGGTGGTCGGATATTTAAAGGCCAATCCAGCGAAGCATATGGTGGTTCTTGCCGGGCGGGGCCATACCTTGAAAAATCAGGGTATTCCTTTGCGGGTCAGGCGGCGTCTCGGGCCGGGGCTGGAGCAGGTGGTGATTATTAATTCCGAAGGCCGGGCGCTCAACCCCAGGGAGGAGGATTTTGTGGTCTCCAGTCCGGAGGTGCAACTGCCGCCCAGGGTCTTGATGGGTATTGTCATGGAGCGGGACAAGAAGACTAAGGAAATTAAGATCGAGCAGGTTTCCCACTACAGTCCGGCTGCCAGGGCCGGGATTAAGGCCGGCGATATTCTTTTGGAAATGAATGGCAAGCCGGTGCGGACAACGGCGGATGTCAAAATTATCATGCTGGGCGAAAAACGGGGTGATAAAATGACAGTTCTTGTCCGCCGTCACCAGCTCTTTTTCGGTGCAGAAGAACGGACTTTTAAATTACAGCTTTGATGGTATTTATGAACAACAGCCAATATAAATTTTTGTCTGATTTACGACAGGCGGCGGCTTTTTATAATGGTCTGGGTATTGAATCTCTGCCTCTTGAACCTGGAATCAAGATCTTTTTAAAGCGCGGCCCTGAGCATGGCCTGAACCGCCTGCGGTCAAGGCCCGTGCCCCGGCATGCGATTCCAGAGCGGAAAGCGCCGGCAGCGGGGCTCAAAGGGCCGGAGGTTGCCGGGATATCCGGCAGCCTGGCTGATATTCAGGAACAGTTAGGGGAATGCGGCCGCTGTCCCCTGCATAAGGGAGGCGGCCGGGTGTTTTTCGGTCAGGGTAATCCCGGGGCTGGTCTTTTTATTGTCACAGAACGGCCCGCGGCCGTTGCTGAGGCCCAGGGGGCATTGTTCAGCGGCGCTGAGGCAGAGTTGATAGCCCGGATGCTGGCGGCCATTAAACTCAGTCTTAATGAGGTATATTTCAGCAGCATTGTTAAATGCCCGGTCTCCGAGGAGCGGCCGCCGTCGGCCTCTGATATCAAGCGTTGTCTGCCCTTTCTCCTGGCTCAGATAAAGGCGGTAAATCCCAGGGTGGTCTGTGCTCTGGGGCCGCTGGCCGCCCAGGCCCTGCTTAAGACCCGCCAGCCCCTGGTACGCCTGCGCGGCCGCTGGCGGCAGCTTCCAGGTCTTGAATTGCCGCTGATGGCCACCTTTCATCCCGCTTATCTCCTGAAGAATGAGGAGATGAAAAAAGCGGCCTGGCATGATCTTCTGATGATTCAGCAGCGCCTGAACTGAAGGTGCTCCATTGATCTGGCAATCCGCTGAAAAATGAAACTGGCTCAAAAAATATACCTCTATCTTGGCTGCATATTTATTGTCGCCATGACCATCTTCGGGGTTTTCTCCTATCAGCGTGAGTCCGTTGAATTAGAGACCGATACCATTCATGATGTGGTGGTGCTGGGCCGGGGCTTCGCGGCGGCGGTCTCCCATGTCTGGCTGAGCAACGGCGAGGAACGGGCCATGAAGATTATTCATGACGTCAATAACGGCAAATTCCATATTAAGGTACGCTGGGTCTGGCTCGATGATACCAGTGTTCCCCGGTTTTGCCCTCAGGTTGACCGCCGGGTGCTGCGTAATCTCGAAGTGCTGCCTTTTCTGATAGCCAGAGGGTGCCGGCTTAACGGTCAGGATGCTATCTTTGCCTATTTCCCGGTGCGGACTACCTCTTCCCGGCCTGGCGCCCTGGAATTATCCGCCTCTCTTAATTATCTGCACCGTCAGAGCCGGGTAAACGCCTGGCGTCTGTCTCTCGTGGTTGTTCTTCTCCTCGTGGCGGTGGGTCTTTTGATGTGGCATGTCGGGCAGCGTATGGTGGGACAGCGCATGCAGCAGTTAGTACGCTTTGCCCGGCAGCTTGGTCAGGGGCAGCTGGATAACCGTCTCTGTCTCGAAGGTGATGACGAGATCGCCGATCTCTGCCTGGAAATGAACCAGATGGCAGAGCAGCTGCAGGAGGCCAAAGAACATCTCCTCTCGGAGAACGAGGCCCGTATCGCCACGCTTGAACAGCTGCGTCATACCGAACGTCTGGTGACTCTTGGTAAATTATCCTCCGGCCTTGCCCATGAGCTTGGCACCCCGCTGAATGTTATTTCCGGTCGGGCCCGGCTGATTGAGGATGAGGATATGGAGCATGATGAGGTGGTGGAAAATGCCGCCATTATCCGCCAGCAGACTGAACGGGTAACCAGGATTATCCGTCAGATGCTGGATTACGCCCGCCGGACAAGTCCGCAGCGCACCAGGGTGAATTTGCGGGAACTTATCGAACAGGTGGTGGTTATCCTGCAACACAACGCCCGTAAGCAGGCGGTGGAGATCGTGGTCAGCGGACTGATAGAGAAGGCGCCGGAAATATTTGTTGATTACGGCCAGATTCAGCAGGTTGTAACCAATTTATTGATGAACGGCCTGCAGGCCATGCCCCAGGGCGGCCGTCTGGAGATCAGGCTGACGGTGGGGGTTTACAGCCCGCCGGCGGCCGGGCATTATAAACCGGTGCCCTGCGCCGTTATCATGGTGCTTGATAACGGCCCTGGATTGGCCGATGAGGTTCTGGAACGGGTCTTTGAACCTTTTTATACCACTAAGGGGGTGGGGCAGGGAACCGGGCTGGGTCTCTCCATTGCCCGGGAGATAGTTGTTGAACATGGCGGCTGGATCACGGCGGCCAATATAGAGGGTGAAACAGGGGCCTGTTTTACCGTTTATTTACCCCTGGAGGAGGGCAATGACGAAGCGCCGCGTAATGATAGTTGATGATGACCAGGCCATGTGCGAAATGCTGGAGGCGGCCCTGAAGCGTAAAAAATTTCAGGTAAGCTGGTTTCTGAAGGCTGACGAGGCCCTGGCCGGCTTACGCGAGGATAAATATGATACCGCCCTGGCCGATATAAATATGCCGGGAATGAGCGGTATTGAGTTCTGCGAACGGGCTGCCGCCAATCGTCCTGACGTGCCGGTAATTATCATGACCGCCTTTGGCAGTCTGGAGACGGCTATTGCCGCCATGCGGGCCGGGGCCTATGATTTTATTACCAAGCCGGTGGAGCTTGAACTTCTGGTTCTGGCCCTGGAAAGGGCCCTGGAGCATAGCGCCCTGCGGGAGCAGGTGCGGCTTTTGTCCCAGGACGGTGCTAATCAGTTTTCCGGTATTATTGGTAAAGCCGCGGTGATGGAAAAGTTTTTTGAGCAGCTGCGCCGGGTTGCTGCTACCGAGACTTCGGTATTGATTGTGGGAGAATCAGGGGTGGGGAAGGAACTGGCCGCCCGGGCTCTGCATAATGAGGGACGGCGGCAGGCGGCGGCTTTTGTGCCCATAAACTGCGCCGCTCTGCCGGAGAATTTATTGGAAAGTGAATTGTTCGGTCATAAGCAGGGGGCCTTTACCGATGCCAAAAATGACCGCTCAGGTCTGTTCATGGAGGCCAATGGCGGTACCCTGTTTCTTGACGAGGTGGGTGAAATACCATTAAGTCTGCAACCCAAATTATTGCGGGCTCTTGAGGAGAGGCGGGTAAGACCGGTGGGTGGAGATCGGGAGCGTCCCTTTGATGTCAGGATCATTGCCGCCACCAACCGTGACCTGGAGACAGCGGTGGAAGAGGGGATATTCCGGGAGGATTTATTTTACCGCTTAAACGTCATTCAATTAGAAATTCCGCCTCTGCGGGCGCGGGGCACGGATATACTGCTTCTGGCCCGTCACTTTATCCAGAAGTTCGCCGCCAGTATGGGGCGGGATAAGCTGCGTCTTTCGGAAAAGGCGGCCCAGAAGCTGTTATCCTATTCCTGGCCTGGTAATGTGCGGGAGTTGCGAAACGCCGTGGAACGTGCCGTGGCCATGTGCCGCTTCGATCAGTTGATGGTGGAAGATTTCCCGGAGAAAATATGGAGCTACGAGAGCCGGCATGTTCTGGTGGGGGCTGCTGATCCCACCGAGCTGGTCTCTCTGCCCGAGGTCGAACGGCGTTATATTCTCCATGTCCTGAAGACGGTAGCCGGTAACCGCAGTCAGGCAGCCAGAATTCTGCGTCTGGACCGAAAAACCCTTTACCGTAAACGGCAAAGCTATGAGGAAACATGATAACGGTACGAGGCGTGAACCTCGTACCGTTGTTGATTAAGCCATATCCGGCATGGCCTGGAGCATAAAAACCTTTAATTTTTTCAGGAGCTGCTGCTCTAACTGCCGTATCCGTTCGCGGGATAATTTGAACTTCTGGGCGATTTCCTGGAGGGTGGCAGGCTCATCGTTTAGCAGCCTGGTTTGCAGGATACAGCGTTCCCGGTCATTAAGGCCGCTGTCAGCGGCGGCTAAGGCTTCCCGTACCCTGGTTTGAATTTCCTGACGGGAGGTGAGTTCCTCTGGAGCGGCATTTTCGGCGGCAATAATCCCCTGCAGGGTGTATTTGCTGTCCTGGGATATGGGGGCGTCAAGGGATTGATCGCTGAAGTTTATCCGCTTGCCGGCATCTTCGATTTCATGGGGCTTAACCTTCAGGCGTTTGGCGAGAAGTTCATTGTCGGCCTTGATCCCCTGCATCTCCAGAGATTTACGTTCCTTGTTGAGGTTAAAGAAGAGCTTGCGCATGGCCTGAGTGGTGCAGATCTTCACCAGTCGCCAGTTATCAACAATAAATTTCAGGATATGGGCCTTGATCCAGTAGGAGGCATAGTAGGAAAATTTAATTCCCCGGTAGGGATCAAATTTTTTGACGGCCCGCACCAGGCCGATGTTGCCTTCCTGCACCAGATCAATGAAGTTGTTGGCCCAGTATTTTTGATAACCAAGAGCAATTTTGACCACCAGCCGCAAGTTGGCGAGGATTAGTTCCCGGCCGGCCTCTTCGTCGCCGTTCTGCTGATAACGGATGGCTAACTGTTCGGACTCATCCCGGCTCAAGACCTTGTAAGAACCTATTTCCCGGAGATATTGCACCAGTTCCGGGCTGTAGAAGGTGGAAACCTGCTGGACGGTGGAGGTCAGCGGGTAATGGGTCGGGAGTCTCTCAGCACTTATTTCGTTTAACATGGCTTCTCCTTTTTATTTATCGCGGGCTTTGGGGGTTTCCCTCTGCGCCTTAATTATTTATTTGCTGTTGTCTCTTTGTAATGCATGTGCCATGCCAAACGTGCGACATTCTTTTTGAGTAAATAAATCAATAGCTTATCGCGGATTGTTCGATAGTCGTTACTCTGCGCTTTGCTGGGGCATTATGCCCCGGCGGGGCGTGATGCCACGTTATGGCGGTCATGTTTAATTGGTGGAAACGCTTGACAAACATCTCTTTAGTGAGCAATTAATAATTCGCAAGAGGTATGGATTTAGCGGAAGGTATGCCGCTCATATCTGTCTGCTGAGGATGTAGGGCAGATTATCAATGAATTAAAAGGGAGAAACGTCATGGATCGAATAATAAAGAGAAAAGGAATAGGGACGGCACTAATCCTGAGTCTGCTGTTCTGGGCATTTATGGTCTCTACAGCCTCAGCTGATAAAGGGATTGAAAGCCTGCGCAGTACCGGTGAGGCCTTTGCCTCAGTGGCTAAACGGGTCTCGCCGGCGGTGGTTTTTATCAAGGTGGAAAAGGATGTGGCGGGGAATCGGCATAATCAGTACATGATGCCCTTTAATAATGATCTTTTCCGGCGTTTTTTTGGCACCCCCTTTCCTTACCAGCGGCGGCAGATGCCGGCTCGCAAACATCCATATATTATGTCGCAGGGCTCCGGATTTATTATTGATCCGTCGGGCTATATAGTGACCAATAATCATGTCGTGGAGGGGGCTGACAAGATTACGGTGCGCTTGCAGGATAAAAGGGAATTTGTGGCCAAGGTAATCGGGGCCGATAAACGTTCCGATGTGGCTCTGATCAAGATTAATGCTAAAAACCTGGCCACCCTGCCCATGGGTAACTCCGATAAGCTGGAGGTGGGTGAGTGGGTCATCGCGGTGGGTAATCCCTTTGGACTGTCGCATACCATTACCGCCGGTATTGTCAGTGCCAAGGGCCGGAATTCCGTGGGTATTAACGATTATGAGGATTTTATTCAGACCGATGCCGCTATTAATCCGGGAAACTCCGGCGGCCCGCTGGTTAATCTCGATGGTCAGGCTGTGGGCATGAACACGGCTATTTTCAGTAAGAGCGGTGGTTATATGGGGATTGGTTTTGCCATTCCCATCAACATGGTCAGATCAATTGAGAAGCAGTTGAAGAGTAAGGGCAAGGTGAGCCGCGGTTATCTTGGAGTGATGATTCAACAGATGACGCCGGAGCTGGCCAGGAGTTTTGGCCTTAAGATGGACAACGGGGTTTTGATAGCTCAGGTCTCTGATGGCTCTGCCGCTGATAAGGCGGGAATAAAGCGTGGTGATGTGGTCGTGGGCTTTGCCGGCAAAGAGGTGCGTGACGTGGGATCTTTCCGTAACCGGGTGGCCATGGTGCCCCCGAATACCAGCACCGATATTACGGTGGTCAGAAACGGCAAACGCCTGAAACTCTCTATCACTATCGGCCGTCTGCCGGATGGTGAGATAACGTCCTTTGCTTCGGGACTGACCCTTGATAAACTGGGGTTCGCGGTGCAGAATATTGGCCCGAAAATGGCCCGTAAGTATGGTCTTGCCAATGGCCAGGGGGTTATGGTAACTGAGGTGCAGTCCGGTTCTGTGGCCGCCATGGCCGGTATAAGGCCGGGGACACTTATTCTGGAGGTTAACCGTCATAAGGTGGATAATGTCCGTCAGATGCAGAAACTTATCAGTAATGGCCGGAATTCCGTCCTGCTGCTTGTCAGTGACGAACGGGGCAGCCGTTATGTGGTTTTGAAGATTGAATAGATGCATTCTTTTATTTACGAACTATAATCATTTATTTTGTTCTCTTGGAACAACTATAAGTTATGGATAATTAGGTATATGGGTCTGCCGGTCTGTCGAAACGCTACAACACCGTAGATCAAACTTTTTACGACGCTATCGCAAATAATTCTGTCACAGGGAGAGAAAAAATGACGACTGATTTACCAGGTGCCATTTTACAGCGCGACAAGGAAACTTACGCCATTGTGCCGCGGACGCCGGCGGGGATTGTCAGTCCGGAAATTCTGGAAAAGGTGGCGCGAACCGCCCGAAAGTTCAAGGTGCCGATTATAAAAATTACCTCCGGCCAGCGTCTCGCCATGGTGGGTCTGCGGCCGGAGGATGTTAATCCGGCCTGGGATGAACTGGGTATGGATGTCGGCCGGGCCACGGAGCTTTGTCTGCATTACGCTCAAGCCTGCCCCGGTAACAGTGTCTGTAAATTCGGGGTGGGGGATTCTCTGGGGCTGGCCATGGAGCTTGAGGGGATGTTCAGCGGTCAGGAGATGCGTGCCAAAATTAAGATTGGCGTATCCGGCTGTCCAATGTGCTGCGCCGAGAGCTACATGAGAGATGTGGGGGCCTTTGCCAAGAAAAAGGGCTGGACTCTCATTGTCGGCGGCAACGCCGGCGGCAGGCCCCGAATTGGTGATGTTCTGGGGGCGGATCTTACTCCGACTGAGCTGGTGCGTCTGGCGCGGAGATTCCTGGAATTTTATAACGACCAGGCCCGCAAGAAGGAACGTACCTGCCGTTTTGTCGAGCGGGTGGGGATTGAGGCGGTGAAGGCGGCAGTTCTTGGTGAGTCAGCTGGAGCTTAAAAACTCAAGCAGTATTTTATGCGCCTCACGCAGCTGGGCAAGTTCAATATATTCATCGTGCTGATGGGCCTGGGCTATATCGCCCGGCCCCCAGACGATGCAGGGCCCCAGGTGGCTGAGCTGGGCGCAGTCCGTGGCGTATGAGGCGGTGGCGGGGGGCAGATGATGGCCTCTCGCTGTCATTACCTTCTGCAGATGTTTAATGTGTTTGTTGCTCAGCCCGGTCTTGATGGCTCGAGCCTGAAAGATATCTTTCACCTCGGCCCGTCCGGCGCATATCGCCCTGATTCGCCGGGCTGTTTCGGCTGGGTCATGGCCTGGCAGCAGACGAATATCCACCGAAATTTCACAATGATCCGGGATTATGTTTATTGACGAGCCGCCCTTGATTTTGGTGATGGCCAGCGAGGCGCGGCCCAGTTCTCTGTCCGGATGCCGCCTTAATTTGAACTCCAGCATCTGCAGGTCGGTCATGATGTCGTACATGGCGATAATGGCGTTTCGTCCCTGTTCCGGCTGTGATGAATGGCAGGCCTTGCCGGTGCAGATTATCCGGCAGCGGTAGACGCCCTTGTGGGCGTGGATGATATGGAGCGCGGTGGGTTCCAGGGCCAGGCAGAGATCAAACTCCGGATTCCTGAGGGCCAGGGCTCTGGAACCGGACATGGTGCATTCCTCGTCCACCGTAGCCGCGAAGGTGGTATCAAAACCTCTGTTTTTTGCCTTTAGATTAATGAGAGCGGCAAAGGCCGCGGCAAGCGGCCCCTTGTCGTCGCAGGAACCACGCCCCAGCAGACGTCCTTCTTTTATCTCACCGCTGAAGGGGGCGCTCATGTCTTTGGCGCTCACCGTATCCATATGAGCCATGATCAGTAATTTAGGGCGGCCGGGAGCCGGGAAACGGGCTATGAGATTGCGGCGGCCGGGCAGGGCTTCAAAGAGCTCATGTTCAATGTCCGCCTGACGGCAGATGGAGCTTAGATGAGCGGCAACGAGTTCTTCGACTGACTCCTGCCCTGTTGCCAGAGGGGTTGAAGATTCACTGGGAATCTTTACGAGTTGAGAAGTTAGTTCCACGGGGTCGATGGTTATTGTCATAATAGTCTTATTGTTATCCCCCGTCTTTTGTTTTTGGCCCGCAGGGGCAACCCCCTTGTGGCTGCCTTCTGTGTTACTATAAAATGATAAAGAGAATTGTTAATGCCGGAGTTGAATCCCCCTGCCGCCGATGATGTTTCATCCGCCTGTATCCTGATTGCTGATGATGATTATATCAATCGTGAACTTCTTGCCAACCTGTTTTTAGGCAAAAAATATCATATTATCCAGGCCGTCGACGGCCCTGGGGCCGTCAGGCTGGCCCGCAGCCGGCAGCCGGACCTGATACTTCTTGATATAATGATGCCGGGAATGGATGGTTATGAGGTCTGCGCCCTTTTGCGTCGTGAATTTTCCGATATTCCCATAATCCTTCAGAGTTCTTTGTCTTCTAATGAGGCGGAAATTAAAGGATTTGCTGCTGGAGCAGCGGGCTTTATTGCCAAACCTTTTGATTCGCGGCTGATTATGGCTCTGGTCGCAGTCCAGCTTGAGATTAAAAGAGACCGTGATCTGTCACGCCGGCAAAGTGAGAAACTGGCATGCACTAACCGTAAACTGGAGCATGAACTGGCGGAACGCCGCCATGTTGAGAAAGAGTTATGGGCCGCAAAACAGGAGATTGCCGCTGCTGACCGGGTCAAGGACGGGATGATCAAAGACCTCTTTGCCGCCATGTGCGAACTGCTTTCCAATCGCGATTTTCATACCTTTGAACATGGAATGCGGGTTTCATCTCTCTCCCGGCACATGGGGGAGGTGCTGGGGCTTGACAGGCGGCAGCTTGATGCCCTGGAGCTGGGAGGGATGATTCATGATATCAGTAAGGTGGCTATTCCCGATGATGTGCTTTTAAAACCCGGTATTTTTGATAATCAAGACCGGGAGATAATGCGTCTGCATCCGGCCATGGGCGCTAAAATATTTTCCCGCCGTCAATGTGACCCCATGATTACCGATATTATTCATCAACACCACGAACGACTTGATGGCAGCGGTTATCCTCAGGGTTTGCGGGGGGATAATATCGGTCTGCTGCCTCGAATAGTGATGGTGGCTGATACCTATGAGGCAATTGTTGCCAGACGTCCCTATAAGAAGCCTCAGAAGCGGCAGGAGGCCCTGCGGCTTTTGCGCTGTGAGGCCTCGTGCGGACGCTTTGACTCGAAAATGGTGGAGGTGCTGGCTCAGGTGACGGAGAACTGGAATCCGCTGTCGGCCAGCCATTTTGTCTCTGATAAGAATACCAGGGCTCTGGAGTCCTTTCGCCGTAAGACCTATTTTAAGGAGCCTTTAAGCGATTTCTATAATTATCGTTATCTCTTTTTTCTTAACAGTTCAGGCCTGTTGGCTATTCCGGATCAGGGGTATACCCTGTGTAAGATATCCTGCGGTAATCTTGATGAGATTAATGAAGATGAAGGCTATCTGAAAACCGATCAGATATTAGATGATACCGGCTCCAAGCTGCATGATGTGCTTGAAGATGCCGTTGATTGCGCTGACATCAGCTGTATAAATATCCTCTTTCGGAAGGGGGTTACCTATCTTATTTATTCAAACTGCCCGCCTTCGGAGCTTAAAGTATTACTGGCCAGACTTGAGCAAGTGCTGCTGGAGCTGAAGAAAGATTGGCGTCTGCTGGCCTCTCTGCGTCAGAGGCATTTTGCCGCTGATTATTCCATGGAAAGGGCCCTCTACGAATTGCTGGCTGATTCCAAGCGGATTGATTAAACTTTTTGCCCTGTAGCTCATAAAATAAAAAATACATCGTAGTACTATATGGAATCGGCGGGCCAGAGCAGTTTGGCGGCTATCCAGCCGGTGGTGCCGTCATCATGCTTTACCTTGATCCAGCCGTTTTCCTTGCTCAGCGGAGTAAATACCACGCCGTATTTGACGGTGGCTGTTAACTCATAATTAGTGCCGGGGCCGACCCGGAGGTTGGCGGTATTGACCTTGACGATAACCTTTTTCCTGCTGCTTACCAGATTTTTGAATATCCAGCCCTTGTCTCCTTCAAAGTCCCTGGTGTGCAGCCAGTCGCCTTTTCTGCCGATAACCTGGAGTGGGAAGTCCTTAAATACCTCCCAGAGGATTTCGGACTTGGTGTCAGGGCCAGAGCGGATATTGACTCCATCCTTTTTTACCGTAACGTATTTGGTGGTGGCTGCCAGCAGTGGTGTCGCGCAGATGGTCAGTAAAAATAAAGCAATTAAGCTGAATGCCAGGCTGGAAAGCTTAAAATTACGCATACTTTTTCCTCTCTAAGTTCAAATTAAATATTTAAGCGTTCTGAAGTTAAGGGGTGGATATGGGTTCCGTTATGGTAAAGGCCCCCCGTATATCTCCCAGCTTGAATCCGGTTGCCAGGTCATCAGGATAAAGTTTGTGGATTTCATCCTCAATGGCGGGAGCGATGTGGCGGCCGTGGCATTTAAGGCAGATGGCGGCGGTTGGTATGGCCTTCATATACCTGAATTCCTGCCGGCCGTTTTTCTTCACGATCTCGCTGAACTCCATGTTGGCTGGATTTTCACCGGCGGCCCGGCGTCTGGCGAACTGGAGTAGAACCGAGCGCTCCCAGGCATCCGGCGCGTTGGCCGGGTTGCGGTATTTAAGGCTGGTGCGGCCAATACGCCAGCCCCTTTCCAGGCTGATCTTATCGGCAATTCGTAAGGCCTTCTCATTGCAGACGGCAATGGCTTTCGCCGGGCCGCCCTCTTTCATTGCCTGTTTCAGGGCCTTCTTCAAATTACTGCCAAGCTCTTTTACTGCCTGGCGGGCGTCATTCTGACGCCAATGATCGGCTGCCTGTGCTGTAGTACCGAGGCAGAGGCTGATAACTATAATAATGGCTGTCTGTTTTAAATTCATTTGTTTTGGGGGTCTTGACGATTAAAAATTATAACTTCTTCATTAACGGGCAGATTGTCAATTATCTATGGAGTTAATGGTACCTGGTTAGAGCTTTGTATTAAGAATAGCTGGCGGTTTTATGCCGGAGACAAATTTAAATTCCCCTGCCATATAACCATAAAATATGATAACTGATTGCGCTTTGGTTTTCAACGCAATTATCCTTTATCCCCCCGCAGATAGATAAGGAATTCCTTATTACCCTTGGGCCCCATAATGGGTGAGGCGCAGACCCCGGCACTTGTCAGACCGAGATTAGTGGCAAAGGCAATAGTGTCGGCGATTACCTGCCGGCGGAGGGTCTCGTCACGCACCACGCCGCCTTTGCCCACCTGGCCTTTACCTACCTCGAACTGCGGTTTAATGAGGGCCAGGATGGCGGCAGAATCTTTAAAAAGGGGCAGGAGCGGCGGGATGAGCAGCCGGAGAGAGATGAAGGCGGCATCTATTACCGCCAGGTCAATGGGCTCCGGCAGGTCGGCGGGGCATAGTTTGCGGGCGTTGGTTCGTTCCATGACCACTACCCGTTCATCTTGACGCAGCTTCCAGGCCAGCTGGCCGTAACCAACGTCAATGGCATAGACCTTCAAGGCTCCATTCTGAAGCAGGCAGTCGGTGAAGCCGCCGGTGGAGGCCCCGATATCGGCGCAGATCATACCGCTGGGATTGAGCTTGAAAAAGCTGAGTCCCCGGGCTATCTTCAGGCCGCCGCGGCTGACATAGGGGCAGACATCGCCCGCTACCTTAACATGGCTGTTAATCTCAACCAGAGAGGCCGGTTTATCGCGGCGCATACCATTGACCTCCACCACCCCGGCCAGGATCAAGGCCTGGGCCTTCTGGCGGCTGGCGGCCAGTTTTTTCATCAGCATGAATTTATCGAGACGAATTTTAGGCATAAGGAGGGCAGGGATCAGGTGTCAGGGGACGGGGGCTGGTTGTTCATTTATGTTTTTAGCCTTGCTGACCGTCGGCCTGACGGATAATGGCGCAGAGTTCCCGGCCCATCTCGTTGATAAGATCCTGGTCGCGGCCCTCTAACATGACCCGCACTACCGGCTCGGTGCCTGAGAGGCGGATGAGGATGCGGCCTTCGTCTTTCAGGCGTTTTTCCATTTTTTTGATTGTGGGCTGGAGGTTGGGGACTAAGCTCAGGTCAAGGCGTTTGGCGGTGCGGACATTGGTCAGGGTCTGGGGGAAGGCCTCCATGATTCCGGCTAATTCCGACAAAGGTTTTTGCCTTTTTTTCATGATGGCCATGAGCTGAAGGGCGGCGAGAATCCCGTCGCCGGTGGTGGAATGCTCCAGAAAAATCAGGTGGCCGGACTGCTCGCCGCCAAAACTGTAGCCCCGGTTCCGCATTTCCTCCACTACATAGCGGTCGCCCACCGGGGTGCGGATTAGACTGACGCCTATTTTCCGCATGGCGGTTTCAAGGCCCATATTGCTCATCACCGTGGTGACCAGGGTCTTCTTCTTGAGTTTTCTCATGGCCATTAATTCAGCGGCGCAGATGGCCATTATATGGTCGCCGTCCACCACCCGGCCGCCTTCGTCAACCACGATGAGGCGGTCGCCGTCGCCGTCTAAGGCGATGCCAATGTCGGCGCCGAGTTCTTTCACCTTCTCCGCTACCCGTTCCGGGTGCAGAGCGCCGCACTGGTCGTTGATATTCTTACCGTCCGGGTGGACGCCAATGGCGGTTACTCTGGCGCCCAGTTCTGAAAAAACATGGGGGGCCACGCCATAGGTGGCTCCATGGGCGCAGTCGAGGACGATATGAAAATCATCCAGGGTATATTTGGCGGGAAAGGTATTCTTTAAAAAAACGATATAGCGGCCCCTGGCGTCATCCAGACGGCTGGCCTTTCCTATCTCATCGGCCACCGGCCGCAGGGCGGCCATTTTCTGGGAAAAAATCAGATCTTCAATGTCGGCCTCTTGGTCATCGGGGAGTTTAAAGCCGTCTCTGGAGAATATCTTGATACCGTTGTCCTGAAACGGATTATGGGAGGCGGAGATTACCACCCCGGCGTCGGCCCGCATGGAGTGAGTTATAAAAGCGATGCCGGGGGTGGGCAGCGGCCCCACCAGCAGGACATCCACCCCCATGGAGCAGATCCCGGAGGCCAGAGCGTTTTCAATCATATAGCCGGAGATTCTGGTGTCCTTGCCGATGACAATGCGATGGCCGTGGCGCTGGTCTTTGACCTGAAAGGCAATGGCCCGGCCGATCTGCATGGCAATCTCGCTGGTCATGGGGTAGATATTGGCTGTGCCCCGTACTCCATCGGTACCGAATAAGCGTCTCATATTGTTCCTTGTTAAAAAGTAGTTTATCTAATTGTAATTATTATATACTATGCGGGTCGAATTTGGAATTCGGAATTTCAATGATTTTGTGACCCGGCCGGCGGCGTTTTTTGTCTTTTGGCGGTAATTTCTGCCGCGGCCCATATTTAAAACATAAAAGGACAAATTGATGAAGGGAATTATTCTGGCGGGCGGTTCCGGAACCCGCCTTTACCCGCTTACTAAATCGGTGAGCAAACAGCTGATGCCGGTTTATGATAAACCGATGATCTATTATCCCCTCGCCATTCAGATGCTGGCCGGAATCAGGGATATTCTGTTGATTACCACCCCGGAGGATAATGAACAGTTCAAACGCCTGCTCGGTGATGGTTCGCAGTGGGGCGTAAACTTTACTTACGCCATTCAGCCCCGGCCCGAGGGGCTGGCCCAGGCCTTTATCATCGGGGCGGATTTTATCGGCTCCGATACGGTATGTCTCATCCTGGGCGATAATATCTTTTACGGTGAGGGCTTTTCTGATATTCTGCAGAAAAATGCCTGTTTAAGCACCGGGGCCACGGTCTTTGGTTATTATGTCCGTGACCCGAAGCGTTACGGGGTGGTCAGTTTCGATGATAGCGGCCGGGCGTTTTCCATTGAAGAAAATCCGGAACGGCCAAAGTCGAATTATGCCGTTACCGGCTTGTATTTTTATGATAATGATGTGGTTTCCATTGCCCGGCAGATAAAGCCTTCGGCCCGCGGCGAACTGGAGATAACTGATATTAACAACGTCTATCTGCGGCGCGGCCAGTTGCGGGTTGAGCGTCTGGGACGGGGCACGGCCTGGCTGGATACCGGCACCCACGCCTCACTTCTTGATGCCGGGAATTTCATCAAGGTGGTTGAGGACCGCCAGGGGCTGAAACTGGCCTGTCTCGAAGAGATCGCCTACCGGATGTGCTATATTGATCTGGCGCAGCTGTCCCGCCTGGCCGAGGATCTGCGTAAGAATGGTTATGGCCGTTATCTCCTGCAGATTGTTGAAGAAGAGGGGCAGAAATGAAATTCATGCCCGCAAAAATCGCTGAGGTGATGCTGATTGAGCCTCGGGTTTTCGGTGATCACCGCGGCTTCTTCATGGAGACCTGGCGGGCCGATAAATTTGCCGCCGCCGGTATTGATCTGCCCTTTGTTCAGGATAATCACAGCGGTTCCGGCAGAGGGATTCTGCGCGGTCTGCATTATCAGATTAAGCAGCCCCAGGGCAAGCTGGTGCGGGTCATAAGCGGCGAGGTCTTTGACGTGGCGGTGGATATCAGGCGGGGTTCGCCCACATACGGTAAATGGGTAGGCGAGGTCTTGAGCAGTGATAACAGACGAATGCTCTGGGTGCCGCCCGGTTTTGCCCACGGCTTCTATGTCTTGAGCGATCAGGCCGAGTTCCTTTATAAATGTACGGCATTTTACGCCCCGGAGTATGAACGTTGTATCTTGTGGAATGATCCTGATCTGTCAATAGTCTGGCCTCTTGTTCAGGGCGCCGCCCCGGTACTTTCGGCCAAAGATGAGGCCGGGGTTTGTTTAAAGGATTCCTGAACATGTCACAAAAAAAACAAATGAAAGTTTTAATCACCGGGGCTGACGGTCAGTTAGGCTGGGAGCTTCGGCGCGCGGCGCCGGCGGCAGTTGAGCTTACGGCCTGTAATTCGGCGGAACTTGATATTACCAGCGGGGCGCTGGTGAAGGAGTTTGTATCCCGTCTACGGCCGCAAATAATAATTAACGCCGCGGCCTATACGGCGGTGGATAAGGCCGAAGGCGAGGTGGAACGGGCCATGGCCGTTAACCGGGACGGGGCGGCTGATCTGGCTGCCGCGGCCGCGGATGTTGGGGCCGGAATAATTCATGTGTCAACGGATTTTGTCTTTGACGGCTGTCATTACCGCCCCTATCTACCTGAGGATGCCCCTCATCCCCTTGGTGTTTACGGGCAGAGCAAACTGGCCGGAGAGCGCCTGCTGCTGGCAAAATGCCGGAACTCCGCCGTTATCCGCACTGCCTGGGTCTATTCGTCCCACGGTAATAATTTTGTTAAAACCATGCTTCGTCTCATGGCCGGGCGTGATGAACTCGGGGTGGTGGCCGATCAGATCGGCAGTCCCACCTGGGCCGGAGGGCTGGCTCAGGCCCTCTGGCAGACGGCGGCCGCGAAACTGACCGGGGTATACCATTGGACGGATGCCGGGATAGCGTCCTGGTATGATTTCGCCTGCGCCATTCAGGAGGAGGCCCTGGCCCTGGGAATTCTGAAGCGGCAGGCGGTCATTCGGCCTCTGCGCACCGAGGATTATCCCACCCCGGCCCGGCGGCCGCCTTACGCGGTACTGGATAAGACCGGTCTGTGGCAGAAACTTGGCGCTGCCGCGCCGCATTGGCGCTTTAATTTAAAAAAATGCTGGCGGAACTGAAAAATGTCTAAAATACTTGTTACCGGCGGCGCCGGATTCATTGGGGCTAATTTTGTCCATTACTGGCAGCGTGAATATCCTGCTGACACAATAGTGGTGCTGGACGCCCTGACCTACGCCGGTAATCTGGCCAGCCTGGAGGCGGTTAAGAACCATAAAAATTTTCATTTTGTGCATGGTAATATTCTCGATCAGGCATTAGTCGCGGACCTGCTGCGGGAGCATGAGCTTGATACCATTGTGCATTTCGCGGCCGAATCCCATGTCGACCGCTCCATCCACGGCCCGGATGCCTTTATTGAGACCAATATTGTCGGCACCCACAGTATGCTGAAGGCCGCCAAGGAGGTCTGGCTGGGCGGCAGCGGCCGAGAGCATCGTTTCCATCACGTCTCCACTGATGAGGTTTACGGCTCCCTGAGCCCGGATGATCCGCCCTTTGCCGAGACTACGGCCTACGCTCCCAATTCTCCCTATTCGGCCAGCAAGGCCTCTTCCGATCATCTGGTTCGTTCCTATCATCATACCTACGGCCTGCAGGTAACTACCAGTAACTGTTCCAATAATTACGGTCCGTATCAATTCCCGGAGAAGTTGATTCCTCTGTTGGTCGTTAATATTCTGGCCGGCAAATCCCTGCCCGTTTATGGCGATGGCCAAAATGTCCGTGACTGGCTCTATGTGGATGACCATTGCCGGGGGATTGATCTAATTTTAAAAAGGGGCGCGGTGGGCGAAGTCTATAATATCGGCGGTAATAATGAGTGGACTAATATTGATATCGTGAGACTGGTCTGCGGCCTCATGGATGAACATTTTGCCGTTGATGAGGGCTTAAAGGCCCGTTTCCCGGAGGCCCCCCAGGTGCGGGGCCGGAAGGCGGAGAGTCTGATTACTCATGTTAATGATCGTCCGGGCCATGACCGCCGTTACGCCATTGATGCCGCCAAATGCCGCGCGGAGCTGGGCTATGTTCCGCGGGAGTCCTTTGAGACCGGGATTCGCAGAACCATTGCCTGGATGCTGGAGAATGAACCCTGGTGGCGGGCGGTAATGGATGGCAGTTATCGTGACTGGCTCGCCAGGAATTATGGCGGGATAAAGGTATGATGAAATCCAGGCTGGATTTTAATTAATGTTTGTTTTGTATAACATAAAGCCCTTGACAGCTATGTAATGTAATGAATATAGTTCATTTGTGGGGTGAATTATGGGCTTTAATCAAGAAGAAAAAGAATTCTTCCGGCAACTGGGACTGCGGCTGCGGCAGGCCCGGATTGAGAGGCGGGAGACCCAGGAAGATTTAGGAGTCCGGGCGGGTATATCCCGCCAGCTGCTGGCCCGCATGGAGCAGGGTGAGCCCTCTGTGGCTCTGGGAAAATGGATAAGGGTAAGTTCTATTCTGGGGCTGCTGGATACCTGGAATCAGGCCCTGACTGTTCCGGTTGATCCCTTCGTGGAATACGATGCAAAACAGCGTCAGTTAAATAAACTGCGGAAAACACGGGTTCGGAAAAAATGAAGGCCGAGGTAAATCTATACGTCTATGCCGTTTTTACTGATGGTCTGATTGTGCCGGTGGGGCGTCTGTTATCGCGTAACCTGTATAACCGCGGTAATTATGAGGGGTTTTTCCGCTATGCCGGGGAGTATCTCAGGCATCCCCTGGCCTATCCCCTTGACCCGGTGCATCTGCCTTTGCGCGGCGGGGTGTTTACGGCGGCCAATGGTGAACTTGGCATGCCGGAGGTCTTTGATGATTCCCTGCCCGATGCCTGGGGGCGTCATATCCTGGCCCGTAAAGGCGGGTTGGAGCAGCCCTATGCCCCGGCTCATCTGCTTTTGTCCCTGGGAGGCGGCGGTCTGGGCCGTTTATTGTCCTCCGAACGTGAGGCCCTGCCAACGCCGGGCGGCGGCAGTATTGATTTCAATGATATTGCCAAGGCAATGGCTGAGGCGGCGGCCCTGGAAGAGTCCATTACCGTTGACAGCGCTGAACTGCGTCATTTACTGGCCTGCGGCAGTTCGGCCGGCGGGGCGCGCCCCAAGGTTCTGACAACCCTTGATAAGGGTATGTGGCTGGCAAAATTTGCCAGTCGTCAAGACCCGCATCCGGAATTGTTTGTGGCCCTGGAAGAGGCCGGGCTTACCCTGGCTCTTAGAGCCGGGCTTGAAGTCCCTGAAATAAGACGGGAGAAGGCGGGCGGCCGGGATATCCTTCTTATCCGTCGTTTTGACGTAACGCCTGCCGGAGGTCGTAACGCCCTGGTGAGTTTCAGAACCCTTATCGGAGTGGAGGATCATTACAGTGTTTCTTATGCTGACCTGGCCGAGGTCATCAGCCGTTTTTCCTATCGCCCCAAAGATGATCTCGAAGGGCTTTATCGGCAGATGATTGTTAATATCGCTCTGGTGAACACCGATGACCACCTGCAGAATTTTGCCATGCTTCATACTGAACAGGGCTGGTGTTTGTCACCGGCCTATGATATTGTGCCCAATATATATCAGGGTGAGCAGATTTTGCGGGTTAATGGTAAACATCGGGATTTAGACTGTGATGATATTATGCTGGAAGGGAGAAAATTCGGCCTTTCCGGGCAGTGGTGCAGAAAAATCCTGGCTGATGTGACGGCACAATTGACCTCCTGGCCGGAGATATTCACCACCTGCCGGGTGCCGGAGGCCCATACCGGTAATCTGCGGCTTAATATCGCCCGGCGTGTGAAGATGCTGACCAAATATCTTTGATATCTGCTGGTTAATATTCTGCTGTGGGGGTGCCGTTTGTGTCCAGCGGCAATAAAAAATATGAAATTAATCGTCCAGATTCCCTGTCTCAATGAGGAGCATTCCCTGCCCCAGACGGTGCGGGATATCCCCCGCCGGATTGCCGGTATCGACGAGGTGGAAATTCTTATTATTGACGATGGCAGCACCGACCGTACTGTTGAGGTAGCCCGTGAGATCGGGGTGGATCATATAGTTGTCCATATCAATAATAAAGGGCTGGCGGCGGCCTTTCGCAGCGGTCTTGATGCCTGCCTGCGTCTTGGCGCTGATATAATCGTTAACACGGATGGTGATAATCAGTATAAGGGACAGGATATCCCCAGGCTGGTGGCCCCTATTTTGGCGGGCCGGGCCGAAATTGTGGTGGGTGACCGCCAGACCAGCAAAATTCCCCATTTTGAGCTCCACAAGAAGATTCTGCAGAAATTCGGCAGTACCATTGTCCGGGTCTTATCCGGGGTTGATCTGCCGGACGCGGTGAGCGGCTTTCGGGCCTTCAGCCGTGATGCCGCCATGCAGTTGAATATTCTGACCCATTACTCCTATACGGTTGAAACCGTTCTGCAGGCCGGTAAAAGGAAGATTGCCGTTTCAAGTGTTCATGTGGGCACCAATCCCAAAACCCGTGAATCACGCCTGGCGAAGAGTATCCCCAGTTTCGTTATTAATCAGCTCAATACCATGACCCGCATGTACGCCATGCACCAGCCGCTCAGGTATTTTTTTGTAATCAGCGTCATTATTATGCTCACCGGCGCCGTGCCCATGGTGCGTTTTTTCAGCTTTTATTTCCGGGGGCTGGGCGGCGGCCATATCCAGTCTCTGATTCTGGGCAGTTCGTTACTGGTTATTGGTTTTCAGGTTATGGTGCTTGGTTTTCTTGGTGATGTTATTTCCTTTAACCGCCGTTTAATTGAAGATACCTTGAACCGGGTGAAGAAAATTGAAATTGATTATCTGGAAAAACTGAAAAAATCAGACGATTCATCATGATGAAGGGGCGTGTCTTAACTCTGACCTCCACCTTTCCCCGCTGGCCTGATGACAGCACTGCCCCCTTTGTGCCGCGTCTGGCCGTGAATCTGCAGAAACTCGGCTGGCAGGTGGATATTCTGGCGCCTCATGCCCCTGGTGCCGCCAAAACGGAGATTATTGACGGGCTGCGGGTCAAAAGATTCCAGTACCTGTGGCCGGCATCCCGGCAGACCGTTTGTTATCAGGGCGGTGCCATGATTAATCTGCGCCGCAATAAAGTCAATTATTTTAAACTTCCGGCATTACTGTTTTTTGAATGGCTTGCCCTGCGCCGGATTCTTGCGGTTGAGCGCTATGATATTCTGCATTCTCACTGGATTCTGCCCCAGGGTTTTATCGGGGCGCTGGCGGCGGGCGGCCGTGTTTCCCACCTTGTAACGGTGCATGGCGGTGACATCTTCGGTCTGCGGGGCGGTGCGTATGCTGGTGCCAAAAAATTCGCCCTGCGGCGGGCGGCTGGAATTACGGTGAACAGTTCCGTAACGGAACAGGCGGTGCGGGAACTTGTCCCCGCTGCCGCTGTTATCGAGCGTATTCCCATGGGGGTAAAGGTAACGGCTCCAGGCGGCGTTAACAGGCAGGCGGATGAACTCCGCCGTTGTTACCGAAAAAATGACGGCCCTCTGCTGATTTTTGTCGGCCGGATTGTGGAGGAAAAAGGGCTGGCCGATTTGTTGGCGGCGCTGAAAATGCTGCTCGCTGATTCTGTGCCGGCGGCGCTGCTGGTCGTTGGAGAGGGGCAGGACAGGCCGGAAATGGAGGAACTGGCTCGTGAACTAAGGATTGCTGCTGCTGTTCATTTTGTCGGTTGGCAGCCGGCGGCGCGGGTCTTTGATTACCTGAATGCCGCCGATATCTTCATCGGGCCGTCACGTACTGCCGTAAACGGCTGGAAAGAGGCCCAGGGGCTGACATTCGTGGAGGCCATGATGGCCGGGACGCCGGTGATAGCCAGCCGGACGGGCGGTATTGTTGACGCGGTCAGGCATGAGCAGACCGGCCTGCTGGTTGACGAAGAGGCCCCGCGGCAGATTTGTCGGGCCGTAAAACGCCTGTTGAATGATAAGCAGTTATATCAGCGTCTTGCCGTGAACGGCAGGAAGATGGCCGAGGAAAATTTTTCAGAAGAGGCCGCCGCCCAGGCCTTTGATAAACTGTTTTCACAGTTTTTGTCATGTCGAAAGTAAATCGTCCCTGTCTGTTTTCGATTATTATTCCTTGTTATAATGACGTGGAGGGGCTGTCCGCCTGCTTGCAGGGCATCTACCGGCAGGAAGGCGGCCTGTCCTTTGAGGTCATTGTGGTTGATGATTGTTCCGATCTTGAGATTGCGAGGGAGGTGAATGAACATTATCCTCAAGTGATTTTTCAGCGTTTAAGTCGTAAAAGCGGCCCGGGAGCCGCGCGGAACAGGGGGATTTCTCTTGCCAGAGGGGAATTTCTGGCCTTTATTGACAGGGACGCCGTTCCCTGTGCAGCATGGTTGCAATGTCTGCACGCCGGGTTCAGCCTAGGGGCCGCGATAGTTTGCGGGCCTGTCCGCCACGAAGACAGTTTCCGGGCCAGAATGACCGCCCTCACCGCCTTTGGTGAATACCTCGAAGACCGGGACGGCTATCGGGAACATTGTTCCAGTGCTAATTATGCCATTGCCGCCCGTACAATGTCTTCTTTCTCCTATGATGAGACCATTCCTTTTGCCGGTGAGGATGTGCTGCTCTCTACTCAATTTACCATGGCCGGCCTGCGAATCCGCTATCTGAGCGCCGCCTGGGTGCTGCATAAACCACCCCTCTCCGCCCGGCGGTATTTTCGGCGGGCCTTTGTCTACGGCCTTGGTTTCAGATATTCAAGAGCGCGTTGTAAACACCTTGCCGGTTACGCCCTGCATAAATATTTGCGGGCCGTTAGCGCCGTACCCCTCTTTGTTATACGGAGTACCCTTGATTGTCTGCGTCTGGTAAAGTTGCGTAAAAAGCTGGCTGTTGACCTGTGGCAGCTCCCCCTTTTTATCGGCGGCATAATTTGTACCAGGGTGGTTTACGCCATGGGAGCGGCCATGGGATACGCGGGCCGGGACAGCCGCTGAGGCTGGTGGGTTATGAGAGCTGATATTGCCGTTATCATAGTTAATTATCATTCATGGAAGATGCTCTGCCGGTGCGTTCAGAGTCTGAAGGACCATCTCGACAGCCCGGTTCATATTATTGTGGTGGATAACAGTGAAGAGTCGGAATGTGATGAAATCCACGGCCGGTATCCTGATCTGGAGCTGATTAAGTCCAGAGAAAACCGCGGTTTTGCCGCGGGCTGCAACGCGGGCCTGCGGCGGGCCCTGGAATCTGAGCTGGATTATATCCTGCTGCTGAACCCCGATACCTGGGTGGAGAGTGATTTTCTTCAGAGTCTGCTGCCTGTTTTCGCGCGTGACCCCCGGATTGGCGCGGCCGGGCCGAAGATTTTGAATCCTCGTGTTCCGGGCGGTTTATGGAATGGCGGCGGGCGGCTGAACTGGTTTGCCGGGGGAACAGGAAAGATTGTGACCGAACAGGGTGATGAGGCCTATGAGGTGGATTTTTTGTCAGGCTGCGCTTTGTTGCTCCGGGCTGAAGCGGTTCGTGAGGCGGGTTTCATGGCCGAGGAGTATTTTCTCTATTTTGAAGATACGGATTATCTGCAGCGCTTATTAAGAGCTGGTTTCAAAATTGTTTATGTGCCTGAGGCGGAGGTGCTGCATGAGGGCTCAGAAACAGTTGGTTTTCAAAGCGGTCGCTACGTCTATTATTTCTCCCGCAATAGAATATGGTTTATGCGGCGCTGGGCCAGGTGGTATCAACTGCTGGTTTTTATGCTTTATAATACTCTGATTAAACTGCCGGGGGCGGTAATTATCTTTGGCTTATACCGGAAACGCCCGGCATTGGTGAGGGCCTATTTTAAAGGCTTCCGGCATGGTGTAAGCGGTAAAATGGGCCGGCTGTAGAGACAGGGAATGCCTTGTCTCTACAGCTCATTTGTGTTCCGTAATACCGTATTTTTTTATCCGGTAGCCAATCTGTCTCTGAGTGAGTCCCAGTTCCCGCGCCGCCCTGGCCTGTACCCAGCCGTTTCTGATTAAGGTACTTTCCACGAGTTCACGTTCCATGGCGCTTAAAGATGTGGGCGGCCGGGCGGGAGCCAGGGGCTGGGCGGAGGCTGGTTCGGATGCGGGAGCCAGTGTCAGGTCAGCAGCCTGCGCTTCTGTCTGGGGCTCGGTCAGCATATATGAGGGAAAGTCGCTGATCTTGACCCAGTCGCCGACCGTCATAATCACTAAGCGCTCCACCAGATTCTGCAACTCTCTGACGTTGCCGGGCCAGGAATAATCTTTTAAAAAATCAACTATTTCTCTCGACAGGCGCAGATGGCGCTTGTTCCGTTCATTACTTTCCCGTAGAAAAAAATCAATAAGCAGGGGGATGTCCTCCCGGCGTTCCCGTAATGGCGGCAGCATAACAGGTATTACGTTAAGCCGGTAATAGAGGTCTGCCCTGAAATTACCGCGGCTGGCGGCCGCCGCCAAATCAACATTAGTGGCAGCGATAATCCTGACATCAACGGCTATTGTGCGATTCCCGCCCAGCCGCTCAAACTGTTTTTCCTGTAAAACCCGTAATAACTTGGCCTGTAGATTCAGGGGCAGCTCGCCTACCTCGTCTAAGAAAAATGTACCGTGATCTGCCAGTTCAAACTTGCCCTGTTTAAAGGAGGTGGCCCCGGTAAAGGCCCCTTTTTCGTGACCGAGAAGCTCGCTTTCAAGCAGATGTTCCGGCAGGGCGGCGCAGTTAACCTTAATAAAGGGGCAGTCAGCCCGGGGGCTGGCCTGGTGGATGGCCCGGGCAACTAATTCCTTGCCTGTTCCTGACTCCCCGAGCAGAAGCGCCGTCGCCGCACTGGGGGCTACCCGGTCTATGAGCCGGAATACCTCGTTCATGACCTTGCTCTGGCCGATGATGTTATGGCGGTTGTAGCGTTGGTTAAGCTCGGCCTTCAGGGAGCGGTTTTCTTCGACCAGCATCTCTTCCTTCAGCTTCAGGGTCTTGTCAAGTTCCAGAAACTGGGCGATGAGGGTAGCGACCACGGTGATAAACTGGACGTCCTCTTCAAAGGAAATCTTGGACTCAAATATGCGGTCAACGGTGAGAACCCCCACTGGATCATCACGCAGAATAACCGGCACCCCGATAAAGGCGATGCGATCCCTGGTGATCCCGCTCCGGGACTGGGTGCGGTTCAGGAAGAGGGGTTCACTGGTGATATCGGGCACGACAAATGGAAAGCGGCTGCGAAATATTTTGCCGCATACCCCCTCGTCCAGGCGGTATATACCGCGTTTTTTCTCCTGCTCTGTCATGCCGTAACTGGCCTTGATCGTCAGGCGTTTACCGGTGGCGTCAAGCATGAAGAGGGTTGCTCTCTCCATATGCATGGTGTCATGCAGGATCTGAAGAATCTCTGACAGGGCGGTGTCGAGTTCGGCGGCGGCCCCCACTAACTGGGCGATTTCGCAGAGGGCCTGAACTTCCATGGACTTTATGGCCGCTACCTGTCTTATACGTTCGTAATCCAGGCTGTCTAATCTTATTGTTTTCATGATTTTATTGGTCGCAAGTTGTAATTATTCAGCAAAGGAGAAAAAACTCTTGACTCATAACCGTAACCTTATAGTTGTTCCAGAAGTAATATATGCCTTCGTTTATGTATAATTCATGAAATTAATAAAGCAAATTGCGTACCGATAATGTCTGGAGTTGTAACTTCTTTTGATTATGGTTGTCTGTTTGGGCTGTAACCCTTGCAAAACAAGGGGTTGCGGTGGGGGTTATTTGGGAAAAAATAATAATCAGAAGGGCTATGATCTATTGTACAAATAATTGTATATAACAAAATTGTTTAATCATGGTGATTAAACATGACTTTTTAGTGCATAATTGCATTATGTGGGTGAGGAACTGGGTGGCAGTTCGATTTTAGAAGATACAAAGTTGTTTACCTCCTGGCCGATTGCCAGGATTTGAACAATTTCTTCTTTGTTCGGCGGGCGGCGTTTATAGGTACTCAGGTCACATATTTCCTGGAAGGAATCGAGAAAGAGGAGCTTTTCGGTAAGTTCAGGCTGGGGTCCGGCATGGCGTTCAACGGCCTCGGCGAGATCAGCCATGGTATGGTTATCGGCCAGGTCGCCATGGTACATGAGATAACCCATGCAGAATTTTTCGATGGCCATGGCCGTAAGGTTGTATAAAATTTCCGGAGTAAAGACCTCGGGCCTCTTCTCGGCGGCGTTAACAGCTGTATGCAGAAATTTACCGCCATCGCTTATATACTCCCGCCAGTCTTCTATTTGTACGAGCATGGTAAATCTCCTTGAATTAAAAAAAATAAAAAACACAGGAACCAGGATTAACCCACCCTGATTCCTGTCTCCTGAAAACTACATTACCAGCTCAAAGACCTCCTCAGGATCATCACGATCTTTACGATCCAATATTACCCCGAGAATTTTTTCAACTAAACGCATACCGCCGACATAGCCCACTGTCGGGAAATAACTGTGTCCCACCCGATCCAGAATGGGGAAACCGAAACGAACAAAGGGGACATCCTCGGCTCTGGCGATATATTTACCGTAGGTATTACTGATTAAGAGATCCACCGGCTCGTTTTTCATCCATTGGTGCAGTTCAAAGAAGTCTGCCGTGGCTTTAACCTTGGCCGTGGGGTTGACATCCTTCAAAATACCCTTGATTCGCAGGACGAATTTCTTACCCGGTGTTCCAGTTATAACATAAGTTGGAATCATGCCCATGGAGACCACAAACTCGGTCATGGCGATGACGTGATCCGGGTCACCGGCAATAGCTACTGTTTTACCATAGAGATATTGCTGATAATCCAGCATCATATCCAGCAGACGGCCGCGGTCGTCAGTTATGGAGGCCGGCGGTTCACTACCGGTCAGTTCAACTATGGCCTCAATAAAACGGTCGGTGGCTGACAGGCCGATGGGCAGATCCAATACCTCGTAAGGTACCTCGGCCTTGGTTTGCAGCATCTTGGCGGCATCTTCGGAGGCGAAGGCCCCCAGGGCCAGGGTCTTCTGGCTGTCGCCGGTACTCTTCATTGCTTCAATGGTAACCCCGCCCTTGGGGTACATATTAAACTTACCGGTCTGCGGGACATCGAGGACATCCGAGGTGTCAGGGAAAACTACGGCCGGAACCCCTGTCTCTTTGAGAATCCGCTTGATTTCCCGCATGTCGGAAGGCTCAACAAAACCTGGCAGGACATTCAGCTGATTCTTTTTTTCGCCGCTGCTTTCGGTGAGATACGAGACCATTGAACGGCACATATTGCTGAAACCGGTAACATGAGAGCCCTCGTAGCTCGGGGTATTGGTGTGAATAACCAGCTTGCCTTTCGGAATCAAACCATCTTCTCTGGCCTGATTAACGAGTGAAGGGATATCATCACCAATGGTC
>JAJRZN010000003.1 GCA_024275235.1 Deltaproteobacteria bacterium
AATCTGCATGGCATCGACAAAAACAGGGGGTAAATCCGCCGGGATATTATTAACGATCTCAATTTTAGAGATGGAGACCCGGTCACCAAGAACACCGAGAACCAGATCCATACACTCCCGAACCTGAGCCGAGGTGAATTTGGGCTCATTGGGACGGGCAAAGCCCATGAGATCACCAATAATTTTAGAGATCCGCCGTTCCTGATCAGCGATAACCTCCAGACGGTGGCGCAGTTCATCGTCTGGCTACTTAATCAGCAAACGCTGCATAATCTGTAAATTCAAGGAGATAATCGTCAGAGGATTATTAATTTCATGGGCGGCACCAGCCGCCAGCCGCCCCACGGTGGCCAGGCGGTGCGTATTAAAGAGCTGACGCTGATGCTCCTCCAGCTTACGGGCCTCGGCCGCCATTGCCATGGTCTGCCGGCTGAGATCCTTTTCCATGAGAATACGATCAATACCATTGGCGGCGGCCGTGGACAATAACTCAAAATTACGCCGCATCCCGGCCAGATCAGCCACCGGCGGCGAAGCATCCTTAAAATCCACTAATAACTCGCCGATTATACGCTCCACCCGGCCATGAGACTTCTGATCACCGAGAAAGAAACCGGCCATGAACTCCGAGCCGGCAATAATCTCGGCAACCCCGGATTCCATAATTGTCCCCTGCTCAAACTCCAGACTTGCCCGCCTTAACTGCTGCAGGGCCTCCGTCTCCATATCGGCCTCGGGCTTAACCACCGGGTTTCCCTGGTGCGGTACTGAAAACTCAGTGAACTCTCCACCGCTGTATATCTGACCACGAAAATGAGCTTCCCCATCATCCAAAGCCAGACATAGACAACGCTCAACTCCAAAGGCCTCCTGGGCCGCGAGCAGTATCTCCCGCAGGGCCTCAGCAATGCTCAATCCCGGTTTCAGGCTCCGTCCCAGGCCGCAGGCCGCGTCTAAAACCCGATTGGCCGCCAGCAGCTCATTGTTATGCTGATCCAGATCAACACTCATCGCCCCCAGACTGACATTGGCAGAAGACAGCAGACGCTGGTAGGTCTCCGAATCATGAAAACCCATAACCACGGCCATTTTTTCGATTCGTTTCACAACCTCCGCCACCAGATCATCAACCTCCCCGCCCTCTATGCCGTTCAGGAGCATAAAGTTTTCCAGGGCAAAATGATAATGTTGATGATCATAGGCCCCGGTGGAGAAAAAATAACTGGAGCCGATATTGTGACAGACACAGATCACATCGGCAAAACGAACTAACTGATAGAGGTTTTCCTTCTCCGGCCTGACGGCCTCGGGTACGGGCTGATGATGAGAAGCCAGAGCCTTGACTAAAGATGCGGGAAACATCCACTGCTCAGCGGCAATACGGCCGACATCGGTATGATCCAGCCCCATCTTACGCCGCTCAACATCAAGAGCCAAAGGGGCGTCGGTGGAATATCCGCCCTGCTTCTCCAGCTCGAGACAGACCTCGCTGAACTCATCCGGCATCTGCTGATAACAGATCAGTTTACCAATATCATGTACCAGACCAGCGAGATAGGCCTCATCAACATTGGCAAATCCTAATTTCTCAGCCAGCAGTTCAGAGGCGGCCGCCACCCCGATGGCATGGAGCCAGAAATTAACCAGCCCTTCAAGCCGCTCCTGGGCGGCATCAGAAAAACAGTCAAAGACCGAGACCGAGAGTATCAGGCCGCGGACGGTATTAAAGCCCAAAAGAGAAATAGCCCGGGGAATGGAGGTAATCTTCTGGCGGGCCCCGACAAAGGCGGCATTGGCATAGCGCAGAATGCGGCCGGACAATACCTGATCGTTACGCAGCAGATCTGCCACCGATTCGAAATTAGAAGGATCACCCTCTAACAGACGAATGGCCTCAACGGCCACAGCCGGCAGAGTGGGGATGAGTTCAACATTTATGTTTTCAGCAAGTCCTGACATAGTTCACTCAGTTACGTGTTCATAGCCCTGAAACGAAACATCCCGCTCCCCATCCCGGCCGCAAAGCAGAACCCCGCGACCTGACACCATCTTTCCGATCCTGAATATCTGCCGTTTAAAAACAGCCATTACCTCCTGCCGCAAATCCTCCGCAGCGGCCGCCGGGCAGGTGAAGAGCAGCTTGTAATCCTCGCCGCCGCTAAGAGCCGCATCCAGGACATCTGTTTCAAGAGCCGAAGCCGCCTGCCGGGCCGGAGCAGAGACCGGAATCAAATCGGCATCAAGACGCGCTCCGAGACCGCTGGCCTCGCACATATGGGCCAGATCCGTAGACAGGCCGTCTGACATGTCAAGCATGGCCGTTACCTTGCCGCCAGCGGCAAGATGACGACCCAGCGCGACCTCCGGCCGCGGAGTAAGATGGGCCGCTGTTAGCCGCGGCCAGGAGGCCAGCAGATCTTTACGGCCCTGACGGCAGAGCTTTAAGCCCAGAGCGGCATCACCCAAAGGGCCGCTGACCATAATCACATCATCAACCCCGGCCCCGGAGCGGTATAAAATCCGACCCTCCTCAGCCTCGCCAATAATAGAGATTGACAACGACAAACCCGCCGGAGAGGCTACGGTATCACCGCCGATAAGCACGATTTCGTACTCCCTTAACTCAGCCGTAAAACCCTCGGTAAAGGCGGTGAGCCAGGCAAAATCCAAGCGGGCCGGCAGTGCCATGGAAAGCAGGACAAAACAAGGTTTACCGCCCATTGCGGCGATATCACTTATATTTACCGCCGCCGCCTTATGGCCGAGTTCCCGCGGGCCGTGCCAGGCAAGATCAAAGTGTATCCCCTCCACCAGGGTATCAACGCTTACCAGCTGCTTACAGCCCGCCCGAGCGCCAAAGACGGCACAATCATCGCCAATCCCCTGTACCCGCGCCGGGGTCTTACCCGCGGCCCGTTTAATATAATCTATCAGCTGACGCTCAGAGACCATGCCTCACTTCACCACCCGCAAAACCGCTTTCCGGCGCGCGGGCGGCTTAGAAACGGGCGGCGCGCCAACCGGCCCAAAATCAACCGCCTGCATAAAATGTTCTATACCGTTCATAGTGAAAACTTCCCGGCCGCTGAATTGAGGCTCACGCAGAGCCCAGGTTACCTTCTGGGGCGGCAGCCCCAGGATGTGCATGGTCAACTGCCACCAGTCACGTTTAGCCTGATCAGGACTGATATCCGTAATTAGAGCGTAAAAAACGGATTTGGGCTCAGCAATGGCGGTCAGGACTATATCCCCGGCCTGGGTTGTGTCTTTAAAGGAAATTATCCGCCGTAATTCCTGAATGGTTTTCTCCATTATGATTTTACCCCTCTTGCTTGCGCTTCCGCCATCCCCACCGGAGAAATCCGAGCGCTGCGGCCTCAATTTTGAATAGTTAGCATATCTTCTTGTATTTTAAGAAGGAATACACAATGGATAAACCTAATTTTATGGACAAAAAAGCGATAAAGTCAACATATATATTTTTTAACCCAGCGTTTTTTCGACAAATTACAGGTTAATACCAAAAATAGACGGGGCAGGACAAAGAGCAGATGATGGGGAAATATAAAAAAGCGGCGGATTGGAGGGCTTTCTTTTCGGCGGGCAGCTGTACGTCTTAATATTACTATGTTTTGAATATCGAGGTAAGCGATAGACTCCAATATCGAATTATGAAGGAAAAGAAGAAGTAAACTTCGTAATTCAACATTGATGGACTCGTAAAAAGTCCATCACTAACTAAAGATGGCTAAGTCAGCTAAGCGAAGACTGCGAAAAGTTCGATATACAGCTAAGCGAAGACTGCGAGGCGTGGTGGTTCGGCAGGGCTTCGGCCATACATATGGTATGCCGAAGGTCTGCCGAAACGCCACAACACCGTAGATCGGACTTTTTACGACGCCATCAACATTCAATTTATAACTTCTTGTATTGCACCCAATATGGAGAACGGCTCAAGATCTCATCGGCAATACAGGCAGGTTTTTGAGCAATTTTATATGAAAGCCAGCGGACTATGCGACAATTTGCCATATTGGCAGAAAGAAAATATGTTGTAAAATATTAATGTCTCTCTCTTATTGAGTGGGCGGGACTCTCTCCCCGCTCACTCAATTCTTTTACATTTCCGAGTCCGCCCTTCTGACTGCCGCCATCACCTCCGCGACCAGAGCGATGTCTTTATGGCCGGCGGAACTTTCCACCCCGGAGTTAACATCCACGGCCCAGGGCCGGGTTATTCTAACCGCCTCTTCCACATTACCGGCATTAAGACCGCCAGCCAGAATAAAGGGCTGGGAGATTAAGTGAGCCGCGAGGAGCTGCCAGTCAAACTTTTCTCCGGTACCGCCAGCCAGTTCAGGATGATAAGTATCTAACAAAACCCCCTTGGTTAACCCCTCAAATGGCTTAATATCTTTTAGGCTTTCTCTGTCTTTTATCTGAAAGGCCTTTATTATGGGGGTATTAATGGCTTGACAATATTTAACCGGTTCAGAACCATGCAGCTGAACAAAGCTCAAGGAACAATATTGGGCAATATCGTTGACCAGATCAGGATCCTCGTTAACAAACACCCCCTGGGTATCCACAAAGGGCGGCAGACTGCTGATAATTTTCCGGGCCGCTTCCGGCTCAATATAACGCGGACTTGCCTTATAAAAGATAAAACCCAGGGCATCTACCCCGAGACGGGCAAGGGCCTCGGCCTCACTCTGTTCTGTAATGCCGCATACCTTGATTCTCGTTCTCGGAACCATTAATTTTTTTGTCCTCTTTACTGGTTAACGGGATAGACGCAGACCGCGCAGGGCCTGAACGCGGTCAGAGGCCCGCATCAGGGATTCACCAATAAGAGCGGCACTGACTCCATGTTCTGCCAAACGCCGCATATCAGTACTATCCTTAATGGCTGATTCGCTGACCACCGGCACTGCCGCCGGTAATTCGGCCATTACCCGGAAAGTTGTCTCAATATCCACTGTAAAATCACGAAGATTACGATTATTGATTCCAATGAGATCGGCACCGGCCTTCAGAGAACGTTCCGCCTCCCTCTCGTCATGCGCCTCAACCAGGATATCAAGCCCCAGTTCCCGGGCCAGGCTTAGATAATCCTCCATCTCGCGGTCAGCAAGGATAGCGGCGATGAGCAGAATGGCGTCGGCTCCAAAAGGGCCGCCTCCCTGATCTGAATCTCATCAATGATAAATTCCTTACGCAGCACCGGCAGGTTCACCACGCTCCGCACCTCGGGGATATAGGACAGTGAACCCTGAAAAAAATGCTCATCCGTGAGTACAGACAGCGCCTGGGCACCGCCCTTTTCATAATCACGGGCAATTGCCGCCGGCTCAAAATCCGGGCAGATCAAGCCCTTGGAGGGCGAGGCTTTTTTGGCCTCGGCGATGACCGCCACCCCCTCGTAACTCAGCAGAGCGTCTTTAAACCCGCGCGGCGGCGCAATCTCCATCTCCGGCGGCCGCGGCCCGCCTTGCGCCTTGAGCCTTGCCACCTCCTGCCGTTTATATTCAACTATGGTATCAAGAATCATTTTTTGAAAAGGCCGCCAGGGCCTCCAGTTTAATCAAGGCAGCCCCTGAATCAATAGTCTGCCGCGCCAGTTCAATGCCGGAAGTCAGGTCAGCGGCCCGACCCGCGGCCCAGAGGGCGGCCCCGGCGTTAAAGACAACCACGTCATAGCAGGGGCCCGGCTTCCCGGCCAGGACATCCCGCAATTGACGGGCCGACTCCCGCGCCGTCTCCCCGCCCTTGATGTCGGCCAGAGTTGCCGGGGCCAGACCATAATCCGCGGGATTAATATTATAGGTGGTGACCTTGTGACCATCGGTCTCTGAAACCCTGGTAGTGCCGGTGGTGGTTATCTCATCAATATTACCGGCCCCGCAGACCACCAAGGCCCGCTTAACCCCGAAATTGTTTAAGACCTCTGCCATAATCTCAGTAAGAGCTGGGTCATAGACCCCGAGCAGATAGACATTGGCCGCCGCCGGATTAGTTAAAGGGCCCAGGATATTAAAGATCGTCCGAATCGCAATCTCCCGCCGGGGGCCGATGGCATATTTCATCGCCCCGTGCATAGCGGGGGCAAACATGAAACCAATACCAATTTCCCGCACGCATTGACCAATCCGGGCCGGGCTC
>JAJRZN010000092.1 GCA_024275235.1 Deltaproteobacteria bacterium
ACCGGCTTCAGCGCCCCGGAGCTGGATCAAAATATCAGACGGATTTTTATGATTATGATTAATCAGGTTGGTTTTAATGATTGATTGACGCTCCGTTCTATTTTGGGCACCCACATGGGGATTTTTATGATTTTCGTAACTATTCAGCGTGATGCCTAAAAGTGACGAAAACCCCGTTACTGGTTTACAGATTCTCGATATACCATTTAGCCGCCTGATCCATGCCGCTTTCAACGGAATATTCCGGTTCATAACCCAGTAGTTTACTGATCTTGGAGATATCGGCCAGGGAGTGGAGGACATCTCCGGCCCGAAAATCCCGGTATTCCGGTTTTATGTCAGAGACCTCCGGATGGTGGGCGGCTACTCTGACTTTAATCATTTCAAATAACTCGTTCAGGGTAGTACGCCGGCCGTAGGCCACGTTGTATACCTGGTTCATGGCCTCTTTATTGTCAGTGCAGGCGGCTAAGATATTGGCCTGCACCGTATTATCGATATAGCAGAAATCCCGGCTGGTCTCGCCGGTGCCGTTGATGAATAATTCACCGCCCTTGACCATGCCGGCAAACCATTTGGGAATTACCGCGGCATAGGCACCATTGGGATCCTGGCGGCGGCCGAAGACATTGAAATAGCGCAGCCCGATGCAGGCCATATTATAGGTGCGGGCGAAGACATCGGCGTAGAGTTCATCGACATATTTGGTTACCGCGTAGGGCGAAAGCGGGCGGCCGATTTTATCTTCCACCTTGGGAAGCCCGGGGTGATCGCCATAGGTTGAGCTGGAGGCGGCGTAAACAAAATTATTTACCCCGGCATCTCTTGCCGCCACCAGCATATTGAGAAAGCCGGTGATGTTATTGGCGTTGGTCAGCAGGGGGTCTTCAATGGAACGTGGTACGGAGCCCAAGGCTGCCTCGTGGAGGACGTAGTTAACCCCGGCGCAGGCCCGCCGGCAGGCCTTAAGGTCACGGATATCATCCTCAATGAGCTGAAATCTCTGCCATTGCTCCGGCAGAAGCCGTTCCTTGACCTGCTCCAGATTGTGATGATGGCCGGTGGAAAAATTATCAAGACCAACCACCTCCTGATTTAGATCCAGTAAGGTCTCCAGGAGATTGGAGCCGATAAATCCTGCCGCTCCGGTAATCAGCCATTTGCGCGGCGTGCCTGATAATTCTTTTTTAATTTGCTCTATTTTCATGGCCTTCCTTCCTATAAACGCCAGAAATTAATCTGTTGTCTGGTTATTTCCTCAAGGTCTAATACCGATTTGATATCTAATAAACAACCGCCTGGGGCCAGGGCCGCGGCAAGTTCCGAGATCTTCAGATTGAGCAGATTTTTGTGCGGTACGGCAAAGATCAGGGCGTCAAGGTCATGTAACTCTTTCCAGGGGTGGAGCTCTATGCCGAAAAAACGCTGGGCCTCGGCTGGATTTACCATGGGATCATGCACCATTACCTTCATGCCATAGGATTCTAATTCTTGAATAATATCAAAGACCTTGGAGTTTCTCAGGTCGGGGCAGTTCTCCTTGAAGGTCAAGCCCAGTACTCCAACTTTGCCAGGGCCGCCGTTTTGTCTGCTGGAGTTCAGCATCATTTTAACGGTCTTTTCGGCGATGATTTTGCCCATATTGTCGTTAATCCGCCGGCCGGCCAGGATGACCTCTGGATGATAACCGATACTTTCAGCCTTATAGGTCAGGTAATAGGGGTCAACGCCGATGCAATGGCCGCCCACCAGTCCGGGCCGGAAGGGCAGGAAGTTCCATTTAGTCCCGGCGGCCTCAAGGACGTTGTTCGTATCAATGCCAAGACGGTCAAAGATAAGAGAAAGTTCATTCATCAGGGCGATGTTTAGATCGCGCTGGGTATTTTCAATAACCTTGGCGGCCTCGGCCTCTTTGATGGAGGAGACCGGGTGAACACCCGCGGTTACTATTGAGGCGTAGAGAGCGGTCACCGCCTTTAGAGTTTCCGGGGTATCACCTGCTGCCACCTTGACGATTTTGGCCAGGGTATGCTCCTCATCGCCAGGGTTGATACGTTCCGGTGAATAGCCGATGTTAAAGTCCTCAAGCCACTTAAGACCGGAGGCCTTCTCTAATATCGGGACGCATTCATCTTCGGTAACACCGGGATAAACAGTGGATTCGAAGACAACAACGCTGCCTTTTTTCATATGCCGGCCCACGGTTTCGGCGGCTCCAAGCAGGGGAGAGAGGTCGGGTTGGCGGGCCTGGTCAATGGGGGTGGGAACTGCCACTATGATAAAATCTGCCTGGGCAAGGTGCCGGGCGTCAGCGGTGAATTCAATATACCTGGCGGCCGCGAACTGCCGGGCCTTGCCCTCACCGTTGGGGTCTATACCGTTCTGAAAACTCTTTATACTCTCAAGTTTCAGGTCAAAGCCGATTGTCTTGTTGCGGGCTCCAAAGGCGAGAGCCAGCGGCAGTCCGACGTAACCTAAACCCACAATGGCAATGGTTGAATTATTATTAAATTCCATAAATCCTCTTATCTTGTTTTAAGGTGGAAAAACCAGTGGTGTCTGGTTAGATTTTTGTGTTAAGTCTGACAGGTTTTAGTCTGGGAGGCTGATTGAGTTTCCCCCATGGGCCGGGGACAGAGTTTATTCGGTGTTTTTGGGCTTATTACAGAAATTTAGCTGAATTGTTACTAAGTTATTTGCAATAATTCATAGTGATTGTCAAGTGTAAATAACTGGGAAGCCGATTATCTGGCATATCGTAAGTTACGATTCATAGTTCTAAGTAGTTTTTAAATCTTACCTGAAAAGTTATACGAAAACAATTAAAGAGTGTGCTATTATGGCGCGAGAGTTAGGAAAAATTATGGGTTGAGCCGGTGAATTGTATTCTTGTCACTGGTGTGAATGCTTTTGTCGGTCGTGTCTTCAGTTAACACAGCGTGGTGTTTGCGGGAAAAATTGTAAGGATAATATGCGTACTAAAATAAGTATCCGGGGTGCCCGGATGCATAATTTAAAAAATATCAGCCTGGATCTGCCCCGGGATAAATTTATTGTTTTTACGGGGCTTTCTGGTTCCGGTAAGTCTTCTCTGGCCTTTGATACCCTCTATGCCGAGGGCCAGAGGCGTTATGTGGAATCTCTTTCCACTTATGCCCGCCAATTCCTGGGCCAGATGGACAAGCCGGAGGTGGACAGCTTAGAGGGTCTGTCGCCGGCGGTTTCCATTGAGCAGCGTACCACCAACCGTAATCCACGTTCCACCGTTGGTACCAGTACCGAGATTTATGATTATCTCCGTCTCCTCTACGCCCGTCTTGGTACTCCCCATTGTCCCCGCTGCGGCAGCAGGATTGCCGCTCAGAGTGTGCAGGAAATGACGGCGGCGGTTATGGATTATCCGGCTGGCAGTAAGGTTATTCTGCTGGCTCCGGTTATTGAGGATCAGAAGGGCGAACATCTCGGGGTTTTGAACCGTCTGCGGCAGACTGGTTTTGTCCGGGTGCGGGTAGACGGCACTCTATATAGTCTGGATCAGGAAATAAAGCTGGCCAGGACCAGAAAACACTCCATCGCGGCGGTGGTTGACCGCTTAATTATAAAGGAGACGATTAAGCGTCGTCTCTCGGCTTCCATCGCCACCGCTCTTGAGCTTTCCGGCGGTATGCTGCTGATTAATTTCCCCGATTCCGGAGAAGAGGTTCTGTTAAGTGAACGGGCCGCCTGTCTGCAATGCGGTATCAGTCTTCCCGATCTTTCGCCGCAGCTTTTTTCCTTTAATAATCCCAAAGGTGCCTGTACTGAGTGCGGCGGCCTGGGTATCCGTCAGTTCTTTGACCCGGATCTCATTGTTCCCAACCCTGCCCTCAGTATCATGAAGGGCGGGGTGAGGCCCTGGAAGGATATCGCGGCGGAATCCTATGCCGGTGAGCTTGTTCGCGCCCTGGCCGGGCATTATAATTTTAAACTGACCACCCCCTTTGGGAAATTACCGGCCAAGGTTCAGGAGGCCATTATCAACGGTACCGGCAACGAGGTAATTTCTTTTACCTATCGGCGCCGCCGTCGTTTGATTTCATCGGCCAGACCCTATCCCGGTCTGCTCAAGCAGTTGGAGCGGCGATACCGGGAGACCTCCTCCATGTCCGTGCGCCAGAGTCTGGAACAATATCTCAATATCCGGCCTTGCCCGGTCTGTAACGGGGCTCGTTTAAATGCCGGAGCCCTGGCTGTAAAGTTCAATAATTATAATATCTTTGAATTAACGGAGATGAGTATTGAGCGGCTGCAGGCCTGGATGGCGGAGATTGTCGTTCAGGGGCAGAATGAAAAGATTGCCGCCCCTATTATCAAGGAGATTCGTGAACGGCTCAATTTCTTGACCGGGGTGGGACTGGGGTATATATCCCTGGCCCGGGCCGCCTCCAGTCTGTCGGGGGGGGAATTTCAGCGTATCCGCCTGGCCTCGCAGATTGGCGCCTCACTCATGGGAGTGCTTTATATTCTCGATGAGCCCAGTATAGGGCTGCATCAACGAGATAATCAACGTCTCATCAAGACCTTGATCCGGCTGCGGGATCAGGGTAATACGGTCATTGTGGTGGAGCATGATGCCGATACCATTCTGGCTGCCGATCATGTCCTGGATATCGGGCCGGGGGCCGGCGTTCATGGGGGGGAGGTTATCTACAACGGCCCCACCAGCGGTCTGTTTGAAAGAGAGGATTCACTCACCGGCGGTTATCTCTCCGGGCGCTTGACCATTCCTCTGCCCGAGAATCGCCGCCGGCCCAAAAGGGGTAAAAAAATTACCATTAAAGGGGCGCGGGCCAATAATCTTAAAGATATTACCGCCCATTTCCCCCTGGGGTTGATGACCTGCGTAACCGGGGTTTCCGGCTCCGGTAAATCCACCCTGGTTATGGAAACTCTTTATAAGGGGGCGGTGAATATTCTCAACGGGACACGGCAGACGGCAGGAGAGGGTAAGATCAGCGGTCTGCGGTATATTGACAAGATAATTAATATTGATCAAAGCCCCATCGGCCGCACCCCACGTTCCAACCCGGCCACTTACACCGGCATTTTATCCCCCATTCGAGAGTTATTGGCCCGTCTGCCCGAGGCCAGAGCCCGCGGCTATAAGGCTGGACGCTTCAGCTTTAATATCAAGGGCGGCCGCTGTGAGTCCTGTCAGGGGGACGGCCTGCTTAAGATTGCCATGCATTTTCTGCCCGATGTCTATGTCACCTGCGAGGCCTGTCGGGGAAGTCGTTACAATCCTGAGACCCTGGATATTTTATACCGGGGCAAGAGTATTGCCGATATTCTGACCATGAATGTTGAGGAGGCCCTGGATTTTTTTAAGAATATTCCGCCCATCAAGAACCGTCTGCAGACCCTGTATGATGTGGGCTTGACCTATATCTCTCTCGGGCAGTCCTCCACCACTCTTTCCGGGGGTGAGGCCCAGCGCATCAAGCTGGCCCGGGAGTTGAGCAAACGGGGCACCGGCAGTACCCTTTACATCCTTGATGAACCGACCACCGGTCTTCATCCCGCTGATATTCAACACCTCTTAAATGTCTTGCACCGCTTGACCGATGCCGGTAACACGGTGGTTATTATTGAGCATAATCTTGATGTTATTAAAACCGCCGATGAGATTATTGATCTCGGGCCGGAGGGTGGTGATGAGGGGGGAGAGATAATTGTCAGCGGTACCCCGGAGAAGGTGGCTGCTGCCGCGCAATCATATACCGGCCGCTTTTTAAAGCAGATTTTGTAATTTAAGGCTCTGTGTTTGGTGGTGTCGGCGGGTTTTTAGGCAAGCGTTTTTTGATTATTCTTAGTATATAGAAAAGATTTGGCATAAAATTACTCTCTAATCAGATAATCTCAAACAGGAAGAAGATAATGACCGATCAACAAAATGAAGCTAATAACGAGCAGCCTATTTTTCGTCTCCAGAAGCTCTATGTAAAGGATCTCTCCTTTGAAAACCCCAATGCCCCGGATTGTTTCGGTGCCAGTCAGCAGAATGAGCAGCCCAAGGTGGAGATTAATTTGAATCTCGCTAATAAAAAACTGGCCAATGATGATACCTATGAGGTGGAAATAAAGATTACCGCCAAGGTCACGCAGGGTAAGGAAGACAAGACGCTCTTTATCATCGAGGTCGAGCATTGCGGGATTTTTACCATCAAGAATATTCCGGCGGAACATTTAAATGCCGTGCTGGCCGTGGATTGCCCAACCATGATTTTTCCCTATACCCGGCAGATCGTCAGCCAGATGACCGTGGACGGCGGATTTATCCCCTTCCTGCTGGAGCCGGTGAACTTTCTGGCCCTTTTTCAAAACGCCCAGAAACAGCAAAGTGAACAACAGGGCAATTAAAAATCTCTGAGCCTAAATTACCGCCATTAAGGCATTGGGCGGCCAGTCGCCGAGGGGCCGGCCGCCGGTCTGGTGGATAACCCGGCCCAGCAGTTCCGGCAGGGATACATCCTTAAATAGATAAAACTCCAAAGCGGCGGTACCGGTTTCGTAATTATTCATTATGGCTTCCCACTCTGCCGTTAATTTATCCATCAGGGGTTTGTCTTCGGGAGCGCCCTGGCTCAGGCGGTGTAATTCTTTCTCTAAGCCTTGCAGGGTCTGGCTTCCGGCCTGGCGGATTTTATTTCTGCGTTCTAAGTATTTATCATTGTCTCCCTCGCAGTCCGGCAGTGGCAGGCGGCAGACGAGACGCGGGCCTTTATTAAGCTCCCGGCTGTAATAGTCCGCGAGAAGTTCGAAGGTCTCCCGGCTGGCCGGGGCGGCTGTCCATGGTCTATCCGTTTCTTTATCGGCCATGAAGAGATGTATCCAGGCCTTAAGCTGCTGGATTGCCGGGCCGCCTGCTTCGCTGGCGGCAGTGGGCTGTCCATCGGTCGTTTTTGCCGCTGTATTTTGCAGGGCGCCGAGCATTGAGGCCGTCTGCTGTTCAACCTGTTGCAGACTGTTATTTATTTCTTCCTCCTCATCGGTCATTATCTCTGATAACCGAAGCAGGAGACGAGCCTCGGTTAAGCTGCTGAGTTTCTTGTCATCGTTGCTCTCCGGCACCATTATGCGGCTTACCAGATCCCAGACGGCCTCTTCATCGACACGCGCGGCTTTTGACATTGAAAATACCCCGCCACCGTAATATTCGTTCCGGTGGCTGGAAATATCGCGGATTAGATGCTGGAAATTTTCCAGATCTGCCGCAAAGGGTACCGGAGCATAGTGTCTGATTAAATGCTGCCGGCTGTAAAAATCTTCCGGTAGACAGGTATCCTCCGAGGCGGCGTATAAAAAAATCTCATCAAAGACAATAAGGAATTGACGGAAAAGACGCTCTCGGGGAATACTTAAGGGTGGTATCAGGATAGTTTTTAAATTCATAATAGTAATAGTTTAAGGGTGATGGATGAAAAAGATTAATGAGTCGGTAACACTTGCCATAATCATTATGGTCTATCTTTTGTTGAGCGTGCGTTATTTCCCCGGCCATCTTCTCAAGACCCTGACCTGGACTGCGCTGCAGATATTGACCGTTGCCCCCCTCACCGTGGGTGGGACGATTATTGTTGTCGTTATTCTCCAGAAATCAATGGGCGCCAAAATCCCCAGAGACAGGATTATCCGTATATTTCTGACCCTGGGGATCATTGTTGAACTGCTTTACGGCCTCTATAATTATCTTGGGGTCAAGGGCACGTAAAATCAGCGAATTAATGAATTTGGCGGGTGATATCCGGAGGGCGAGGTAGTATTGGGCAGTAACATGGATCCTTTGCCAATGAGGGTGCCGGGATTGGTTACGGAATTACAGCCCGTCTGCACATCATCGCCCAATACCGCCCCCAGCTTTCTGAGCCCGCTGCTGATTGTTCCATCCGGGGTTCTGATGGGCACCTTACCGCCGGTGAAACGCAGGTTGGCCATCTTGGTGCCCGCCCCGAGATTTACCCGGCTGCCGAGGATGCTGTCCCCAAGATAGGCGAAATGGCCGGCCTTGGCATCATCCATGAATATTGTATGTTTGACCTCTGTAGCATGGCCGATAACCGTGCGCCGTCCGGCGAGGCAATACCCTCTGATATAGGCTCCCTGCCGAACCTCGGAACAATCTCCAATGACCGCCGGTTCTTTGACCATGGCCCCTGATTCCAGAATAACGCCGGAGCCTAAGGCTATCTTTGGGCCGCCAAGGACTACTCCGGCCATGATAAGGGCGGCCTCCGGCAGGTGCTGGTTGTCTTTGTAGACGGCAAACTGCCCTTTGGCCGGATCTCCCAGCTTGATTTTACAGTCGCCAGCGGGGATCAGCTCACCCCTGACATATACCACGGCGGCGGGCAGAGGAACGCCAAAGGTAAGGCCATCGCCCGTAAGTGGGGGGTAGTCGTAATCATTCATGTACTCCTTCAGGCGTTTCAGCGCCTCCCATACATAATCAGATCCGAACAACTGGCGGTGTTCAAACCCCTCTAACTTGAAAAATGACTCAGAAGTCAACACAATCGACATCCCCGCCTCTTTCTTTAATCAGCGCCTCCAGCTAGGTGTAGTTCCGCAGGTTATTATTGGTGAACATCAGGGCCATGCCGTTACTTTCGGTTCGGGAAACCTCTCCTTTGAGGCGCAGGGGACGGTTGGCGGCCGGGGCGGCATCATGAAACTCGATATCGCATACAGTACCTGCTGCCGGACTATGATTTCCGTTGACCCAGATTCCCACCAGGCTTAAATTCTGGGCGGCGCATTCGGTAATAACCTGATTGGCGAAGATTAAATCAACCTTGCCGGTATAAGGAATACGGGGATGTTTACGCTTCGATTGCTGCTTGCTGGTCATGACTTCCTCTCACTTATAAATTTTACAAACAAATTTAGAGAAGAAAATACAATGATTAACAGGGATGGTCAAAGGAAAACTGATTTCAGCCGGCGGAGGGGGCGGCCAGGTCTTCCACGAGAAAAGGTGAGCAACGGACAGCAATACTCTTTTTCTTGACCCAGATCAATACCATATTAACTGTTTCGCCGTTGACGTTAACAATATTAGCCAATTCTTCGGCGTACTCCACGTCCGAGTTGTTGAATTCGTAGTACAGCGAGGCGTGATAGGGGTCGACAAGCAGAATAAATTTTTCTGTATCATAGGGGTGCTTATGGGGTGAACCGGAAAACGGCACATGGGTTTTGCGTAAATTAGCGGCCTTCTTGGCAGTGTTAACCGGTTGAATGTCGAGAATTTTAGGCTCCTGTAAAAATTTAGTTATCGGCATCATATCCTCCTTATACGTGGAATATAATAAAAAACGTCAAGGCCATGTTGAATCTTCCGCGTTTATAACAGTATACCATACTGAATTTTTTTTTTACCATGATAGCTGCCGGATATAAAAAAAATTTTCTGGTAGTTGCGAGTCCTTTAAAATCAAGTATAATAAATCGTTTTTTAGATAATTATTCAGGTGTATTCCCTCTTTACATTCCTGGCCCCCCCCAGGTTGGTAAAGACTCCGAACAATTATCTTATATTTTAATATTTTAGGAGAAAATAATGAGCGAAGATAATTTAATCCATGTTACTGACCAAGATTTTGAGGCTGAGGTGCTGAAATCTGACCTTCCCTGCTTAGTTGATTTCTGGGCCCCCTGGTGCGGTCCCTGTAAGGCCATTGGCCCGGTGGTAACTGAACTGGCTGCCGAGTTTGCCGGTAAGGTCAGGATCGCCAAGATGAACGTTGATGAAAGCCCGGCCACTCCGGGGAAATACGGTATTCGGGCTATTCCCACCTTGATTCTGTTCAAGGGCGGGGAGGTGCTGGATCAGGTGACCGGCGCGGTTGGCAAGGCCCAGCTGGCCGCCATGCTTGAAAAAGCCTGATTAAATTGGCTGTCAAAACCTATCAACTCATTATAGTGGGCGGCGGGCCGGGTGGTTTAACCGCCGGGCTTTATGCCGCCCGCGCCCGTCTTGATACCCTGTTGATTGATAAGGGTGCCGCCGGTGGTCAGGTGCTGCGTACTGACTGGATAGATAATTATCCCGGCTTTCCGGATGGGATTTCCGGTTTTGAACTGGCGGATAAGATGATTGCCCAGGCCCGGCGTTTCGGTCTTCAGCCGACCCTGGGCGAAGTTGTCTCCATGGAGCTCAGGGGCGAGACCAAAAAGCTGTATCTCGCTGATAATAAGCACCTGAAGGCCAAGACGGTGATTATAGCCACCGGAGCCAGCCCCAATAAGTTAAATGTTCCAGGGGAGGCTGAATTGACCGGTAAGGGCGTTTCCTATTGCGCCACCTGTGACGGCCCCTTTTATCGGGATATGGATGTGGCGGTGGTGGGCGGTGGTAATACCGCCGTTCAGGAGGCGGTTTATCTGACTAAATTTGTTAAAACGGTAACTATAATTCATCGCCGTGATGAACTGCGGGCCGCGCCAATCATTCAGGAAGCCGCCTTTCAGAATAAGCAGGTTAGTTTTATTTGTGAGTCTGAGGTTGTCGGCATCGAGGGGACTACCGAGGTCACCGGGGTGCGGATAAAACATGCCAATGGAGAAGAGGAATTTAAGCCGTTTCAGGGGGTATTCGTCCTGGTGGGTGTCAGTCCCAATAATTGGATGCTGCCTAAAGAATTGGCTCTGGATAATGGTTTTATTACTACCGACGGTATGATGCGCAGTAATATCTCCGGGGTGATGGCCGTGGGTGATATTCGAGCTGATTCTATCCGTCAGGTTATATCCGCTGCCGGCGATGGTGCTGTGGCGGAAAAGACGGCAGAACAATATTTAGAACATCTGCAGCAGAATATGCGGATTGTTATGGAAAGAAAAAAATGCAGCTCAAAATGAAACTAATGCCGGCCGGTAGAACAAAGATATTAACGGTTTTTGTCGTTATGATTTTTTTAACAGTCTTGCCGGGCTGTGCGCTAATGAATAATACCATGAATTACCTGGGGCTGGGTAATGGTAAATCTATCCCGGATACCCCTGATTCCCTGGCCTTGAAGGCTCTTGATGATTATAACCACGGTGATTATTCCAAGGCCCTGAAGGTCTTTAATGATATAATGGATCGTTTTCCCTTCAGTAAGGCCGGGCTGCTGGCTGAATTAAAGTCCGCGGACTGTCAGTATTATCTGGGGAAATATCCAGACGCCATCAGCCAGTATAATGATTTTGCCAATAATCATCCCACCAATGAGGCCATTCCCTATGTCATCTTTCAGATTGGGATGTCGTATTATAAGCAGATAGATACCATTGATCGTGACCCTGGGGCCGCCAAAAACGCGCTTGAAAATTTCACGCGGCTTATAAAGTCATATCCTCATTCGGCATATGTTCAGGAGGCCAGAGCCCGCCGTCTGGCGGCCCTTAATTTTCTGGCCAATCATGAGTTTTATGTCGCTAATTTTTATGTGCGCACCAATCATCTGAAAGAGGCGAAGGGACGTTACCTTTATCTGATAAAGCACTACCCGGAATCATCGGTAAGCGCCAAGGCCAGGAAGATTATTGCCGCCATTGCGGCTGGTCATCCGCCTAAACGTACCTGGCGTGACTGGCTGCCGGATTTATCTTTGCCTGACTGGCACACCTTCAGCAACCTCAATCCCGGCGGCGGTACCGAATAGCAGGGGCTTTACGATTATTTTGCTGCGCGCATTCTCTTGCGGAGCTTTTTGTCGTAGCGTTCCTGCTCGCTGTAAACGCAGCCGCAATAGGGCTGGCGGTAGAGCCCCATCGCAATGCTCAGATCAATTCCTTCCTGCCAGCCCTCTCTGAAATCCTGGTAAAAAAACGGCAAATCGTAGGTGGCAGACAACTGTTCACATTGCTCTTTGATCAGGCTGTGCCGTTGGTATCGGCTGTAGAGCAGGGTGGTGGAAAAGGCATCGGCTCCAGCTTCCATGGCCTTGATTACGGTAGGTTCAAGGCGCATGGCATAGCATAGGCCGCAGCGCGAATCTTCATGAAATACCACCTGGCGCATATAATCCCGCAGACCGTACTCTTCTTCATATTCCACTGAAAAATCTATTTTCTCGCTCAGTTCCCTTAAGGTTGTGAGACGCCGTCTGAATTCCCGGTATGGATGGATGTTGGGGTTAAAAAAATAGCCCAGGGGCTGGTGACCCAGCTCCCGCAAACGTTTTACCGGATAGGCGGCGCAGGGGCCGCAACAGGTATGGAGGAAAATCTTCATCCCTTTTTCAGCTTATAACGGCGGCTGGTAATATTATATTTATTGAGCTTGTAATTAATAATCCGCAGACTGGAATCTAAGTATTTAGCGGCCTTGGTCTGGTTGCCGTGGCAGGTTTTCAGGGCCTCGATGAGAAGTTCCTTCTCGAAATTTTCCACTGCCGCCGCCAGGGATAAGGGGTTTTTGCCGCTGACGGAACCAGCGCTTTGCAGCGACGGCGGCAGGTGATAGCCCTTAATGGAACCTTCATCGCAGATCAACAGCGCCCTCTCCATGCAGTTCTGTAACTCCCTGACATTGCCGGGCCAGTGATATTGCATTAATAAATCAATGGCCGAGGTGGAGAGCCGCGTAACATTTTTGTTATTCTCCTTATTGAAGATGTGCATAAAATGTTCGGCTAATAACAGAACATCGGTGGGCCGTTTGCGTAAGGGCGGCAGATAGATAGGAAAGACATTTAAACGGTAATAAAAATCCTCCCGGAAACTGCCGTTGGCCACGGCCTCCTCTAAGTCCCGGTTGGTGGCGGCGATCAGTCTGACATTGCATTTTCTGGTCTTGGTGCTGCCAAGGCGCTGAAATTCGCGTTCCTGAACCACATTTAACAATTTAAGCTGGAGATTTGTGGCCAGGTCGCCAATCTCATCTAAGAAGAGCGTTCCCCCCTCCGCGGCCTCAAAGCGCCCTTTTTTAATGCCCTGCGCTCCGGTGAAGGC
>JAJRZN010000093.1 GCA_024275235.1 Deltaproteobacteria bacterium
CGAAAGGGGTCGGAACAGCGGTAAGAAGGCCAATTCAAACCCGCTGCTCACGCCCCTTCCCGTTTAAGAAAAACCTACTAAGCCCTCCTTAACATCGACTAAATTACCTTAGCGGCCAACGATTAGTCAAGATTAAAGTAACGGCCTGTTTTTTAATTTCATGGTTAAACCGTGACTTGTCGGCAGGGAAACAACGTGAGATTAATGCTTTTAAATGATTCGATATAATTTCTTTAAAATTTATACGTACTGTAGTAAGTTGCTTATTTGTCTAATTATTTTACCAATCGTTTTTTAATATTTTTCCGGATAGCGGGAACATTTACTATCCTTTGCAAATAACAAATAACCCTATGCAAACATATCTGGTTAACTATGCAACTAATCGATTTTTCAAGGCCCAAAAAAGGCTTAACAAATCAGCCCGCAAATTCGGCATTGACCACAGCCTCTCTTTCACGGATAAGGACATTCTCCAGACAGAATTTTATCAAAAAAACAAACAAATTCTAAATCAGGAGCGCGGCGGCGGCTATTGGCTCTGGAAACCATATATAATCTTGCAGGCCCTGGAGCAAGCCGAGGATGGAGATGTAGTTATATACAGTGACAGCGGGGCGGAAATAATTGCCAGCCTGCAACCTTTGGTTGACCTCTGCCTCAGCCGTAACGGCCTTATTTTCTTTCAGGTTCCCTGCTACACGAAAACCTTTGTCAACAAGAGCTGGACCAAACGTGACTGTTTTATCTTGATGGAGGCCGACAACAAGGCCTTTCACCAAGCCAGCCAGGTAGCCGGTTCCCCAAGCCTGTTTGTCAAGAATAAAACTAATATTGATTTCGTGCGGCAATGGCTCTCTTACTGCGAGGATCCCCGGATTATCACGGATCAACCCAACACCTGCGGCAAAAAGAATTACCCTGAATTTTATGACCACCGCCATGACCAGTCGGTTTTATCCATTCTGGTCAAAAGACACGAACTTGAAATCTTCCGGGATCCATCCCAGTTCTCCGCCCATCTTAAGCTTAAAAAGTTCAGGATTAAAGGAGAATTGCCGGAGGGAGTAGATTACTCCGCTACTCCGACGATAAACTCGGAGTATGGTACCCTGTTTAATTTACACCGTGAAAAGAATTTTTCTCTCTCAGCAAAGCTAAATTCTCTACGACGAAAAATACCGTCATTACCTGAGCCCACGCTCCAGGATCTGGAAGAGAAAATCAAGGCAGTCAATATTACCATTGGCATCACTACCTTTGCCGACCGTTTTGAAAAATATTTTAAGCCCTTGTTAAAGCACATAAGAGAATTCGACAGGCATACAGAGATCATTGCCGCCATTAACGGTGAACATAACCAGACATTTAATGAAGAATACAGGCATAACATACTCTCTTTTTTAAGCTCTCAACAAAATGCTTTTCCCATCATGTTTCCCATATTTCGCGGGGTTTCAAAGCTCTGGAATTCCATTATCATCCATGCCACCCATGACTATATCCTCATGCTGAATGATGATATAATGATTAATTCACCAACTTTTGTTCAAGATATAAAAAAACATCTCGTTCTCAACAACTACCGCTCCTTCACGATCAATAAATCCTGGTCCCATTTCTTAATCAGCCGGGAGGAAATTGACTATTTAGGATATTTTGATGAACGCTTTCTCGGCATCGGCGAAGAAGACGGCGATATAAGCTGGCGCTATTTTCACGAATACCGCCGCCAGCTGACTAATTACAAGATCAAATATTTTGATAATTTCGCCGAAGAAACGGTTAACAGTTATAAACCTGTGAACATAAAATGCCACTCGGGTACTAAATACAGCCGTTTTAATCGAAATTTCATTCAACAAAAATACAAGAATGACCAATATGGCATTCCCGGACTGTTTGGCGAGCCGGTACGCTTGGCAGATCCAGGGCCGGAACAATACCCCAATGAACGTTTCTACCGCCAAAACAACGATAAACTGTAGATGAAGTTAGTTAGAATTGTAAAAAACTGGATCGAACCAGACATCAGGCGCCAAAGTCCTGGCGGCCATGGTGTATGGGACAACATCCGTTTTACCGAGGAGCCGGTTCAAGAATGCGATTACCTGTTGTTCTTAAACAATATCCAGCAAACAGCAATAAACGCCCTTTGCCCGGCTGACAATGTATGGGCTATTATGCAGGAACCATATCTGAAAGGACACAGCGACTGGTTGTTAGAAAAGCACGATTTTTTTGCCAAGGTATTCACCCACCATCCAGGGCCCGGCCACAAATATATAACATCCCACCCGGCTCTGCCCTGGTACATCAACAAAACATATGACCAGCTTATTTCCATGCCGGAGGCTCACAAAACAAAAAAACTTTCATGGGTCGTGGGTAATGCCGATGACCTTCCCGGCCACGCCAAAAGATACGCCCTCTTAGAGGCCATTCAGACAGACAAGACGCTTGATATTGATCTTTTTGGCAGAGCAATACAACCAATTGACGATAAATGGGACGCCCTTGCCCCTTATCAATACTCTCTGGCGATTGAAAACAGCAGCAGTCCGGATTACTGGACTGAAAAGGTGGCAGACTGCTTCCTGGCCCGCACCATTCCCATTTATCACGGCTGCCTTAATTTGAGTGACTACTTTCCCAAAGAGTCCTTTATCTGGATAGACATCGACGATCCCAAGACCAGTGTCGAAGAGATCAAAAAAATAATTTCCCGGGACGACCCGCAAAAACGCCTCCCCGCCCTAGAAAAAGCCAGGGAGCTGGTGCTTAATAATTATCAGCTGTTCCCCTTTATCGCTAATAAAATTGCGGCTGACACCCGGCAGAAAGTCAAATCTTTAGTCACAATCCCCCCATACCGAAGAAGTCTTAAGGCAACTGTCAACCACCGCCTCTACAAACTCAAAAAAACACTCCACCTACTTTAATGGTTTATCATGGTTAGTATTATAATTAGCTTTTACAAACGCTTAACCCACCTGAAGGTCTGCCTGGAATCCCTGCAATACAGCAGCGAACATTTTGACGAGGTACTTATCGCCGATGACGGCTCTCCGGAACATACCGTAAACGAGTTAAAACAATTAATAAAAAAATTTGGCTTTCCGATTCACCATGTCTGGCAGAAAAAACAGGGATTCAGACTCGCCGCCTCCAGAAATAACGCGATCCGGGCTTCCAAGGGTGAATACCTTGTTTTTTTGGACTGTGACTTCGCGGTCATGCCGGACACGGTAAGCGGCCATCTCAACAAAGCCAAACCGGGAAGATATGTGAGTGCTTTGGTTAAATATTTGCCGGAAACACCAACAAACGAATTAATTACCCAGGGAATATCTCCCTTACAATTGGTTGATCTTTACACCAGATTACCGGAGAAACCGATAAACCGTGAACACCGGAGGTTTATCAAACACGCCATTCTTCAGCGTCTACACCTCATAGGCCCAAGAAAACCGCAATGCAGCAGCCATTTTTCAATTCATAAAAAAGATCTGGAATATATTAACGGCTATGATGAGAATTTTACCGGCTGGGGCGGTGAGGATGAAGATCTTTCACACAGGATGAATCTGGCTGGATTTTCAGGAATTTCGGCTATAAAAGATGCCAGAGCCCTGCATCTCTGGCATCATACCGAATTAGGGGGCAAAGACTGGCAGCACGGCAATAATGTTGACTATCTTTTTCGGCAGGGGGTAAAATTCCGCTGTTCCAAGGGCTTAATCAGTTAAACATTTTCAGCAGTTTTTTGCCCCCCGGCAACCAGTTTAAACGACTACGGGAGGCGTTGTGGCAGTACCTGCAAAATATGTCGCTTCCGTCATCAATAAGTTTATCCCGCATCCCGTGAATGATGTCTGATTTAAATAAATCGGCATAGCTCGTTTCAGCAAGGTTGCCAATAATATATTGCATAGCATAATCCATGCAGCAGACAATAACATCACCATTGGGCAGCAGAACATTATGGTTAAAATCACTGCCGCAGCTGTCACAGTAAATAATACCGGACAAACGTTTCTGCAAATCCATTCCTGGATAGTTAGTCAAATTACCGGCCCGGCTGATTACTTCGTTTTCACTGACATCACTGTCCACTATCTTTCTCAGCCGCGGATGCAGGCGGCCGATGGTCATAAACGTCAGGCCTGATATGCCGCTGTCTGAAACCTTTTCCACCTTGCGCAAATACTCATCATTAACCGTGATACGGGTTAATGAATCCGCATCCGGCAGATGCACCTCAAAATGTTTAAAGGGAATGGCGGCGATACGCTCAATATCCGCAATCTCCATTCCCACAAGCGTGGTGTATACAACCAGATCAAAACCACTCTCATAAGCATACTGCACCATATCCGTGCACCGTTTATTGAGCCATGGTTCGGCCATACCGGAAAAGTCAATCCGCACATTTTGAGGAACCTTATCTAAGCACAGCTTAAAAAGATCAAAGGGCATCTCGAATTGCCGGGAGCGCCTTTTATAGCTCTTAACAAGAAGTTCCTGCGGGCAGTAACTGCAATTATTTTTACAGCCTATTCTGGTTGTAATTTCTAAAGATGGCAATCTATGCTCCTTTCAACGGGTCATCAAAATCAGGCAACAATTTGCTCCACTACCCTTTGCCACTGCTTAAATACTCTCTCCTGCCTTATCCGGTTAAATTCACGCATCCCGGCACTGACCGCCTCACAATCAACCGTAATAAGCATGGATTCCAAATGTTCGAAGGATTCAAAATATTGAATATGCGGCATGTTGTCTGGATCATAAAAGTCCGCCAGCTCCACCCATTGTTTGATCACCGCTTCCTCACCGACATTATTAGGATTTTCTCGTTCCAGCCCACTGTAATCGAGATGTTTCACCTGATAAAAAGACAACTCACAAAGCACCTTATCCGGATTTTCTCTGTGCAACTCTAACAAAAAGCGCTTACTGGGGAAGAAAAGGGGGATGTTAGCTGAGTACTGCTCAAATATTGACATGGTACTTACCTGATACGGTATATGGATAATTCCCTTAAAGTCATATAACGCCTGCCAGGTATAACCATCTTTAAGAATCTCTTCCTTGCTGACGGCATGACAATGCAAGCGCATTGAGCCGAGAATACGGCCGTGTCTGCGGGACAATTTAACAAAGATATTTTCCGCCCAATCATGACGCAAGTGCTCAAGCCAACCGACCAACCGCGTCTCTTTTCTGGGCAACAAAACGGATTTCATTCTGGTAACCAAAGGGAATTGAGAACGCCTGCCCGTATACGATGCATTGGTGTACAGACACAAACTTGGAACAACCTCTGAAGAAAGGCCGGTAAAATACCGGAAGTAATATTCATCACCCTTATTGTTGGCAAGCATGATAACTCTACCAGCCGCAACCCCCTTTTTGAGATAGGCGTCAAGCCACCGCCATTTCTCCGGCGCGTCGGTAAATGGATGTTCATAACGGGTCGGGTTAACGACAATAATCGGTTTGTCTGTCTTTTCATAAAGCAGAGCAAAGGCTGCGCTATAGGTGACAATAAAGGCGTCATATGCTGCCAGTTCCGCCTTATAACAGGCATAAAAATCATCACACATCCGTTGATCAATCCCCTGCCAGGTGTCCTGATTGATAATTTTAACATCCGCTCTTTTGCGCCCCAGCACCCAGGTATGGCCGGAAATACTCCAATCAACAACCGAATGTCCCAGTTGCTCAAGGATAAATTTGATATCTGCGATAACCGATATATGCAGATCAATATTAAAAAATTTAAGCTGCCGTGCAGACCCGTACTTAGAACTTTTCTTATTTACTTGCAAAATATTCCTTTTTGCCCTTTTGTCTTATTCCGCAACCATAACAACAAAACCAACACTGTCAGGAGGCTCAAGATGACGCTCTTCCCGCCAATTAACCTTTGCCGCCTCAGGCAAAAAATCACGAAGTGCCTTCATTTTATCCGTATTCCAGTCATGAGCCATCATAACTGTTCCTGTTGAACAGTACGGTTCAAAAAATTTATATTGTTCAACCGTTTGTGAGGCATCTTCTGCTCCGTCCAGAAAAAAGCAGTCAAGGCCATCAGCAAGGTAGGGTGAAAACAGCTTAAGATTACTACCCAGTACAAATTCCACATGGGGCAGAAGACGCTGCAGTCTGCTCTGATAAAACTGTTTGCAACCCTTATGAATCCCCGCATCTACTTCAGTGGTGATAACTTTACCGCGTTTCAGACTGGCAAAAGCGCTGGCCAGAAAAAAGGTGCTCCCTCCCCCGGTATAAGTTCCGATCTCGAGACAATGACGCGGAGTATGCTTGAGAATTGTCTCATAGAGTCCACGCCTTTCAGCAAGAAACATCTGGCCGGGATTACCCTTACAGCCTTCAAAGAAGAAGCGGTCAACCTTAGAAAAACGAAAACGATCTATCAGATAATAACGCAGCCGCTGCCTATAATTCAACTCATAATAATGATGCAATAACTTATCTTTATATGCCACAATACTCTCCGCTTTATTTACAACCGGCAGTTGTGCTTAACGACTTAAGATCGTGGTCAACCATTTCCCCGACCAACTGTTCAAATGACACTTTGGGCTGCCAGCCAAGCTGTCGTCTGGCCTTACCCGCGTCACCACAAAGGACAAATTTCTCGGAAGGCCTATAGAAATCATCATTGATTTCCAGAAAATTTTCATAATTCAGCCCAACATGCTCAAAGGCGATCTCCAGAAAATCACGTACGGAATGAACCTCTCCACTGGCAATTACATAATCATCCGGGATATCCTGCTGCAACATAAGCCACATGGCTATAACATAATCTTTTGAATGCCCCCAGTCTCTTTTTGCGTCCACATTACCCAGGACAATCTTATCCGCCAGGCCCAATTTGATCTTGGCCGCCGCGGTGGAAATCTTTCTGGTGACGAATTCACGCCCCCGGCGCGGCGACTCATGGTTAAAGAGAATACCGGACACCGCATACATCCCGTAAACCTCACGATAATTTCTGGTCAATTCAAAACCGGCCAGTTTAGAAATACCATAGGGCGAACGCGGCCTGAAAACGGTTTCCTCGTTTTGGGGAGTTTCCCTGGCATTACCAAACATTTCACTGGAAGTAGCAAAATAGACCCGGCAGCCAGGGGCCTGTCTTTTGAGGGCCGACAAGACATAGTGAGTACCGTTAAGATTGGTATTAATCGTGGAAAATTCGTCCTCAAAAGAATATGAGACGTAACTTTGCGCTGCCAGATGATAACATTCATCGGGCTTAATCTCGGCCACAATATTAAAGATGGAGGCATAACTTTCCATGGAGGCGCTGTGAATGGTAATTCTATCCTCCAGATGGACAATACGCCACATCCTCAAAGCGGGATCTTCCAGATTGACTCGTCTCACAATGCCATGCACCTCATAGCCCCTGGCAAGCAATAGTTCGGCCAGATAACTGCCATCCTGCCCGGTAATTCCGGTAATCAAAGCCTTTCTCATAATTAATTTACCGCCTTTGCAGACAGAAGTTTTACATAAATTTCGGAAACAGCACAGGCCGCGGCATCCCAGCTGTTTTTAAGCGCCGTATCCCTGGCCTTATTCCCCATGCCGCTCCGGTTATCAGGGTTTCTGCCAAGTTCTATTATCTTATTCGTCAAGTACTCCAAATCACTTCCTGCGACAACAAAGCCGTTTTCTCCATTTCTAATTAGATCCCTGGCCCCCACCTTATCACTAATGATAACCGGCAGCCCAGCCGCCATGGCCTCGGTAACCACCATGCCGAAGGTATCAAAACCAGAAAGGAAGACAAAGAGATCAGCGGCCCGATAAACTGCCGGCATATCGTGCCGCACCCCGGCAAAGATCACCCGATCCCCCAAACCGCGGGAGGCGGCAACAGTTCTATATTTCGCTTCATTGCCCTTACCGACAACAAGAAGCTTTAAAGAGTTACCAGTCTTTGTCCCGCAAATTTTCCCCATGGCGGCAAGCAGTTGGTCAAGCCCCTTCAACTCAAAATTCATCGCCACAAAAAGCAGGAGAAAATCACTGGCGCCAATGCCGAATTCCTTCCTTATTTGCCGCCCATCCTCACGCCCTTCAGCCAGAAATTCATCACTCAATCCAGGATGGATGACCTGGACATTATACTGCCCATCCGGATATTCCGCCTGCAGCTTCCCGGCCGCCAGCCTTGAAACAGGCAGGACATATTTACAGCCTCTCCCCTCGGAGAGCATTTTTTTCTCAACCCGGATTGTCGCCAGGTCGAAAAGGCTTAAAACCTTTTTAGCCCTTATTTCTTTTACCCAAATCCGATGCGGAATGAAGTGCATGGAGCAAATATCCGCTTGCAATATCCGGTCATGGGCGTGAATCAGGTCAAAACCGCCCAGAGCCGCGATTTTCCGGTTCGCGAACCAGGCAAAACTTATGGTGGTAAGCCATTTAGGGAAGGTAATCACCGGCACCTGATGGAAGGTAAGACGGTTCGATTGTCCCTGCCAGCGGTTGGCAAAGACATGAATATCATAAGCCGGGTTTACGGCCAGCCGCTCAGTCAACTCGCTGACAAACCGTTCACCGCCGCCCACCAGGCCGTATTTAGGCACCACCACGGCAATTTTCTTCCGGCCACTATTCATTGTGCTCACGGGGCGCCTTTCATCATAGTCGAATATGGGATATCGGCTCAAAGTTAAAACTATCAGTAACCCAAAAATTTATACCGTAATTGCTTGAAAAGCGATTTTTCCGACCATTCAGGCTTCACCACCTTTATATCATAACTGCGGTGCTCAAGTTGAATGTCCGTGACAATAGGGGCAGATTCAAGGCACAACTCCACAGCCAGATAACGTTCCATAATCCCGGCGTTAGAGCGCCAATTAAAGGTATGAAATTTTTCAATACGGCCGCTTTCCATAATAAACGTATGAAAAGGCATAATTTTATCATAAATACGGGCAGGCATCAGCACCGCATGGCAGAGGGGCAGGCAATCCTTCTGCCGTAAGTCATCCAGTGAAAAATTTGTTCCGTAAAAATCATTATAGTCTTTGAGAATAACATTAAGACAATTCCAGCGGGATTTTGCCCGCCCTTCCTGCTGGCCTGGCCGCCATTTATTCAACATGATGCCCTGGCCCCATAACTGCTCATAATTAAAAGCGCCAAATGAAAATATTAAATCGCCCTGACTTTGCTCAATTCTTTCCTGAATCTCAGCGCAAAAACCAGGCCGCAAAACGTGGTCGTACTCCAGAAAGCCTATATAATCGAGTTGATCGTAAAGCTTATCTTTATAGAGATGATAAAGCACGGAATTCTCATGATAACCTTTCTGCTGCCAGCCTGGATCAAACGAGGGGAATTGCCGCTCGTAAAAGATGTCATAATTTATCCTGTTTGCAGAATTATCCCACTCATAGTCATCATTAACCTTGGCAAAAACGAAATTATCAGTGTTAAAGGTGGGATCAATCGTATAATGATCATCAAAAAGCTTCTTGAAAAATGTTACGTATATTTTCCACGTTTTCATTGCGCACTACCTGCCAAGTAAACTTCTTTTTCCTGACGGCGTAACAACAACTCAAGAGCCGCGCTCAATCCTATCAATAAATAAAGAATATAATAATATCGTGTCAGAAAGATATTGGTCATTAAGGCCTGAATAACAACCGAGAGAAGACACATCATAATGGTTAAGGCCAGCTTTCGATCTCTTAAAAGGGCCAGCCTTTTAACCGACAGAAAAAGGGAACGAAAGACAAAGAGCAGAAGCAGACTAAAAATCGCCATTCCTGGAATACCAGTACGCACGGCAAGATCAAGAAACATATTATGGCTATAGTAAAATGAATGGCGGATAAACCGCTCTGTTTTCGGCAATTTCGCTATATACTCCTTATAGAGTTTCGGAGTGTAATTATCCATCCCGAAGCCAAGACCGGTTAAGGGGTGATCGGCAACCACAAGGCCATAAAGGTGCCAAATTGCCGGCCGCTCCATGTTCTCAACTCTAACCGTAAGCGCACCGGGAGTAAGTACCCGCGCCACAGGGGAATAATACCCAATAATCAAACTCATAAAAACCAAAAATAAGGCGACTCTTTTTTTTAACACATAAAAAATAAGGGGTAATGGCAGCACCATACCAACGATTGCCCAGCGGGTGCCAGATAAAAAGGTGGCAGTCAGGGCAATTAATATAATGATTAAGAAACCAGTTCGGCTCCGCCACCCTGCCGCCTGGTTCAAAAAATAAATACCGGCAAAAAATGGAATAGCCGCGACAATACCAACATTATTTATGCTCATCCCGGTTTGCCGGATAACGTTCATTCTTTCACTCAAAGGGTGATGTTGTGCCCCATAATAATAAAGCATAGACGCTAACAACAAAACGCCAAGAGAGCTAATCACCACCCGCAACACCAGTTGTATCCTTGCTGAGGTCTTACACAGGGCCGCGACAAGATATAAAATAAACAGAGGAACGAGAAGATGCTTATACCAGTCGTGCAGGCTGTTATCGAGTTTTAATGAGACAACAGAGGTAACAAGACACCAGAGCAAAAAAACCTTCAGGATGACATCAAAAGAAAAATGAGGGAATAGGGTAAACTTATGACGGGCAACCGTAACGGCAGTAAGAACGAACAGAAGATAGAGAGAAATTTCTGTAATTGTAGAAATCTTATGCCAGGCGCTTGAAGCAAGATACACCAAAAGCAACGGCATTAAATACTTCTCAATTGAGGCCCGAAAAAGGTTCAGCTCTTGCCCCTTCTTATCTTTTTTATAGATCATGCCAGAATTTCTTTAAGCCGCCCGCATACCGCGGAAGACACTTTATCCAGACTCAATGCCTCCAGGCAACGGCTTTTCATGCTCCCCTGACACCCGGTATCCCGGCAGGGGATACAAGGCATATCCGCGGTAATCACCATATTACCATCTCCCTTCGGGGCCCAGACTTTCGCTGGTGACGGGCCGTATAAACTGATAGTCGGCGTTCCCACAGCCGCGGCAATATGCACCCCGGCACTGTCAACCCCCAGGAACAGACAAGCCCTTTTAAACAGGGCCGGCAAATGGTCCAAGGCGGTAAGCCCGGCAAGATTGAACACTTTAGCCGCATCACACCTGTCAACTATTGCCCGGGCTCTGACTGTTTCCGCGGGAGAACCTGTTATAATAACTGAAATATCAAAAAACTTTGTTACCTGGTTTATTAAATCAATGTAATTATCCACCGCCCACTCTTTATACTGCCAGAGAGAAAAGGGCTGAACAGCCAGGATTGGTTTATTGGCGGGAATATTCTCCCGCCGTAAAAGATGACCAATTACATCTTTTCTGTTTTGGGCCGGATTGATTTCCGGATCAAGCGCGGCAGTGCTGATACCATAACAGTCCAGAGTTTCATGATAATACTCCGCTATATACTGATCTTTTTCCCCTTTGGGCAATATCAGGTGAGAAAACAGCCGCGCCCGCCAGATATTACCAACCGGGGTGTACCTGCCGACTCTCCGCCTGGCACCGGATAAAAAGGCTAAAATGGCCCCTCTGCTCCCGGTTCTAAGGTCAACAGCAAGATCAAAATGGAAATTACGTACCCGCTGCCAAAATTTTTTTTGATGAACCAGGAGCTGAAACAGCGGCATTTTCCGTTTATCCACCACGATAACATCATCTGCCCAGCGGCACTCATTAACCAGACCCGCCGCCTTTTTTTGCACCGCCACAACGACCCTGGCTGCCGGAAAAGTTTCTTTCAAGGCCCGGATACAGGGGAAAGAATAGACGACATCACCAATATCGCCAAACTGGATCAGTAAAATATTTTTAATATTTTCTTTACTAAGTTCTCCCCCTTTTACGAACATCTTTCACTTCCTGTTTTATTTCCAGGTAAAAAAGACTGCCGCAATGCTTGACTAAAACAATTTCGGGAACATGAGGAAGCAAAATTACACGAATTAATTCTATACTTATCCATCTTATTCTGACTTATGTGGACAGCCGACATCAGGGTTTCCCGCAACGAAGAAACATTACCGGAATTAAACAGCAGACCAAGATCATGCTCACGCACCCGCCGGGCAACCAGGCCTTCGTCTGACGCGACGACAAATTTTCCTGCCGCCGCCGCTCTGGACAGAACCCCGCTTGAACCAAAATGTTTGACATAAGGCAGCAATACGGCGTTACAGGCGGAAAAGCACAACTCCTCTTCCGCGTCACTGACATAACGATTCAGTACTCTGGCCAGACCTCTTCTCTCGAGCTCAATTACCCCCTCCCGCAACTTCCTGTTGGTTATTTTGCCGCCGCAAAGTAAAAAAATATTATCAGATGGTTTAAAATTCATCATTGCTTTAATTATCAGGTGCAGTCCCTTACGCTTAGTACCAATCCCGTAGTTCAGATAGACAAATTTATCAATGGGAACTCCAAGCTCTCTTCTTGCCTGCTCCTGATTGTGAGAATAATTACCACTCCAGACATCCGGCAGAAAATGGAAATTACAGCCTCGCCATTTATTCTTTGCTTTTTCCAGGAGGTATTCGTCTAAAAGATAGATATTGTTCAGCCAGCCGTTGTCGCTTAATCTGGCAAATCCCGCCTGTTTGATTAGATTTCCTGGAGTGCGGCATTTATCCATGAAGCGGGGCCGAAAATATATCCCGTTTATTTTGCCGCGTAAAAGCCGCGGGGGCATTATGCCGATAGCCGCCCGGCGTAAAGCCGGCGAAGCAATTTCATCAAAATTGGTAAGAAAAACCTCTTCCGCACCGCTTTCCTTCATGGACAAAAGCAAAGACGCTATTTTTGAACCGCCCTTATATTTTTTGTCTTTTGAGTAAGCTGAGACTATGGTTATTTCAGCCGCTAAATCCGCGAATTTATCCTCAATTAATTGGCGCGAATCGGGACGCAGATCCACCGCCAGGGTCAATTTCAACCCCGCACGCAAAAAATCCTCGGTTACATAACGCAGCCAGGTAAGATGATGACCACCCAGTCTGGGCTCATAGATAAGCAGATGTCTGGTAAGCGACAAAATCTACCCCCGTGCCCAGCCTGATCTGCCAAGCTCCATCAACTTGGTATATTTAAAAAATTTATTAGCTGAGTCCGAGACGGCAATTATCAGCCCCGGCCCGCCATCCAATATCCCGCCCCGCAGCAGATAGTTATAAAAAAAGGCCCATGCCGCTCTGAATACAGCTTTTAAATGTGAAGAGCTTACACCTTTGGCATGTAGCTCCAGGGCTCCCGCGGTCGAATATTTATCCATTTTCAACATCATCTCACTAAGATCGCGGAAGGGGTAATGAATAATTGGAGAGTTAAGCTTGCCTGTTCTGCCCCGCACCCGCAGAGATTCATGCACCAGCTGCGGCGGCATACTGGCAGCCCCCCTCTTAAAGAGACGCGTGCTTCGATCCGGCCACCAGCCGGCATGCCTGATCCAACGGTTGAGAAAATAATTTTTCCTTGGCAAAGAATATGCTTCACAGGAGGCAACATTAAGCATATTTTTAATTTCCGCGATTGTTTCCGGCGGCAGCCGCTCATCAGCATCAAGAAGTAAAATAAAATCTCCCGTGCATTGCTTAATGGCGAACTGTTTCTGTGCCCCAAAACCACGCCAGGGTTCAAAAAATACCCTGGCGCCAAAATCTTCAGCGATTGCCACGGTACGATCCGTACTGCCTGAGTCGACAACCACAACTTCATCGGCAAAGACCGCGCTGCGCAGACAATCCGGCAGGCGGTCCTCTTCATCTTGGGTGATAATGGCGATGGAAAGATTTTTTTTACTCATTTATGCAGATCTCACGGTCTCGCAGATAACTTGATTGTGCCGATACTAAAGAGAACTGCTCTAAATAAATACGGCTGGCAGCATTATTCTCGAACCGACTATAATATTTTATTGGTGAACAAGCAACCAGAGGATATCTCGGTCTCAGGCAAGTATGATTCAGTGTATCACGGGCTTTTTCCCCATAAGGCAAAATCAGAGGCGGTTTTTTTTGACTATGGTAGAAAATACAGATATAA
>JAJRZN010000094.1 GCA_024275235.1 Deltaproteobacteria bacterium
AACGACAGAGCCAGAGCCTGCCATTGGAGGAGCAGACTGCGCAAGTGGGGATTCATCGACGACATCCCGCTGCCATGACCACCCATGATCTCATCAAGGGCCTCTTGAAACCGCCCCTGGGCAATGGCAATGGCCGTCCGCCATATGGGCAGGAAGGCCCACAAAGTGGTTTGCTCGATGAGTTCCCGGCCCAGCAGTTCAATGAGCATTCCTTCCTGATGCCGATAATTATCCAACTCACCACACATACCCAGGACATCCACCTGAAGAGACATCAGCGCAATACGGTTAAAAAGCCCGACGTGATGATCGGCCAGCAGAGCCTGGGCCTTCTCTATATCCTGGCAGGTCAAAAGAAATTGATCGCAGAAATAGCTGCTGTAGCCCTGAGTAAAAAGGATGGCGGCAATAAAATTTTTCATCCCATGCCGCACCGCCAGACCCATGGCCTCGGCTGAATAATGCCTGGCCTTATCTATCTCACTTTTAAAGACGCTGAAACCGCAGGAAATATTACTGCAGACCAGAATACGATCATAAACAGGCAGACTGTCCGCCAGTTTCACATAAAGCTCTTCAGCCCTCGGCAGCAGCTTTATCCCCTCATCAAAGGCCCCGGTAGATACCCAATGCAGACAGATAAGCTGCGAAGTAGCCAGCAACTCACCCCGCCGGTTACCATCACCCTTAAACTGAAGCAGGGCCTGCTCCAGAAGAGGCCGGCAATTGGCCGGCTTAATCTGAATACTGACTATACCCGCCAAAACATTCAGCCAGGCCATATGCCGCCTCTCGCTCAGCGGCACCGAGGCCAGAAGGGAAAGAAGCGTAACCCCCCGATTCATAGCCACCAGTCCCATGCCCCGAATTTCGAGAACATTTTCAAGCTGTTGCCAGGCCCCGGCCCGGCTGTAATAAGACAGCGCGGTCTCTAATAGATCTTTGGCTAAATAATACTCAGCTGCCAGCCCCAGGGCGGCGGCCAGCTCATCCTCCCCAAGAAAGTCTGCCGCCTTTTCCCGCAGGAAATCCCGGCAGAGATGATGGAGGCGAAAGACCTTCATCTCACTGTTTAGAGCTCGCAAAAAATAATTACATTGGGCAATCCCCTTCAGGTTGCCGCATATATCCGCGTCATTAGTAAGCGCAATGGCCAGCGGAATTTCTATTTCATCCAACAAAGCCAGCTTGACCATATTTACCGCCATATCCTGCGGCAGATGGGCAAAAACCTCATTTTTCAGGTAGGCATTAAGCCCGGAACGAGCCGCCAGGCCGTGGATATCATCTATATTAACTTCATCATCCTGGAGAGCCGAGGCAATCATTATCTGCCCCATAATCCAGCCTTCGGTCAGGGAGTGTATCTCAGAGGCCTTTTTCCAGGGCAGATTAAGCCCCAGCACCTGATTAAAAAGTTCCATGGTCTCAATGATGCTGAGAGCCATATCTTCCTTACCAAGCTCAAGGATATCGGCAGCCGGTGAAATAGAGGTAATATTTAATTGCAGGGGTTGACGGCCCAGGAATAAAAAATTCAGCCGGGCAAAGGAGGCGGCCAGCAAACTTTCCAGGAGCGTAACGGCGGGGCTGTCCGCCAGAAGGTGCAAATCATCAAAAACAAGATAAAGCTCCTCACGCAGTACAGGGGCAAGTTCAGCGCATAATTTGCTGACGGCATGGGGAAGATTATGAACATTCAAATCCCCCTCATTAACCATGTTTAAAAGCGATAGCGGCCTGAATTGCGGCACCGCCTTCATCAGGCATTCCAACAAAGCAGCAAACATCAGTACCGGATCACGATCTTCCAGACCTATCTGATACCAGGCGTATCTGGCCTTACTGTATTCCAGAAACTGGAGAGCCAGGGTCGTTTTGCCCTGGCCGGCCTGGGCGTTAATAATAATAACTCGTCTTGCGCCCCGGTTGGCCATGGTATCTGTTACCAGCCGTTTTCTGAACAGGCAGCTGGAGGCATCAATTTTGGGGGGATAAAACTTATTGGCCGGTATTTTATTTTGTATATCCATTTTGCGGGGCAAATGGTTTTTAAGACAAATTGAAGTTTTTTTATTTTTTTTATTTTTTTGTTCTACTCAGAGCAAATTGTAAGAAAAATATCAGATTCAGCACCTATTATAGATTCCGCGTCCTGAAAATATAAAAAAACATGGCGGCCATCAGAAAAAAGGCCGCAACAGAAATAATGAAGGTACCCAAAAGCCTTTAATACAAATTGGTTCACTTTCCTCCAGAAACATAACCAATTTTATTCAACTTCCCCAGATTTTGAATTTTAAGCTTCACGGGCAGGTATCTTCATTTTGAGGCAAAGGGGTAACGCCCCCTTTGCCTTTTTTTATTTATTGCCTCTGTAAACGCCTCTAAACCGCTGCCGCCGCGGCCATGGCCTTCTCAATTTCTTCCCTGCGTCCGGCACCTAATTTAACCGGCACCTGATAAACCAGGGTACGCCCTAAAACAGCAGCCGATTGAGGCAGAATATCAGGGGCGTAAATCACCCGCCTACGGCCGTCCGGGGCCTTGAATGGCCATCCCGAAGCACTAACGGAAGAGCCAGCCAGCAGGTGTTCCCACTTAGGGTAAAAATGCCAGGTGTTATCGGCAAAATAGACGGCACCGGCCCCATTTTCGTTCAATACCTTGTTAACCTCCCGCGCCTGAGCGGCCGTCGGCAGGCTGAAGGCCAGAAAAGTGGCGGAATCCCCCTCCTCGTCTAATTGATTGCGAAAAGATACCCCAGGCAACCGACTCACCGCCTGGCGCATGAGTTCTTTATTCTCCTTCTGACGTTTGACAATATCATCTAACTTGGCTAATTGAGCCAGACCAATGGCCCCTTGAAGCTCCATCATCCGGTAATTAAAACCGATGAAACGGCGGCCGTCCGCCCCCCGCCCCCCCGGTTTCTCGGCGTGATCATGGCCATGATCGTGATACTCCGACATATTACGCCATAAATCCTCATCATCGGTGATAATCATGCCGCCCTCGCCGGTGGTTATGGTCTTCACCGGATCAAAGGAAAATGTGCCGCAACGACCCATGGAGCCTAATTTACTGCCGTTCAGAGAAGCACCGGGCGCCTGGGCAGTATCCTCCAAGACCGGGATGGAATGCCTGTCTGCCACCGCCTTGATTTCCTGCATCCGAGCCGCTGAACCCATCATATGCACCGGGATAATTAATCTGGTTCGTTCGTTGATCTTTTTTTCCAGATCAACAGGATCCATATTCAGGGTATCATCAATCTCGGTAAAAACCGGCAGGGCACCGATATCGAATATAGCCTCCCAGGTCGCCACAAAGGTAAAGCCCTGGGTTATCACCTCATCGCCCGGCCCGATTCCCAGGGCGGCCATGGCCACCTTGAGGGCGGCAGTGCCCGAGGTTACGGCCTGGGCGTAACGCACCCCGCAATAGGCGGCAAAGGCCTCTTCAAATTCACGCACCTTATAGATACCCCGCCGTTGAGCGGCAAATTCATAACGAAACAGCACCCCGGTGTCAAAGACATCCATGGCCTGCCGTTTCTCCTCCTCTCCAAAGACCTCAAAACCCGGCATTATTATACCTCTATTCTGTTTTTTCTGTTATTTGCTGGTTATAGGAAAATACGAAAATACCTGTACCGGAGTTAACACTCCCAGCCCTGCATGGCGCTTTGGTAAACGGCAATCACATCATCAATATTGGGCTGGCGGGGATTATTCTCCACCGGCCTGGTCACCGTCAGGGCAATTTTGGCCATCTCAGGAATCTGGTCGACGGGAATTTTTAATTCCGTCAGGGTGGCCGGAATCCCAATATCCATATTAAGGTTGTAAACAGCCTCAACAACACTGTTTGCCGCCTCCCGGTCACTCTTGTTCTCCACCTCACAGCCCATAATCTCGGCAACGGCGGCGTATTTTTCCGGGGCGCCGATGAGATTATAATTCAAGACATAGGGTAATAAGACCGCGTTGGCCAGACCATGAGGGATACCGAACATACCGCCCAGGGGATAGGCCATGGCGTGTACCAGCCCCACCCCGGCAATGGCCAGGGCCTTACCGGCCAGCAGACTGCCAAGGAGCATATTATAACGGGCCTCGACATTACCGCCATTGGCGTAGGCCTTACCGAGACTGGCACTGATCATTTCCAGGGCCCGCATGGCGTACATATCCGACATACCGTTGGCCTGATTAGAGACAAAGGCCTCAATGGCATGGGTGAAGGCGTCTATGCCCGTGGAGGCCGTTATTTTGGGCGGCAGAGAGATGGTCAATTCCGGATCAAGAAGCGCCGCTTCAGGGTAAAGAGGATCACCGTTCATGCCGCCTTTGGATTTGGTTTTTTCATTGATAAAGACAGCGGTAAAACTGACCTCGGCTCCGGTGCCGGCCGTGGTGGGCACCATAATTTTAGGAAGCCCCGGTTTACCGATCTTCCCCAGGCCCAGGTAATCCTCAGCCTTACCGCCGTTGGTAAGCAGAATACTGACGGCCTTGGCCACATCCATGGCCGAACCACCTCCCACGCCCACCAAGCAGTCGGAACCGGCGGCCCTTGCCAGCTCGGCCCCCTTGTCGGCCAGAGTCAGACCCGGCTCAGGGGTAATATCGGTGTACAGTTCATAGGGCAAACCGGCATCGACAAGGGGCTTGATAATATTATCAAGAAGCCCTGCCTGCCGCAGACCGGGATCAGCCACCACAAAGGCCTGGCTGCCGCCGCATTCCCTGATAACAGTGGCCAGATTGTCAATCACCCCGCGGCCGAAATGAATTTTTGTGGGTTGATTAACGTCAAAATTCGCGAAATTCATAATTATATCCTTTGCTGGTTGAAGAAATTATCATTAAACACTAAGATGAAGCGTAACGGATTGATTATATGAGGACAGCCAAAAAAAAGCTGTAAAAAATAAGGCCGATGACACTTTTTTTAAGTAAGCGCTCAATAAACCACACTCTTGACTTTATAACCTCTCGAAGTGTAAGCGTTTCAGGGTGTTCATGGAGCGCTTACTTTTTTAATACAATGCGGGCGACACAACACAAGCTATCGCAAACAGGCAAGAGGATAAAATTGCCCCAGGATAAATTTTATCCCGCAAAAAAAAAAAAACAAAAGATATGGAACAGATAAGCAGATCAGAAAAGAAACGCCGGGCCAAGAGCTTTGAGCAGCTCACCCTGGAATTAATCCAGTTGCGAGGGGCCGAAATCAGCGCTCTGCCGGTGGACGATTTTCTAAAAAAAGACATAAAAGATGCCGCCGGTCTCAAGGCCGGAGCCCGTAAACGCCAGATTAAATACATCAGTAAACAATTACGAGCCATGGACAGCGCCCCGCTTTTAACCTTTTTAACGGAGCGCAAAGGCTCACGTCTGCAGCAGACCCAGGCCTTCCACCACCTGGAACACTGGCGTGACGAGATAATCAGCGCCGCTATTCAGGCCCAGCGGGATGCCCGGCAGGAAGACAGGCCGATAGATGAGGGATGGTCAACCGAACTTCTTGCTGACCTTGAAGAAGAACTGCCTAACCTTAACCGGCAGGCAGTAAGCAAGGCGGCCATACGATACGCCATCAACCGCAAGCCCTCGCACCAGCGGGAAATTTTCCGCCTGTTAAAGGCCGCCTTTGAAAACAGAAAATATGTAAATGCTTCGTAAACACCAAGGGAAGGCAAATCTTGATCCTCGACAACTAATGAAACTGGAGGAGATGTATGAAGAGCGGGAAAGAAAATGCGCAAGGGCGGCAGACGCAAACCGTACCGAGAAAATGGACAGACCACGTTTTTACCCCGTCCCCCTGACATGCTTAGAAAAAATGTACCACTTTTCCCTGAAGCTTTTTCATGACTGCACCAACTCCCATGCAAACCTGCCAATGTTTCTTGCCTCTGAATCAAAATCAATACCGATCAGATAGATGTTTTTACCCTTATCCCGGTATTTCTGCTGGTAATCTTTATCCTTTATCTGCCGCAGGGCTTCTCCCTTGCCATCCACCTTGAATTCAAGAATATAGATGTTTTCACCAAAAGTTACTGTAAGATCAATCCTGCCCTGACTGGTCACATCTTCGGCAATAATATCCAGCCCCAGACTAGCCAGATAGGCATAGATAACACTGGCAAAATAGCCCTCATAGCTGCTGATGGTATTATTGACATAATTATTGTAGGGAATGGAGGCAAAGAGAGTGGTGAGGGTCTTTTGAACACCTTCCATATCCGCATTTTTCAAAGCAAGGTATAGATTATTCTTGGTTGTAACAAATTGGCTTTCATCGGTCAGGTACTGAATGAGTACATCGTGCAGAGAGAGCATCACCTCTTTATTAGGGATATGCAGCAGGTACTGAAAACCACCGAATTCAAGTTCCTGCACCTCCTTGATAGTCAGATATCCTGCCTGAAAAAGAATCGGTTCAAGCCTGATGTTCTCTATATCAAAGCTGTCGATCAGACTGCTGTCCACCCATAGATTAGCTAATTTGGGAATAAAGTAATTCTGCTGTTTGACAAGCTTGACGAGAAATGAAGGCGTACCGGTGGCAAACCAATAGTTTCTGTATTCATAGCCGTTGTCAATGAAGAGCAGGATATCAAAGGGGTTGTAAACAGATTCACCCATGAAATTATAGCCATTATACCACTCTCTAATCATCGGCATATTTACGTTTTGCAAGTGATCGGCAAAAACTGTCTCAAGGTCGTTCTGTGTATATCCACAGATAGTGGCATAGCGTTTATCAAGAGTAATATCTTTGAGATTATTCAATCCGCTGAAGATAGATACCTTGGCAAATTTACTCACCCCAGTCAAAAATGCAAATTTAATGAATTCATCACAGTCCTTGATGGTGGTATAGAGGTCTTTGAGAATTTCCCTGGCCTCTTTTGCCATTTCTATCTGATCAAGATTATCGAGAATGAGCTTATCGTATTCATCG
>JAJRZN010000095.1 GCA_024275235.1 Deltaproteobacteria bacterium
CTACGAATCCATGCCCCCAAACTTTATAATGTTGGCAGCGTGGACAACAGGAAGGCCGGGGCCAGTTAAAATTGCGCCCCTCAGTCAAAACATCCTTGAGAATAACGTCAACAAAGTGTAATATTTCACACCAGTTGAGATTGGGGCTTAATAGGCCCACAGTAGGTAGGGCGATGAGGTTTGCAGACTTCATCGCCCTTTTTTTATTCCCAATAAAAAAAGACCTTTAACAAAAGATCAGAATAATTGGAATATTTATCTCAATTTGTCAAACTATCTCGGGGAAAAATCCTTTATGCTTATTCAAATAATTATGTAGCTTACAGTCAACTGGCCGTGGCTTAAAACACTCATGATATCAAGGGAATAGCGGGTATTGAAAGGCTAATAAATAGCTCCAGCGGACAATTTAAAGCGTCACTTGTTTTGCTGTCGCACAAACGTGCCACTTTAAATCGCTGCTGAGCAAGGCCGTATAAAAAAGACATTGATTATAATGAAATTAAGTGCTAAATTAAGGTCACAAATTGATACTTAATTTAATTATTTTTATGGTGATGAAATGAAATCAGTACTTGCAACCTGCTCAGCGAGCATCTCGGAGTTAAAACGAAATCCAAGTGCTCTTATTGATCAATCCGAAGGCGAGCCAATCGCTATTCTCAACCACAACAAACCAACTGCATATCTCATTCCGGCAGAAACCTATGAAGAATTGCTGGAAAGTGTTGAGGATTACCAGCTTGGGATAATTGTTAAAGAGAGGGAAAACGAAAAAATTTCAGCTGTGGAAGTGGATCTTGATGAATTATAAACTGAAATTCCTCCCTACGGCTCTCAAAGAATGGAAAAAACTTGATCATTCCATTCAAACGCAGTTGAAAAAAAAGCTCAAAAAACTGCTCAGTAGTTCTCATGTTTCGGCCAACCAGCTTAGAGGGTTTGAAAATCATTATAAAATCAAATTTCGAGCAAGTGGCTATCGTCTTGTTTACGAAGTTATAGAAAACGAAATATGTGTTCTGGTTATCGCAATTGGTAAACGAGAGAAAGGAAAAGTTTACAACCAAGCTAAAAAACGCGCAACCTGATCGAATTAATCGGGAATTAAGAGTAATGAGTAATTACCAGCACGTCCATTTTATGGGAGTTAATCCAAGTGTTTTGCAACGCATAAAGTTGGTTGCCAATTCCACGGCCAGCCGGTGATGCAGAACGTTTTGTGTAAAAAATGCGGAGATATTTTCAAAAGATAATGTACGGAAAATTTCCGGATTCAATTGACGTCGGTGTCGCTGTGTGCTATTGTTGAAGAGTAGCAATGTAACAATTACCAATTAAAGAAAGGAGTTGATAATGGCCACCGCACGTTTAGACATGAGATTAAGTCCGGATGTTAAAGCTAAAGCTGAAAAGGCTTCTGCGCTTCTTGGGGTGAGAAGTTTAACCGAATATATCGTGAAGTTAATTGATGAAAATTCAACAAAAGTCATTAAACAATATGAAGGCATGACGGTTGAAAATGATGTTTTCGATAATTTTATAAGGATATGTGAAGATCTACGTGCACCGAATAAAAAGTTGGCAGATGCCGCTGCTCTTACCCAAAAGCAGCGGATCAAATGAAATATAGCAAAACCTTCGTTGAGCTGAATAAGGCCATCCACGATAGAGCCAGTTTCGATTGTGGTACTGTAGAATTAAATAATTTTTTACAAAGACATGCTTTCAGGCATATGAAGGTTGGTGTCAGTAAAACAATGGTTTTGCCTGCCACCGAAAAGCAATTGAACCAGAAATATCCTATTTGCTCGTTCTATACGATTGCTCCAAGTTCTATTCAGAAAGCAACTTTACCTCAGAATTTATCAAAAGCATTACCTCTCTATCCGGTTCCTGTGTTTCTTATTGCCCGGTTGGCAGTAAACAAAAGGGTTCAAGGAGAATGTTTGGGCCAAATAACAATTATAAAGGCTCTTGAGTTTTTGTGGCAGGTAAATCAAAAAATGCGTGCTTATGCGGTAGTGGTTGATTGTATTAATGAGTCTGTAGAAAAATTCTATCAGAAGTACGGGTTTCATTATCTATGTGAAAACCATGGTAAATCCAGAATGTTTCTACCAATGAAAACAGTAGAGCAGTTGTTCACCAACAGAAGATAACTGCCTGTAATTCCTTAAAGGGGCTATACATTCGTTAAATGAAGCCAAGAAATACATCACAGGCTATATCCGTTTATCTGCCCTGCAAAATTACTATGTTGAATTGCACAACAATAGAGTAATAAGCAAAAGGCAGTTGGAACTCTTGAACTTGCTATTGGATTTTCCGGGAAATAAAACGGTAACCATCAATGCAATATTAAGAGAATTGCCGTTTAGAACATTGTACGCAAAGGTTAGCGACAGAACGGCAAGAAGAGACTTAATGAAATTAAATGAATTAAAGTTACTTGAGATTACGCAATATACAGCAAATGAGATTTCCTTAAACGACTTATCAAAGGGGTCAGGAATTGCCAAAAATACGATAAAAAAATATATTGAGTATCTTGAAGACGCATTTTTAATTCGCCTGGTTCATCGAGTTGACAAGAATGCCAAGCGATTTAAGAGGGCCAATTTCTTTAAAATTTATTTGACAAACCCATCGATTAGGGCTGCTCTATTTGCTCCGGCGACGGCAGGAGATGAAAGTTTTGGTTCTCTCGTTGAAACAGCCAAATTTTCACAATGGTTTCACTCTAAGACATTGCTTCATTATGCGCGGTGGAACAATGGTGAAGTTGACATTGTTAAAGTTAGTGAAAAAGAGCAAAAAACCATGTGGGCAGTTGAGGTAAAATGGTCGGATCGTTTTTACGACAGCCCTAAAGAGTTAAAAAGTCTAATAAGTTTTTGTCATGCCCAAAATCTAAATAAAGCCTTTGTTACTACAATATCTAAAGAAGGGAGCAAGACAAGAGAAAGTGTCGAAATTGGGTATAATCCATCCAGTTTATATTGTTTTCTTTTAGGATACACCATTATTGAGAATCAAAAATCAATCGATATGAGAAGATAGGGCAGCACAAACGAATAAGGTTCATATTGTGTGAGGAACGAACCACAATATGAACCGTTTGTTGGACGGCCTGTAACGGACATTGCTAAAGAATCAGGGGTAAAACTGATACTCTGCGTCATACTGGTAAATGCGTCCACTATGTGCTACCCGTCTTAAATAATCAGGAATAAATTATGCGTGTTTCCCCGCCAGGCATTCAGCCCCGTTCACGTCGAGGCGAGCAGTTTGTCTTCTTACTGCTTTTTGTCTGCTTTGGAGTTAAAACCACCTGGCTGGCGATTAATATCGGCCGGGGAGTATTCCCGGATGAATCAACCTGGTTCGGCATCAGCCGTCTCTTCTCCGCTAATATTCTGCCGCCTTCTGATTCTGCGGCCTCATATCATCTTGGTCTTATCACCCATATTCCTGATCTTTACTTCTGGCTCATGGGGCGGCTTTTAAACCTTAATGTGTTTCCCCTGTCAGATCTTATATTTTTGCGTCTCATTAATGTTGTTCTTGGCCTGCTGACCATGTTTTTTGCCTGGCGGCTGATAACTCTGCTGCTGGACAGCTCGGCGGTGCGTCTTCTCTTTATGGTCATGATGACCAGTACCATGATGCTGACCTTTGTCTATGGGGCGGTGAATTATGATAACCTTTCCACTCTGCTCGCAGTCAGCTCCCTCTATTATCTGAGCCGTTTTTTTAGAGAACATGGTTATAATGATCTTATCGGCTGGGCGATTCTCACCCTGGCCGGAACCATGACCAAAAATGTATTTCTGCCCTATGCCGCGGCCATGGTAATTGTGTTGGTGGCTCGGGAGTGGAAAACCCTTTCGGCCGTTATTGCGGGCGGTTTTCGCTCCCGCCCCTGGCTTAACTGGCTTAAACTGCTGCCGCTTTTGACTCTGCTGGCCTTGAACCTCAATCTTTATCTTGGTAATCTGCTGCGTTTCGGCCAGTTATTGCCGACGATGAATATGGTTTTACCTCTGGATGCCTGTTTGCAAAATCGTTTATTTACCAGAGGGTATGTGGGGCGGGAATTTAAAAATGGCCGCTTGGACTGGCTTGCCGCTCAACGTCTTGCCTTGCGGATAAGGAACCCTAACGACCGGGCTGATGCCCTGAATATGCTTCTTGAGGCCCGGCGGGCCGGGAATGCCCCGTCAGCGGCTCTTGCAGGCCGACTATCTTACAGCCGCTCCTGGCTCAGATATATGTTCGCCCGTACCTATGGTGTTGCCGCCCAGCTTTCTATGTACAAAAAGCCCGGTCTCATCAGGATGTATTATGCCTTCTTTATTCTGGCCGCGGCCCTGTTTTGTCTGCGGTGGCGGCCTGGTGTTCCCCCTGGCCTTGGGGCGCCGCTCTTTATTACCCTGTTTTATGTCACCATCCTTATGCAGCTGGTGAATTATGGTATCTATAGCCAAACAGGGATGATGGGCCTGGCCATTACCGGTCGTTATCTCTTTCCGATCCTGGCCCCGTTATATATAATTCTCGCCCATGGGCTGTTGTACCGGATGCCCCGCTGGTGGCAGTGGACGGCGGGAGGAACAGCGGCTCTGCTTTTTATCTATGGTGATTTCCCCTGGTTTTTGCAGCATCTTACCCCGGTTTGGCTTGGATAATTATGTTATCTGATTTTAAGAGAGTAAATAAGTTCGCTGAGTGGCCGGCCTGGCTTGGTCTTCTGTTAATTATCCTGGCTGTTGTCTGGGTGCGCTGGCATCTGCTTGGTGTGGCTCTGGAACGTGATGAAGGGGAGTATGCCTACGGCGGTCAGCTTTTACTGCAGGGAATTCCTCCCTATACCCTGCTCTATAATATGAAGTTACCGGGGATTTACGCGCTCTACGCCCTGATGATCAAGCTGCTGGGGGCAAGCCCCTGGGGGATTCATGCTGGATTACTCATGGTGAGTATCATTAACAGCATACTCATCTTCCTTATCGGCCGCCGTCAGGCCGGAGCTTTGGCCGGGGTGGCGGCGGCGGGTGTATTTGCTGTTTTGAGTATGGGGCAGCCGGTGCAGGGGGTGTTCGCCAACGCTGAACATTTTGTGATTACGGCGGCTCTCAGCGGGGTTTTATTGTTGCTTATGGCCCTTGACCGCCAATCGCTGCGGGGGATGGCGGCGGCTGGATTTATGTTTGGCTGTGCCTTTATTATTAAACAGCATGGTCTCTTTTTTATTCTCTGGGGGGCTGTCTATGGATTGGCCCGCTGTCTGCTGGCCCGGCGGCCGGGAGACCGCCCCTGGGCCTGGGCCCTATCCTTCAGTTTCGGGGTTTTCCTGCCTTATATTATTACCTGCCTGTGGCTTTATGAGGCCGGGGTATTCTCTAAATTCTGGTTTTGGACGGTAGAATACGCCAGTCGTTACAGTGAGATGCTCTCATGGGCTGAGGCCTGGCGTTTTTTAAGCGGCCGATTGGGTGATATTATCAGCGCCTCTCCACTCCTCTGGTTAAGTTCCGGGGCTGGAATTATTATTCTTGTCTGGCGTTATCGTGGTTTAGAGCTCTTTTGGTTTCTGTCTTCTTTTACTATTTTCTCGGCCATGGCGGTGGCCATGGGCGGCTATTTCCGGCCCCATTATTTTATTTTTATTCTGCCGGCCGCCTCTCTGCTGGCCGCTCTGCCCTTTGTGCTTTTAAGCGGTATAATGGCTGACCGCGGCAGCAGGATTGTTCAATATGGTCTGCCTGTCGCTCTGCTCATTATGATTACAGGGGCCAGCCTCTATAATCAGCGTCGTTTCCTGTGGGAGAGTACGCCGGAGGCGGCGGTGCGGGAGACATATTGGCCCAATCCCTTTGTTGAGTCTCTGGCTATTGGTAATTACCTGAGAACCCACGCCAGTAAGAATGACCGTCTTATGGTATTTGGCTCGGAGCCGCAGCTGTATTTTTACAGCGGTCTCAAGTCGGCCAGCGGTTATATTTATATGTATCCGCTCATGGAAAATCAGAATTTTGCCCTCACCATGCAGCGTGAGCTTATAAAAGAGGTCGAACTGGCCAAGCCGCGATATCTGATTATGGTCAATATTTCTTATTCCTGGCTTCGGCGCCGGACATCTAAGCCCTTGATATTTAATTGGCTTCCTGGTTATCTTAAAAAATATAAACGGGTGGGCATGGTGGAGATTTACCAGAATCAGGGCCGATATTCATGGTTGCCCACGGTAGCCTGGCCGCCATCCTCACCATACTGGATAGAGATAATGTGCCGTAAATCAGGTCAATGAAATCAGTTCTATTTTATGATATTATGGTGTATTTTTGATGGACTCGTGAAAAGTTACCAAAATTATTATGTACTATATATTATTAATAATAAGCCTTTGTTTTTCCACATCATGTCTGGCGGCAGGTCAGACCGTCCCCGCTGGTAAATGTCTCAAGGGAGACTGCCGTAACGGCCGGGGTATGCTCCTCATGCCAAATGGGGCCAGGTATATTGGTTCCTTCAGCAATGGACTTGCCAACGGTTCGGGAATTGTTATCCTGAAAACGGGGATCACCATTCAGGGTGTTTTTCTTAAAGGGATCAGTATGGGGCATGGAGTTAAGACCTGGCCGGATGGCGGTAAATATGAGGGGCAGTTCTATAATTTTCTGGCCAATGGTCAGGGAACTAAAAGACTCCCCAATGGCTCACATTGGGAAGGTTTGTGGCGTAACGGGGTGTTTTACCGTGGGCACGGGCTGTTGATAGGACCTTCTAAGCGCCGCTATGAGGGACATTACAAGCATGCTTTATTTGCTGGTAAGGGTACCCTTGTTACTCTCAATGGTGATAAATACGTGGGGAGTTTTAAGGACGGCAAATATAATGGGACTGGTAAGTTGATTATGACTGACGGCCGGATCTATGTGGGTGAATTTAAGAATGGGCGCTATTCGGGGATTGGTAAACTCGCCTTTCCCAACGGTACCTGGTATGAAGGGGGCTTTAAAGACGGTAAATATGAGGGCAGTGGTCAATTGACCAATATAGACGGCAGTAAATATAAGGGCGATTTCAAGGCTGGCAAAATTACCGGGCATGGTGTTTTGAAGATGAATAATGGCGCGGAGTACCGGGGTATGTTTGTGGATGGCAAATTTCAGGGACACGGTCTGCTTACCGCCAAAAACGGTAAGCGCCTTGAGGGCGACTTTGTGAAAGGAGTGTTTGTTGAATTCTCAGATTACAAGGCTCCCCGGATAATTGCCCCTACTGTTTTCAGCGTTGCTGTTGAAGAGCGTTTGCAGCCGGCTGTCAGCGTTAAGGCGCGAGGTGTAAAAAAGAAAGAAAAATGAGACTGATATTATTTATTATATTTACGGCTGTTTTCTGTTTAGCCGTTCAGGGGGTTGTTGTGGCCGCTCCGGTGGGGAAAGATGCCGCCTCTTTTTTGTTGACCCTGCCCCGCAGCGGCCAGCTGAATTGCTATGGCCCCAAAGGCACTTTTGTGGAATGTAAGGGCTCCGGGCAGGATGGTGAGCAGCAGCGCGGGGTGGTGTGGCCGAGCCCGCGGTTCAAAATTAAGACCGACGGCACCTTCAGTGATAAATTAACCGGGCTTATGTGGCTGGCCGATGGTAAGTGTTTAAGCTCCCATTCCTGGCTGGGGGCAAAGATAAAGCTTAAGGCCTTAAATGATGGTTTGTTAAAGGGATGTTCTGGCTACAGAGGTACTTATAAGGACTGGCGTCTGGCTGATATTCATGAGTTGGCCAGTCTCCTGGATTTTGGCGTCAAGGTTCCGGCCGATTATCTCAAAAACCGGGGTATTAAAATGTTTGCCGGGCCTTACTGGAGTGCCACCTCTTACCGGAATCCTTTAGACGCCTGGGTGGTTGATTTCAGTAATGGCAAAATAGTATTCGAGAGTAAGGTCAAAAAGTCATTTGTGTTACCGGTTCGCGGGGGGCGGAAGGTGGTTGAGAGGGCGGCAGCTACCGGCACCAGGATGCGAACCAGGTTCGTGGATAATCATGATGGTACTGTTTCTGATCTTGGCAGCGGTCTCATGTGGCTGCGTGATGCCCAGTGCTTACGCGGATTGAGCTGGCCTGGTGCCTTGAAGGAAGCGGGCAGATTTTCGGCAAAGTCCAAAATTAAATGTCTGGGATATAAAGGTAATTATCGGGATTGGTTGTTGCCTGACCGGGTAGAATTGATGAGTCTGGTGAATTTCCAGACTGATTTTCCTGCCGCCTTCCGGGCGGTGTTTGCTGATACTCCCTCAGGTTATTATTGGACATCCACCACGGCAGTTGCCAGTCCCCGTAAGGCTTACACTATTAACTTTGATACCGGCGCTCTGATCAGTCAGGCTAAGGACAGGCCATTGGGGGCCATGCTGGTAAGAAGGATAAGCCAAACCCCGCTGCCCCCCAGGATCACCACCATGACGGCCAGTGCGGCTAATAGCCAGCGAGCCTATTTTCTTACCCTGGCCTCGAAGTTCAATGATGATATCGCCTGGCCCCCGTACCCTCGTTTTCTGACCAATGGCGATGGAACCAGCATGGATCGTCTGACTGGTATTACATGGCTTAGCGATGGTAATTGTTTTGGCAGGAAATCATGGCCGGAGTCATTCAAGACTATAAAAAAATTCAATAATAAACCTTCCACTTATAAGTGTGCGGGCTATGACGGAACCTTTAGTGACTGGCAGCTGCCGACCATTGAAGATTTAGAGGCTTTGATAAACCCCGCCGTTCGGGACAGCGCTGTCTCGCTGAATGCCAATGGGCTGAAAAACGTTCAGGGCGGCGGCGATTACTGGTCGGCAACTGAAACCAGTATTAATATCTATTATGCCTATGTCATAACCTTTGGCCCTTATCCGAAAGCGGTTAAGGATTTCCCCAAGTCCATGAAATTTTTCCTCTGGCCCAGGAGGGCGAGCAGGGTAGCCAGGCAAAAACCCTTGCTCACTATGACGGTTAACGCCCTTAGCGGCGCTCTGCGTTTAAGCCAGGGAACACCGCTGTCCATTGTGGTTTATCTTCATACCTTCGGCCGCATGTCTCCGGCTGATTTCTGGTTCTGGTACGATACGCCAGACGGCCATAAACTTTGGCTGTCAAAGACCAGGGGCTGGAGCGAAAACAGGAGCCCGGTCTATCAGGGGCCGTTGTTTAATCTGCGGCATTACGAAATATATCGCAGTGCGCCCAACCGCCTGGCTCCGGGGCGTTATGTATTTCATTTCGCGGTGGATACTGCGACTAACGGGATTCTCGACAAAGATAGATTCGAGGCCAAAGCAGTGGTAACTATTACTAAAAAAGGGGCCATTAAGCAAGAGAGTCGGGGAAAGGTCCGGCCCTTGGTTCACAGGCGATAATAACTCCCCTGTTTCAGCCATTTTGCCATATTAAGGGCCAGGGTATAGTTATCTCCCACCAGGAAACGGTTTTGGAAGATGGCGTCATCGGCAAAAATAATGAAGTGGCCATGTCCCAGCTGGCCGGTGACAATTTCGCTGAAGGCCTGAACCGCGTCCCCAGCGTCAAGTTTCTGGTCATGGTTAAGGTCAACCCAGGCCTGAGGACTGGTGCGGGCGATGACATTGGCCTCCAGGCGGGTGTTCAAGGCCCAGGCCCCATATAGGTTGATCCGGGAGAGCCCCTTGGTCAGCGGGTGGGAGGGGAGATTTGTCACGTAAAAATTGGTATCGCCTGGAGGGGCAAGCAGATTATTCCTTTCGTGGACAATATTACTGGATATTGCCACGCCAAGTGCCGTCAGAAGTCCGGCTGTCGGTGAGGCAATATGAAGCATTACCACCAACTGGCCTCCTTTGTTGATAAAATTTTTGATGGCTGCTGTTTCTATCCGGCTGCAGGGCTGAAAGGTACCGGATATTATCAGGGTGGATACCTCTCGCAATAATTTAGTCGTCAACGGCTTGACAGATGACTTAACGATAAAGCCCTGATCTTTAAATATTGCCGCTAAATTAGAGAGATCAAGGGCCTTATTCTGCTCAATTAAAAAATGTTGTTTATGGCCCTCGTCGAAGAGCAGAACCGGAGCCGCTGGCTTCTTGCCAAAGGCAGCATGGGGGGCGAGGATTATTAGTAAGATAATCAGTGTTCGCAGCATTTTTGTTCTCCTCTAAGGCGGGGCGAAGGGCCGCAATTAGTTTATGGGCAGAGAGATGGTGAAGGTGGTACCCCGTGCCGAGGTCTCTGTCACCTCAATATTCCCCCGATGTTTTTTCATTATTCCATAACTCACCGAGAGCCCTAACCCGGTTCCCTCCACCGCTGGTTTGGTAGAAAAAAACGGTTCAAATATATGTATGAGATCGTTATCCTTAATGCCCTTACCGGTATCCTTGATATGTAGAAGAGCCATGTTGCCGTTAACTTCCGTTGAGATACGGATAATACCCTGGCCGGGATAAATTGATTCCTGGGCGTTGTTCAGGCAGTTTAAGATGACCTGCTTAATTTGGTCAGCTACTGCCGTAATCTCAGGCATTTGAGTATAATAATCTTTCTTAACAAGAATTTTATTTTCTTTAAAGCTTTTTTTACAAAAAATCAGCATATCGTCGATAGCCTTGTGAATATTCATGGGCGAGGCCGTGCCGCTGGTCGGGCGGTTAAAGTTCTGCAGATTGCTGATTAAGTCTTTAACCCGCTGGCATTCCTCAATGGCCAGGTCCAACATCTCGGAGTCATCTTGATCCATTACGGCGGTTTTATGCAGTCCGATCAGAAAATTTCTGATCCCAATAATGGGATTGCCAAATTCGTGGGCTATGGAGGCGGCCAGTTTACCGACAGCACTTAGTTTCTCGGCGTGAAGTAACTGCTCATAGGTTTTTTGGAGCTGCATGGTGCGCTCTTTGACCCTTTTCTCCAGAATTTCCTGATAGAGCAGGAATTTTTCCTCCATCTCTTTGCGGTCGGTGATGTCCTGCAGGGTTTCAATTGCCCCGATGATTTCGCCCGTTCGATTAATGAGAGGCGCAGCAGTGAAAAAAAGCCACTTGTACTCCCCCTGCCATTCAAAGCGATCCTCCACTTCATATGAGTCCTTCAGTAGAACTGAGCGCCGATATTTGTGGTCATAAAAGCGTTTTATCTCCCGCTCCGGGGCCTTTTCGAGAACTAAATCAGCCATGGTGGGCCGTTTGTGAGAGTAAAAGGCCCGCCACTGGACATCACGGCCGATTACCTCCTCATCAGCGAGTCCCGTCAAACGGGCCAGGGCTTTGTTCCAGTGAGTAATTCGGTGATTTTTATCAAGTACGAAAGTGGGAATGGAGTTACCGTCAATGATCTGGCTCAGGCGTTCTTTGCTTTCTGATAATTTTTCCTGGGCAATCTTTCTCTCTGATATTTCGCGAGCCAGGATAATGTTGGTTTCTATCTGATCCGCTCCATCAACAAACTGGTTTTCCAGGGCCTGGTATAAATCACGCAGCTCATTTATCTGGCTCTGTAACGGGGTGATATCTCGAACCAATAGTGACCAGCCGGCTTCATCGCCGGCAGCGGAGCGGGCAAATGATAATTGCCAGTATCTTACCTTGTTGTCCTGAATTAACGAGATTATATTATCCTCGCCGGCCGGCTGGCCGATATAGAGCCGCCATAGTTCACGGTAGCGGTTGGGAAGCAGGGTAAAAATGTTGCCCCCGGTAAATAAATCATCAGTGGTCAAGAGCCTGAAAAAATCCTTAAAGGCCGGATTAAAAAAGACTATTTTGCCGGAGGAGTCACAACACAGGGTGCCTTCCGGACGTTGGGAGAAAATGGCATCAAGGGTTAAATTATCCATGTTTTCATCTAAAATAAGGGGCCTGAACTTTGTGGCAAAAAATATTTTGCCACAAAGCAGAAAGCCGCGAAAAATAAAAAAGGCCGCCGATGATTAAATACCCATCGGCGGCCTCAGGTGTTACTGACGAGGATTAATAAGTAAATCCTCAATCATAGTTTACTTAACTATATTGTTGTACTCCCGCAGGTATGGCTGCAGTACTGATCCCGGTGTCGGAGCGCCATGCATACGGCCTCTGACATCATGGGCGGTGCCGTGACAGGCTCCGCACTTATCGCCGAACTTCTTGAGCATATCCTTGCCGTGCGGTACGCCGTGACAGCGCTGACACTTGGGCAGCTCACCATGATGCGGATGGCAGAAGGTGCAGGTCAGTTTTGAATGACGAGTATTACTTGCTACCAAAGTTTTGTACTCCTTGGTGTGACAACCACCACAGATGGACTTGGGATCGGTGGGCGAGAAAGTCACATTCAGCGGATTGTGTGGATCGGTATGACAGCGCAGACAGTCAGAGCCCTTCAAATTCTTGCGATGGCCCTTATGATCATGACACTTGAAGCAGGAAGGAATCTTGCCGTGTTTAACATGACATTTAGCGCAGGTAAGCAGCTTGAAATGCTTGGAATCGGCCTTCTTCAGATCCGCGTATACCTTGGCATGGGTCGGATTCATATGGCAGCTGGCGCATAATTTCTTGGGCGTGTTGGGCGCGTAAGAAATCTGCAGAGGTTTATGAGGACTGACATGACAGCTCAGACAAACCTTGTTAGTGGGATTACCCGCAATATGATATACCTCACCGCCGTCCTCACTATGACACATGGTGCAATTCGGAATATAGCCGTGTTTGGTGTGACAGTCGGTACAATCAAGATCACTATGCTTGCTCGGATATTTCTTCAGATCCGCCGGCGGCCCCGGATGGCAGTTGATACACATATCCCCGGTGATATTGGGCAGATTTAACGGGCTGTGAGCATTGGAATGACAATTACTGCAGTTAACCACGAGAGGTTTGTTGCCGTGCGGATGACCGTGACAGGCAACGCATTTAGGCAGAGCATCCTTGTAGCTTACCCGGCCGGGGGAGTAGGTATGATAAACCTCATGGCAGAAGGTACATACCTTCTGATGACGATGGCCCTGGGCCTTTAAGAGCTTGAATACACCAATATGACATTGAGCGCATTGCTTCATCTTCAACGGCTTAATGGTCTGGTCATACAGGGCTGGCCGCGGTGGTATTGTTTTGATCTTAGCGGTCAGGGCCACCTTGGTCAACCGGGCCTGAACCTGGGTCGTGGTCAGCATAACCGAGGCAAATAACAGTGCCGCCAGTACAGTTATGAATTTTGTGCCTTTTTTTAGTTTCTTCATATTCCCCCTCGCCTTTTTCTTCATTCTTGAATTTATCTTAAATGACGCCAGACAGATTGACGCCAAAACCTTTTAAATTAATAGATCATGTGGGTTACGGTGACATTTCAGACAGTTATTATTAAAGCGTGACAGGATGCTTTCTGAATGAACTTTCTGATGGCAGTCCTGGCATCTCGGTACAGTAGGATGTTTATGCTTGTGACAGAAGGCGCATTTGAATTTCCCGTGTTTCGTTTTACTTTTGGAGAGCATCTTGAATATATCTGTGTGACAGGCCCCGCAATACTTATTGGGTATATTGTCGGCATAATGAATATTTAAGGGGCTGTGAGGCTTATGACAGCGCAGGCAGTCCTTGAAGACCATGAATGGGGCGTGGGGTTTATGGCATTGCAGACAGCGCTTGATCTGTTTATGTTTCCTGGGATGGCAGAATGTACAGTTTTTCTGGGAGTGTTTACTGGGATATTTTTTAAATTCCTTCCCCTTTTCCGGATGACAGGTCTCGCAGGCCTTGTTTACCCAGTGCTTGTTGGGAATAGTTATGATTAAAGGGGTATGAGGATTACGATGGCATTTAAGACAGACGGAACGTGTTCCAAGGGCAAAATGGGCCTGATCCGAGGGGTCATGGCACATGGAACATTGGGGAATGGTCTTGGTGCCGCTTGGCAGGTGATCAATATGGCAGTCAAGGCAGGTGACCTCAGTCTTATGCTTGCCGCCGGCCCGTTTGATATCGGCTGGTTCCGATAAATGGCATTTTATACAATCGGTATTCAGCAGCTTGTGAGTGGCATCCAGGGTCAGGATCTTCTTGGCCGCGGCCCGGAGCTGGGCGCTGCTTTCAGCTGCTGATATCTGAGCGGCCTCAACCGACAGGGGCAGAACGAATGCCCAAAGCGTAACGATCAGGAACAAACAGATAGTCCTGGCGGCGCTGTCGTTTAAAGAGGCTTTTCTGGTCATCAAAATCTCCTGATTGAGAACAATTTTAAAACTGCTTTTCTCTAACACAACTTATTGCTTATCGCAAGTTAAAAAGCAAGTCCGCGGAGTACAGGCAGGCGGGGGGCAGGCAATGGAGTAAGCGCGCCTAAGTGCTGCCTGAGGTCAGATCTTCAACCAGGGCCATAAAGTCTTCTGTTACCAGGGGTTTTGCCATGAAATTCACCCCTGGCCGGGCAAGTATTTCCGGGGAAAGAAGATTGTTTGTGTCGCCGCTGATAAAGATGACCGGCAGGCGGCGCTGGTTTTTGTATATAACTTCGTATATTTCCCGGCCGTTTCTAAGGGGTTGGAGAAGATCTAAAATCGCCAGGTTGATTTCATCTTTGTGGTCAATGAAGATGCTGATGGCCTTTTTGCCATTGGCGGCGGCGAGAACATTAAAGCCCGCCTGCTGTAATTGAATAGTCAATGAGTTGCGCACCATCTCTTCATCGTCAGACAGCAGAATCGTTCCGCGGGAAGCGGGCCTGATCGGGGTATTCTCTTTTATGTCACTGCCGACCCTGGGCTGAGGAGGTGTTTTGTCGTCAGCTTGAGCCGTGTCTGACGACGGCGGGGCTGGCAGATCGGGATTTTTCAGGGGAGGAGTAAGTGACGTTGAACCGTGTTTCACCGGGAAATAAGCCGCGAAGGTCGTTCCTTTTCCATCAACACTCTGGACATCAAAAAAGGCCCCGTGCTTTTTAATAATATCGTGGATAATGGCCAGGCCCAGGCCGGTACCTTTGGCCGGATCCTTGGTGGTGAAAAAGGGCTCACATATCCTGTTCAGGTCAGCCGGGTTAATTCCCTCGCCGTTATCGGCGACACTGAGCTTCATGTAACAGCCAGCTGGAATTTTATCAATATTACCAGTGATGGAAGGCTCGATCTCCACCGCCTCGCTGACAATCTTGATGGTTCCACCGCCCGGCATGGCATCTCTGGCGTTGGTGCAAAGATTAATCAGCACCTGTTCCAGTTGATGCCTGTCTGCCGTTATGGATAGATCCTCTTCGGCAAGTTTAATCTGGAGGTTGATATCCTCGTCTACCAGACTGCGAAGGATGTCGGCTATGCCGGAGATGATATTGTTCAGGGAGGCGGCCCGCAGGGCAACACTCTGCCTTTTGCCGAAAGACAGGAGGTTGGCGGTGAGGTTTTTGCCAAGTTTGGTGGCGATGTTTATATATTTGATATAGTCGCCGGCTGTTTTATTGCCGCGGCTCTCTTCGGCCAGCAGGTGGCTGAAGGTGTTGATGGAGGCCAGTACATTGTTAAAATCATGGGCGATGCCGCCGGCGAACCGCCCCAGATATTCTAAACGCCGGCTGTGGCTAAGGCGTTCCTCAAGCTTTTTATGTTCGGTAATATCAATACTGCTTCCCCGGCGTCCCAGAAACTGGTCGTTAATATATATGGGGCTGCAGGTATGGGTGAACCAGCGAACCTGTCCGTCTTTGGTTATTACGCGGAAGTCGGTGCCGTTATGTTCCGGATCGTCTATTTTATGCAGATGGCGGCGATACATCTCTTTGTCGTCGGGATGAATTATATCTAATAATAATTTGGGGTTGTCCATGAATTCCCGGCGTGAATAGCCGGTGAGCCTTTCACAGGAGGGGGATATAAAGGCCAGTTGATTATTTTCCTTTATCCAATATTCAAAATTATAGGCGAATTCAGATACGATACGGAATTTTTTTTCACTCTCGGTAATTGTTTCCTGATAGCGCTGGAAGGCGGCGGAGAATTTGATAATGGCCAGGCCGCCGAGGAGCCAGAGCAGGAGATGAGTCAGGAGAATCGTGTGTCTCGCCATGACCGCTGTCGCGTAATAGGGCTGCATGGGGATGGCCACGCTCATGCCGCCGTGTACGGCGCCGATTTTGAACTCCGGGCTTTCGTGGCAGTTAAGGCATCCCTGGTCAATTATGTATGGTTTTAAGAGCTTCAGGTAAGGAGCGCTGTTGATTGTGGTAATGGTACTCGCCTCGGTAATTGCTCCGCTGCGAAATTCTTTGAGAATCTTTGCTTCCCAGGCGTTCGGTTTGTCGTAAGGATCGATGGTTTCCCGATAATTGAGGCTTACCGTGTGGCTGAAGGCGGCCAGATTTGATGACTGCTTGTGTAAAACCTCATAGGCCTGCTGGGTTACCTGGAAGGGGTCGATAATCGTGAAACCCACGGTGTTTGACCGGGAGCCCTTGATCTTAAAGAAGAAATGCGGGTTGTTCTTGTCTTTGTTGGGGATTTTGGTATATATACCACCATGCATGGTACTCCATTTGCGATAGGCGATATTATGCTCGAAAATGGTTCTTGCCTCTATTTTGGCTTTGGCTATGGTGTCAACGTGGTTCTGGTAGAGATTCCAGGCTCCGGAAGCAGCGATGAGGATAGTCCAGCCGATCAGCAGGCTGGAACGATAGTTCGCAGCCAGAAATATCCGAATTGATATGCCGATATTCATAGATTGTCTGAAGATATTGGGGGCAAATAGGTCTACTTTGATTAAATATTGACGCTGGACGTTCCTGATTCGATACAATTAATAAATATTCTTGTCAAGGGTAAATGAAGTTATTGCTCCAGGAGGATTTGTCAGCCTGGACTCCTGATTTCTTCAAGGTGAAAAAATGTGGTTATCCTACCGTAAAGAACTCTTTGTTTTTGTCCTGTTAATTACCACAATGCTGTTATTTTCGGCCGTGACCCAGGCGGCTGGCAAACTGGCCGGCAAGGTGCTGGAAACCATGAACAGCGGGGGGTATACCTATGTTCATATTGATACGGCAGAGGGAAAACAGTGGGTGGCAATACAACAGGCCCTGGTGCGCAAGGGGGATGTGATTGAATTTAAGCAGGGGATGGATATGGGTCGCTATACCAGTCCAACCCTGGGCCGGAGTTTCAGCGATATCATTTTCTCCAGCGGTATTAAGCATATAAAACGTGTGGTGGGGGGCGGCGATAGGGCCGCTGGCGGCCGGGATGCTGCATCCAAGCCTGGCCGGGGTCTGAAAATCAAAGCGGCTTCCGGCGCTGAGGGTTATACCATTGCCGGGCTGTACAAAAAAAAGAATAGGTTGAATGGCAAAAGGTTGAGGTGCGTGGTAAGATAATCAAGATATCCCATTATGGCGGGCTTACCTGGCTCCGCCTCATTGACGGTACCGGCAGTCGCCGGCGTGGCAGCCGCAAGTTGGTGGTCACCACTACAGACAAGACGGTTAAGAAAGGCGATATTGTCCTGGTCAGCGGCACCCTGAGGGCCGATAAGGCCTTTGGCGCTCTGATCTATGAAGTTATTGTTGAAGACGCCTCCATTGATAAATAATATTCTGCCTTGAAAACCATTTTTAGTATTATTGGTTTGCTTCTCGTTTTAGAAGGCTTACCTTATGCCGCCTTTCCAGAGAAGATGTTGGACTGGCTGCGGCAATTAATTGCTATGCCGCCGGCCCTGTTGCGTATTATGGGGTTTATGACCGTGGCCGTGGGTCTTCTCCTCTGCTATCTTGCCAGGCGTACTGGCTTTTTCGGGTAACTATTTGAAGTTGTTTAAATCTATGCCAGACAAGCTCCACATAATATTGACCGGTGAGCAGAGTGATACCAGATCCTTTGTGGTCTCAATATCTGCCATCAAGGTCGGCCTGTTTGCCTCTCTGATCGCGGTGGTCGTCTTGATTGTCTCAAGTGTTGCCGGATTCCATTTTGTTAGAGAAAACGGCAGGATAAAAACATCTATGGCTCGTCTTTCCAATGAGCTGCGAGCCTCCAGATCCTGGAATAATGAGTTTAAAGAGCGCCTGACTGAGGAGGTGTCCCTCAGAGAGTCTCGTCAGCAGGATAAACTGGGTGAATTGATTAAACAGAACAGCGCTAAGCAGGCTATGCTCAATAAGGCCCTGGCCGACCTGAAAAACAAGAGCCGCAGTATTGAGGCAATTCTGCGCGTCGTCGGGGTCAAGATTAAGGTGAAGAGCAGCTCTAAGAACAGCGGCGGGCCTTTTATCCCCCTTTCCAGTAATACCTATAAAGACCTGTCGTTTAAGGTTGATAATTACTTAGATGCAATTCGGGCCATTCCTCTGGGGCCGCCGGTATGGGGGACGATTACCTCTAAATACGGCCGGCGGATTGATCCCATTAATCATAAGCCCGCCTTTCATTCCGGCCTTGATATTCGTCAAAAAAGGGGAACCGTGGTTATGTGTACCGCGGCAGGAACTGTTATAGCCCAGGGCTTTTCCAGGGGGAATGGTAATTATGTGTTTATTAAACACGCCATGGATTTTGAAACTAAATACCTGCACATGGAGAAGACTCTGGTAAAAAAAGGCCAAAAGGTTAAAAGGGGGCAGGTCATCGGGCTGCTCGGTAATACCGGCCGCAGTACCGGCCCGCATCTGCATTACGAAATTGTTTATAAGGGGCGAACCGTTAATCCCTTAAAATTTGTCAGGATTGCCCGATATATCTCGAAAAGATCAGGGAGGAGTTAGGCGCATGGGTTTGTTCAACAGAGGGGCTGCCCCTAAAGCTGCTGATAAGGCGGCGATTAACAGTATAATTGGCCAGGGCTTAAACATAGTCGGTGATCTGTCTTTTTCCGGCAAGTTAAAGCTGGATGGTACTATAAAAGGCAACGTCGAGGGTGAGTATCTGGTTATTGGTAAAACCGGCGCTGTTACCGGAGATGTTAATATCGATACCTGTATCTGCCAGGGCAAGGTGTACGGTAATATAAAATCAAAGGATCTCACCGTGGTCAAGGGGTGTCGTATCGAGGGCAATGTCGAGACGGTAAACCTGGCGGTGGAATCAGGCGCCTCTTTAATCGGTGAGGTTAAGGTTGACGATAAAGACCTGCGGCTTATAGAGACCGGTTCAGCCGCCTCGGAACCGCAGCCGCAAAAAAATGTCAGTAACGGTTAATGGTTAATTAAACGGCGGAAGGAATATGCCTGGCGGCTTAGCTTGGAATCTAAACGTTTTATTGCGTAGTCTCGGTTTAATATCCAGTTCTTTGCGGGCAAAATGATTTTGATACTTCGTCCGCTCATGGCGGGGTAGTTTGTTGGTCATGTAAAACCATAGCCTGTCAGTGTTGTCTGTGGTCGAAAATTAAGAGGCAATATCATGTCTGACTATTGCCCGTGCGAAACACTATGATATGGGGCATTAGTGTGGTAATTGGCAGCCCTTATCCTCATCTTCTTTTTTCTGTAATTCCTTTCTAAACAACATCCCGCGTCTGTAACAAAAAATTAAGTTGCTAAGGAGCTATCCGTCATTTTTTTGTATGAGGAAGTTGCTGCTTTTTGATTTTTTCTTACTTTTCCCCACTTTTCCCCACAGCTCTGTCTGCTCAAAATTAAGCCGCGTGTTATTATAGTTGTACTTCATTATATACCATATATAGTTGCAGATTGTCTCTGGCGCTTCGTTATATGGTATGCCTGAATTTTATATCAATTAAATCAATAAGTTGTGTTTTTGCTTGAGCTTGACCCTCTTTTAAAAAAATCTTGACATATCATTGGCTGTTTAGCTATAAAGTAGTAGGATGTGGGTTAATGTGGAAAGATTGGGGAATTTTCAACTATGAGCATAGAACAACCGTCAGGGCCGGTTTATCATTTTCGCGGCCGCTCGGAACATAATCTGGACGGCAAGGGCCGGTTGAGTATTCCGGCCCGCTTCCGGGATGTTCTGCGCCGTCAATATGACGAGCGTCTCATGGTTATCCCCTGGCATAAATGTCTGCGGGCCTACCCCTTTCCACAATGGGAGAAGCTGGAGGTTGGTCTTCTCGCCAGTATGCGGGAACAGCCCGAGATGAAGAGAATGGCCACCTATATTATCGGCGGGGTGGTTGAGTGTCAGCTTGATAAGCAGAGCCGGGTTCTTCTCCCCCCCAAACTGCGCGAAGAGGGCGGTATTGACCGTGAGGTCGTGCTTAGCGGAGTAATGACCTATTTTGAGATATTAGATAAAAAGGTTTGGGAGGAGGAAAGCAAACCCACGGCGGATGACTATGATTCTTTTGATGTCAGCCTCTTAAAAGCCGGTCTCATGTGAGGCGCCGGGGACCATGGCGCATTGTCCAGTTCTACTGGCGGAAACCATGAACTTGCTGGACCCTGCCCCCGGCGGTATTTACGTGGACGGCAATCTTGGCATGGGTGGTCATAGCCGGGAAATATTAAGGAGATCAGCCCCTGACGGCCGCTTGATTGGTTTTGATCTCGATACCGATGCCATTGCCATGGCCCGTCGTAACCTGGCTGAATTTGGCGGCCGGGTTGAATATATCCATGATAATTTTGCTAATTTGCCTGAACGGCTGGTTGAGCTGGGTATAGATGAAATAGACGGTCTGTTATTAGACCTCGGCCTATCGTCATACCAGTTGGACAGCAGCGCCAGGGGGTTCAGCTTTCAGGGTAAAGAGCCCCTCGATATGAGAATGGACAAGGCGCAAGACCTGACGGCCGCTCAGATATTAAATACTGCCAGCCGCGAAGAACTGGCTGATATCTTTTATTTTTACGGGGAGGAGAGGCAGGCCCGCCGTATTGCCTCTTTTGTGGTTCAGGAACGCCGTAAGGAACAATTTATAACCACTGATCAACTGGTGGCGCTGGTCGCCAGGGCTGTACCTCGTAAATTTCAACCAAAGAAGATTCATGTGGCCACCAAGGTTTTTCAGGCCCTGCGTATAGCGGTTAATAAGGAGATGGATAATCTGTTGCGTATTTTAGAGCGCGGGCCGCAAATGTTAAAAAATGAGGCGAAATTCTGTGTTATTTCATTTCACTCCCTGGAAGACCGTCTGATTAAACGGGCCTTTCAGAGTAACCCGTCCTTGTCAATGGTGACCAGGAAACCGGTTATAGCCGGAGAAGATGAACTGCGGCGTAATCCACGGGCCAGGAGTGCTAAATTGCGAATGGCGAAAAGGGAGACATTATGATTCAGGATTTTTCCAATACATTTAACGGCCGCCAAACCGTTATGGTAAGGCCCATGGCCATCAGCGGCAACCAGACCTTAAAAAAAGCGGTGGGAGTTATATTACTCTGCGCCGCCATCAGCGCTCTGGTCAGCAGTGTGGCCTTTGGTTTTTTGCTGCGCAGCGGTTTGAATAATCTGAATCTGGAACAGAATCTCAAAGTCAATATGTTAAAGACCGAGCAACAGCTCTACAGTCAGCGCCAAAAGCTGATTTCCAGGCATTATATCAGTAAAACTGCTGGGCGTCTCGGTCTTCATACTCCGCTGAAAAGCCAGATACAACGCCTGTAAAGGCGCAAAATATAAGGCGCAAAATATCGGCCTTTAAAAGTTCAAACGCCGATGGGCGATGGAAAGAGATGAGGTATCAGCGCCAAACAGCGAGGAGGGGTCGCGGCTGGTTATGGCTGTTCATAATCCTGTTGGCAACTGCGGGGTATTTTTTATGGTATGTGAGCTCATACCACCGAGCGCCATCGGTGGCGAAAAAGGCGGTAAGGCCGCAGTCTGCCAAGGTTGATAAGTTTATAGCGGCCGAGAGCCCCCTGCGGCGTGATATTTATGATCGCAATATGCGGCCTCTGGCCTTAAGTCTGCGGAGTTACTCGGTTAATTTAAGGCCCATGGAATTAAATCCCGGCCCGGCTGGGATAAAGCGGCTGCTGAAGATACCTGGTCTGAACAGCAGAAAAATTACCGGGCTGCTGCGAAACGAGCAGGCCTTTGTCCAGCTTAAAAAGTATATATCGACGGCTGAAGCCGATAAAATAGTCAGGTTAAAGATAAAGGGTATTCATCTGCGGGCCGTCCAGCATCGTTTCTACCCCTATGGTGATGCTGCCGCGCAGGTTATTGGCTTTACCAGGGACGGTCAGGGGCTGGCGGGTGCCGAATTTACCTACGACGGTGTCTTAAGTGGTGATTTATTACCTGATTCCAAGGCGCTGGAGGGGGCGGGGATTAATATCTCTAATCTCACCGGCGGGGCAGCGGTTGTCTTGTCTATTGATATCAAGCTGCAGATTTTGCTGGAAAAGACCTTAACCCGGTTGATCAAAAAAAGAGGGGCCGGTTCCGGTATGGCTCTGCTGTTGAATGCCGCTGATGGTAAGATTGAGGCTCTGGCGAATATTCCATCATATGACCCCAATCGCTATTGGCAATATGACAGCTTTAACCGCCGTAATCGAGCCTTAAAAGACCCGGTGCTTATCGGCGGTATGTTCAGGTATCTGCAGACCGCGGCCGCCCTTCGTTCGGGACTGCTTAAGCCGCCTGATCGCAGCGGGCCGCAAAAGGTAATCATCCATCTTGTTCCGCGGTTTATGAAGCTGCCGGTGAAAGGGCTGACAGGACTTAACAAGGGGATATGGCAGAAGATTCAGGAGGGTGTTTATTATGGCCCCGGTCTTAGCGCAATACAGGAAATCATGGCGGCCGCTCCGCCTCGTCTGGCGGTCAGCGCCCTGGGCGGGGCGGCGGATACAGCATTTACGACTACGACCATAACTCCTTTAACCCCTGTTTCCTTTGTTGGCCTGGCGGCTGTCTTCGGGCGCTTGATTAACGGCGGCAGGGGGTTAAGGCCTCATTTGCTGGAAGGTTTGCGTTTAGATGGCAGTAAAAAAATCCTGACGGCCAATTTTAAGACTGCTGCCGCTGTTGATTCCAAATTCCCAGGCCGGGAGTTCTTGAATATCTTGCGGAAGTGTCGGGTTGGTGTCAAGGGGCCAATAGTTTTGGAGTCTCTGCTCAAGTCGGCGGACAAAGAGGCGGCCAGTATTGAATTTAAAGAGGCGGGGACGGTAGGTAAACCGGGGGCAGAACCGCCGCTGGAGAAAAAGGTTATTTATAACAGCCTGTCAATGGGGATTCAAACCGGCCGCACCCCGTTGGTGCTGCTTATCGCCCTTGAGAGTTTAAGTAAGCCGGGCAGCGGCTCATTATGCGGTGCCGCTATAGGACGTATCTTGCGCGGCCGCCGTCTGATATATCGCCGAAAAGCAGCGACAGAACCGGTCAGGCGGGATTATTTCGCGGTCTGGCAGCGCTGGCGGAGAAAACATGAACGGGCCGGAAAGCGGGGAAGCGTCAAGAGTACTGCCGGCGTTATGCCAGATGTCCGGGGCTACAGTCTGCGCCGGGCCTTACGGAGTCTGAGCGGCCTTAAGGTCAGGCTGATAATAAACGGGGCCGGACAGGTGAAGTGGCAGCACCCCAGGCCCGGCGTTAGATTGCGTGATAACGAGGTATGCCGCCTGCGATTACGTTTCTTAGAGGTTAAGCAAAGAGCCAATGAACACTTTGGAAGAGGGGAAGGAAAAGCGGCTCATCGCTGACCTCATCAGGGATACCGGCTGCCAAAGGCGGAGCGGCAGTCTTGATAAGCGGATAAGCGGGCTTATCTGTGATTCCAGAGAGGCGGGGCCAGGTCTGCTGTTCGCGGCTCTGCCCGGTTCAACGGTCGACGGCCATGAGTATGCGGCTCGGGCGGCGGCCGGGGGATGTAGCGCCCTGCTGATTGAAAGGGGGCGGGAATTGCCGTCCGATGCCCTGGAGGGGGTCACCATTCTGGAGAGTGACAATACCCGCCGGGATTTCGGGCTCATGGCGGCAGCTTTTTATGGTAATCCCGGCCGGCGGCTCTGCCTGATTGGTATCAC
>JAJRZN010000096.1 GCA_024275235.1 Deltaproteobacteria bacterium
AGGCCTGCGGGGACAGTGAGTTTCGTTCCTTTTTTTCTGCTTTTTCACGAATAAGCATCTTCTGCGAACCTGAAAAATAATTTTTTGCTAAAATACGTTGTCTCAGAGGCAATGGCAAGCTATATCTTTATAAAATGTAACTGTTTATGGACTCGTAAAAAGTCCATTACTAACTAAAGATGGCCAAGTCAGCTAAGCGTAGACTGCGAAAAGTTCTATATACAGCTAAGCGTAGACTGCGAGGCGTGGTGATCCGGCAGGGCTTCGGCCATACATATGGTATGCCGAAACGCCACAACGCCGTAGATCGGACTTTTCGTTTCATGACAAGCATGTTAACTACGACGCCATCACTGTTTAGCTCTGGGTAGTTACCTGAAGTTACTATAAAATAATTTGAAATTTAATCATAGAGAGGTACAGAGATGCTGCTGATAACCGCTGCCACCGAGATGGAGATGCAGCCCGTCCGGCAACTTCTGACTGATTACCGGGGCTGGCAGCCCCTTATAACCGGGGTTGGTCTTCTTGAGACGGCCGTGGTGCTTGGTAATTGTCTGGCCGGCGGGCCGGGGGCGGCGGTACTCAAGGTCATTAATTTTGGAGTGGCCGGAGCCTATCAGGAAAGCGGCTTAAATATGCTTGACATTGCCCTGGCGGAGGTGGAGATTGTCGCTGATATGGGGGTTTGCCTCGGTGATGATATTCAGCCTCTGAACGGAATTGAGGTTAACAACTATATGGAGATGGATAAAGTTTTTTTGCAAAGTGCCGCTGAGGCCCTGCGGCGGGCGGCCATTATCTTCCACCAGGGGCCATTTGCCACGGTGAACAGTGTCAGCGGCACGGCGGGGCGGGGCGCGGCTCTGCGCCGCCGCTGGCGGCTTATCTGCGAAAACATGGAGGGCGCGGCAACGGCCCGCGTCTGTAAAGATTTTGGTATTCCCTGTCTTGAGCTGCGGGCAGTGAGTAATATGGTTGAGGATCGGGATACCTCCCGCTGGCGGCTTAACGATGCCGCCCGGCGGGGGGCGGAGGCCCTGCGGGCAATTCTGGCTCATGGGGGCGATTTATGACTGAGTTAAGCATTGGTTTTTCGCCCTGTCCCAATGACACCTTTATCTTTAACGCCTTAGTGAACGGTATGGTAAGCACGGCTGGTTTTACTCTGCGGCCGGAGATTCTGACTGACGTTGAGACCTTGAATCAATGGGCCATGGAGGGGCGTCTGGATATCACCAAGCTCTCTTTTCATGCCTTGATGTATGTCCGTGATGAATACACTCTGCTGCGTTCAGGCGCCGCTTTGGGCCGGGGATGCGGGCCGCTTTTTATTCAGCAGGCCGGAGCGGGCCGCGGGATAAGCAGTCATGACCCCATTGCCCTGCCGGGGCGTTATACCACTGCCGCTCTCCTTTTGCGGATGGCCCGGCCGGAATTCGACAATTTTGTTTACCTGCCCTTTGAGCGTATTATGCCCGCCGTTATAAGTGGCGAAGCGGCGGCTGGGGTTATTATTCACGAAAGCCGTTTCACCTACCGTGATTCCGGTCTGGAGATGATTTGTGATCTCGGGGCCTGGTGGGAGGAAGAGACCGGCCATCCCATCCCTCTGGGCGGCATTGCCGCCCGCCGCAGTCTGGGCCGGGAGACTATCCAGTCTATTGAAACGGCCATTGTCAGCAGTATCAACTGGGCCTTTGCTCATGACCGCCGCCAGCCCTATATCAAAGAACACGCTCAGGAGATGGCAGCCGAGGTCAGCGCGGCCCATATAGGGCTTTACGTAAATGATTTTTCAAAAGATCTGGGAGATGAGGGGCGAACGGCGGTGGAGGAATTCTGGCGCCGCGGCAGAGAACTGATGTAAAGGGGCAAAAAATTTCTATAAATCAGGATATGGCACAATCGTAGGGGCGTATTGCAATACGCCCGGCTTGAAAATGGCAAAAAACTTTATCGAGATTATATGAATCCGGCAATAAAAGAAGGCGGCCCCTGATTAGAGGCCGCCTTCTTTACGAGTTCTTCTGGGAGGACCTTGAAAAACCGAATATCAGAATTTATATTCAGTCTCCCAATAGGCCTCGGTGGCATTGTTCTTAGGCGTGGAGTTAAAGGCATCGCCGGGGGCGATGAGGGCGCCATACATGGAAAAACTTAAATTTCTGTTGTACTGGTATTTCAGCTTGCCCTGATAATAATCACCAAAATCGTCAGAAACTCCGGCATAGGTATGATTAAACTTGAGCTTGGAGTAGGAGATATTGGCCGCGAGGTTCTTCAGCAGATGAGCGCTGGTTCCCAGGGTCATGATCTGGAGGTTGGAGTAAACAGCCTCACCGGTTGTTGAACTTTGTCGGTTATAGTTATAGACATTTCCCAAGGCATTTCCGGCAGGTATCTGGACATATTTCCAGGCCAGGAGATCGCCAAACTGCGGCCAGCCGCCATAGAAAACATCCCAGCCCTCGTTGTCGCCGGTAGTGGTGTTGCCTGGATCTTTATCACCGCTCAGATAATCATAACCGAGATAGATGCGGGGCATCATGCTGAGTTGTTGAAAGGTGTAACCGGCATCCAGCTTGGTACCCCAGGCCTTTTGATCCTGAGTTTTATTGGCATCACCCCGCTGGATGGCCGCCTCTACAGAGTAGTCAAAACCGTTGTTCAGCTTGTCGGAGAGACGCACACCGTACATCCAGATGTTTTTGCCAAGCCCCTCATCATCACGATTTAAAATATACAACTCGCTCTTGCCGATATAGGGGCAGCCTTTACTGGTCAGATAGGCGCCGGAGAGGGTGATGTCATCGTTAGAGGCGTTATCACGGTTTCCCTCCTGGTCTTTCATGTAGAGTAAATCAAGAAAGGTCTTGTCTGTGGCGTGCCAGCGCAGTTTTACACCGTCAAAATAGATAGATGTAGAGGCAAACTGTGACTGACCGTCCAGGATTACAAAGCCGCTGCCATAGACGAGGTTCTGGCGACCGAAGGTCATGTCTACGGGCAGATTGAACATGTTGCGGATATTGATATAGGCGTTATCAAGAAAGACCTTGTTGTCTCTGTTGTCACCTTCGTAACCGTTATGAACATCTACTCCTACTCCTTCGCCATAGGTTTGGTCGGTGAGCTGGATAACGGTGGTAACATCGTCGGTGGCCTTTATTGTGGCCTTGAGGCTGCCTTTAAGTCGAAAGACATTCCAGTGGTCGTTATCCTTACTGTTATCGAAATTCCAGAAATTCTGGAGATCGTAACCGCGGAATCGTACCATCCCGCTCAGCTTAACCTTCTTTGTCCAGTCGGCCGGGGCGGCGGAACCGACAACAGCTGGAGCCGGGACGGCCTGTTTCTTCTTAAGAGCCGCGATTTCCTGCTGCATGGCCGCCATCTTCTGGTTGAACATTCTGCTCATCTCGGCCATCTGTTTCTCTAAATCCTGCACCCGGTGCGGGGCAGCCAGAGCTCCGACCGGTAGAGCGAGAAGGGCGGTGAGGGCCGCCGCTGCAATTTTTTTTATCATTTTTCTGTTCTCCTTTCTTGATTTGGGCCTTCATCCCAAGAGGCCGTTACTATGCCTGGTATCCGGCAGTTGTGCTGTGGATATCAGGAATTAATGCCGGCAGATCACCATTGCATTTTTGCCGGTCTATTCCAATTCACCGGTGAAGTGCCTGTTTAGTGGGCAGTATTTAACAAAAAAATAATATTTTGCATAGGGTAAAATACGTATAATAAGCAAATCGCGGGCTTAAATCCAAAATTGTTGACATCTCAGCTATGGCGGCTATATTGACTTCAAAGATAGCGTAAGGCCGTAAATGGTCTTTTCTGAATCAAAATAAGGCAGGGAAGGATTTTATGAAAATCACCGGCGCTCAGGCATTGATGAAATGTCTGAAGGAACAGAATGTGAACTGCATCTTCGGGTTTCCCGGCGGGGCGGTTATTGACATCTATGATGAATTACTGAAAGATCAGGATATAACCCATGTTC
>JAJRZN010000097.1 GCA_024275235.1 Deltaproteobacteria bacterium
CGATCAGGCTGAAGAGGTAATCATCCGTCTGCTGAGAGGCAGCGGCAGACAGGGGCTGGCCGGTATGCGGATGCGGCGCGATGAGATTATCAGGCCGCTGTTGACTGTCGCCCGGCAGGAAATTCTCACCTATCTGCAGGACCGCCATATCGAAAGTCTAACCGATTCCTCCAACAGCAGCCGTCAACATCTTAGAAACCGGGTGCGTTTAGACCTCATGCCTCACCTGATCCAGGAGTTTAATCCCGCCTTAAAAGAGGTATTATGTCGAACCGCCGCCATATTACAGGCCGAAGATGAGCTGCTGGCCGAGATAACGGACAAGGCCTGGCGGCGGACAACCCAGGTAGAAGGCCGCCGCCTGCTTATCAACCTTGAGGCCTTTGCCTGCCAGCCGCTCGCCATTAAAAGAAGATTGCTGGAAAAGGCCTTCTGGCATTTAAAGCGCCGGCCGGGCCAGAGGCAGATAGAATCCATAATCCATCTAACAGCGGCTCATCCCCACATTATACATCTTGGCCGCGGCCTGCGGGCCTGGCTGGAGAATGGCCGGTTGATTATGGCCTGTCCCCAGGGCGAGACAAACAGTCGTCAGGATCTGGTTGACTTGGACGGCCCTGGTTTTGAATACACTGTTCCCGGCCCGGGAATCTACCAACTTCCGGTTCTAAGCCGTCAGCTCATCGTTGAAATTACCACCCCGCCAAGCTCCGCTGCCTTACGTCAGAAGGAAATCTGTTACCTTGACTATGCCTGTATAAATTTCCCCCTCATCATCAGGAACTATCGTCCCGGGGATCGTTTCTGTCCTGTAAACGGGCCGGGCAGCAAAAAGGTAGGCGACTTTATGACTGATCGTAAAATTCCCCGCTTTCAACGCCGGCAAATCCCTCTGGTGCTTAATAACGGCAAGGTAGCCGCTCTCCTGAGCCTAACAATAGATAATGATCATCGAATTACCCCTGGCACCAGAAAATCATTAAAATTGAGCTTAGAGTAAAGCAATGCCAGTTTGCAGCTGGCAATCCTCAAACAAAGGACTTTACGAATGATGCTATTCGTGATAACATATTAAATTCTGCATCTCATTAACAAGGGCGGGTAGCTCAGCTGGATAGAGTGTCGGCCTCCGAAGCCGAAGGTCGTGGGTTCGAATCCCACCTCGCCCACCAGTAATAAATTCAGCGGTATAGCTTGACTATATGCGAGGGGTTAGATTAATTTCTAACCCCTTTTTTGCGTCCAAAATGGTATGTGTCCAAGCTGTTATTTAGCTCTAATTTGTATATGCAGACACTTGATGGCGTCGTAGTTAACATGCTTGTCATGAAACGAAAAGTCCGATCTACTTAGAGAAAGGGGGACGTCTATGATGTTATGCGTTGTTGCAAAATAATTTATTATCACCTCGTTAAAACGTATGAAATCATCTTCCCTCTGTAATATTTTTCATTGAGTCCTCAGCAGCTGAAGTCCTCCTCTTCATCTGCCTTGGGAGGAACGGGCGGCGCGGAACCAGCGGCTGGCAGAGCATCTTTGCGCAGCCATTGTTGATAGGCGTGATAGCCGCCTTGCAGGGTATAGGCGTTGGTATATCCCAGTTCACGCAATATTACCAGCACATGATTGGCTCGATGCTGGCTGCGGCAGATAATAAGCAGAATTCTGCCTTTTCCGGCCTCAGGCAGCCAGGCAAGATGATGTAAGACCTGACGGAAAGGGATATTTAACGCCCCGGCAATATGGCTTTTGATAAATTCATCCGGCTGCCGGACATCAAGCAGAAAGTATTTGGCAATCCCCTCTTTTTTGTAATCACGGCCAAAGACTGCCGCCGATACCCGGTAACGATCTTTGGGTACCCCGCTTAAATAATCATCACTGGCCTGAGCCAGTACGGCCCGTTTATATTTACTCCAGAGTATGGGGCGGCTTTTAGCGCCTGACCCCGTAATAGCTTGACGCAAGATGGCTGCCGCCCGTTTATAATCAGCCAGTCCAAAGGCCTTATCAGCCTGGTTTATCTCTTTATCGACAGCGCCGCCCGTCGATGACTGCGGTGAGGCCGGCCAGACCTCACCGCAGGTAAGTAATAAAACACTTAGGAACATCGTTAATAAACAGGATAACAGCTTCACAATATTACCTCCGCTCCACGACTCTTTATTTTTTGAAAAATCAGACCGCTAAACCTTGATGACATCCACAAAGGAATCATAAAACGAACAGGAGCCGCCTATAGGGTCAGACAGGCACATATTCTTCACCTGAGAATCAACGGCCATCACCGGATTAGGGCATATACCGGTGGCCCGCCGGGCATCACCCTTGATTACTCTGCCGTTGACATTGACATCGCTTGAGCCATAGGCCCAATGCCCAAAGCTCCATGACGCGCAAACCGTGCCCGGTCTGATACCCTCCACAACCTTGATTTTACCCACTACATCTTTGTTCGTGCTTGCGGTAACAGGCGTAGTGCCTTTGGGATTATCCGGGCTGATAAGCCGTACCCGGTCGCCGCGTTTAAGACCCAGGCGCTGGGCGTCTACCGTATTCATCCAGACATAATTCTCTCCGGCCTCGGCCGACATTGTCCAATAATCGCTGATGGTACGGGATTGACCGCCCAAAATATGCTTATAGGTAAAGAGATGGAAAGGATACCTGCGGCTGAAGTTCACCATTTTGCCGGCAGCGTTTTGCACCGCCTGGACAATCGGCATGCCAGGCAGATGTTTGCCGGTCATGCAATGCTTGCCTAATGCCACATCCTCGGCAAAGATGTGAAACTGACTTTTAAATTGATGACGCATGTAATTACCCTTATATGCCTTTGAGGCTGCCTCAAAACGGCCGCCGCGGTTTAAGACGGTAACCGTCCGCCGCCAGAGGTCTTCGTCATTCCCCACGGCCTTTTTCCAGTATGATTCCTCGTATACGGCCTTGGTAAGATGGCGGCGGGCATCACGGAATATCTTCATCTCCGCGGCTGAGGCCGCTTTCACCATGTTCTTGCCGCCCTGATCGCCATAGGCCATATTAGCCGCCATCTTCACAAAAAAATCTTCACGGGCGTTAAAATCCAACCCTGGTCCAAAACCATTCTTGCCCATGCCTGACAACCCCATTTTTTCACCAATGGCCAGCATAAGAGATTCCATGGAAATGGGTTGCTGCCGTCCGAAGACCGTACACTTCTCAACCATGGATTCGACCGCGGGCTGCCGCAGTTTACTGGCTTCGGTGATAATGTTAGGGGCCGCATGCGGCGTTCCCCAGCGCTCCCAGATGGCAGTGTCAGGGAAAATATAATCACAGTACATGGAACTCTCGCCAATAACGATATCATCGGCGAAGAAGAGGGGGATTTTTTGGGTATCCCGGAGAATCTCCAGGGTGGAGTTGGCCCCCGGCACCGACATCCCCGGTGTTCCCATGTGAAGATAAAGGGCCTTTATGGGGTAGGGATAACCATCCGCCGCACTGGGAATTACCTCCTGACAGACGTTGCCGGTATAAGGATACCAGGTGCGTTTAGCCGGATAACCAAATTTGAAGAAGAGGCTGCAGTCCTCATAATGCCTGCTTTCCCGGCTGAGCTTAATACCGAAATGGTCAAGTTTGTCAGGATGGAGCCTGGAGAGATGAAAAGGCCCGTGCTTGCTGCCGTCCTCATGCCAATGGCCGCCGCCCTTGGTTAGCCCGCCCTTCCAGTCGCCATTACCAACCAGCAGGTTCAGGGTTAGAATCGCCCGGCCGTTATGATAACCATTGGTATGCTGTACCGGGCCGCGGTACATATCCGCTACTGCCTGACGGCCGTGACTGACAAATTCTTTTGCTACCTCAATCACCTGCCTAATGGGCAGACCACACTCCTCTGCCCATTGCTCAACGGTACGCTCGTTGACCAGATCACGTAATACCGCGAAGACCGTCTTATATTTCATACCGTTAATCTCACCCTCAGCGAATAGATCGCCAACAAGCGGTTTATTATCCTTCTTGTAGGGTTCAAAGGCCGTGAGCCGGCCGTTAACGCTGGTCAGGAGGTGATGCTCGGCGCTAAGGGCCGCGTCATCGCTGCGCAGGAATTTCAGGGCGGTTTTACCGTCCTTATCCAACAGAACAAGATGACTGGCATCACACCAGGTAGTATCACCGTTAAGTCTGGCGGCACTACGGTTGGCGGCTCTTAAATAGGCCTCATTATAGGCTTTATGATCAATAATCCAGCGGATGAGTCCAAAGGCCAGGGCCGCGTCTTTGCCCGGTTTTATCGGCAGCCAGTAATTGGCTTTGGCAGCCGTATGACTGCAGCGGGGATCGACCACGGCCACTTTCAGACCATTACGGGCCTGGGCGTTGGTAATATATGATGACCAGTTAGTGGGGCCGAAATTGGCTTCAAAAGGACTGGTGCCGAAAAAAATAACAAATTGACAATTAGAAATATCGGGTTTGAAATGATCCGGGCCGTTTTTGTATTTTTCCAAAACCTCCTTAAGGCCGGAATTATATTTACCGCCTATATAGGTGGAACCAAATTTTTTGGTGGCAATATGATGAGACTGTTCACATACCGTGGTATGCTCAAACCAGTTTTCCGAGCCTAATGAATTGCCAACCCAACGCTTGGAGAACTCTTTGCGGCCATGTTCAATTCGACCGGCCAGAAAGACAAACTGATTATTTTTTGGGCCCAGATCCGGAAAATTCGGATCAATAAGTTTGTCAAGATGAGCCCGGTGTTTGGCCTTAAATTGAGCGGCGCTCATCACATTGGCTGCTACCTTCCCGGCGTCCGCCTTCAGGTTCCGCATCAGTTCAGGATCACGCACTGCCATAATATCCTTCAGGCCCTCCACATGCCCTTCACCGAAAAGATTGCCGCCGTTAACAATCTCGCTGACGGCCTGATCAAAATCAATGGTAACCCATTTGCTGTCCCCCCTCCTGGTACCCGGTTTACGTTTTAAGACCTTCCTGATCCGATATGGATCATACATAGTCTGTACTCCGGCCTGGCCCTTGGGGCAGAGACGACCGTCGTAGAGTACCGCCTTTTCGGGCGGGGTATCATAAGGCAGATGCGGATGCATGTTAACCGGACTATAGGGATTGCCGTCCGCCTTTACCATGACGCCATTAAAGATCTTTACCTTAATCGTGCAGGCGGTATGGCATTGCAGGCAGCAGCTGTAAATCACTGTTTCCGCCTTGTCAAAGGGATAAGCATTGGTCACAAACCTGTTTGCCGCCCTGGCGTTATCATTGGAGAACATTCCCAGGCCGGGCAGCTGGCTGACGGCCAGCATCCCGCCGAAAAAGGCGCTGCTTTTCAAAAAACTACGGCGGTTTATGGCTAATTTTTTGCCATTAATTTCAATATGATCCATAATTTCCTCTGTCTGTTTGTTTTTTGGGCTTTTTGTGATACTCATCAGGCCGCCTCCCTATGTTCCGGATTGACAATGGGCAGTAGTTTTTCACCGATCAGAAAGAGCAGAACTCCAAAGGATGTAACCCAGGTTGATACCAGCCACTCCATGGTTGTGGGCAGATAGGTAAATTTCAGGCCGGGACCGCTGAAGGCGTATTGCAGGCCGGGGATTTCGGGGTTAATCTGGGCCGGAATAACGATATTAAAGCGGACGGCGATAAAGGTTACGGCCACCAGCAGACAGGCAAAGGCAATGAGCCCGCCCGCTGGTTTATCGGGTCGTCCTTTTGGCACTGCCCTGGCAAAGAGAATTATCACCGGAATTACCACCCCGATGAGAAGATGCACAATCCAGAAGACATACCAGAAATGACCATGCAGGATAGCCTCCAGGGGCAGCCGCTCGGCCGGAACCATAGAGTAAAGGCCGATGAGAAATTCAGAAATCTCCAGGAGGAAATCAAAGAGCACCAGAGCTAAAACAATTTTGCCGAGGAACCTCATAATATCGTTGAGCTGTTCTTTGCTTTTATCCGGGCCCCAGATATAGACTACCGCCGTCAGCAATGCCCCGCTGGAAGCCAGCGCTCCGATGAGAAAGGTAATGGGCATTAATGGGGTATTCCAATGCGGCCGCGCCTGAATTACGCCAAAGAGAGCGCCAACCCCGCCGTGAAAGGCAATGGCCAAAGGGATACCGATAATGCCCAGTACCCGCAGCTTGGCGTGATCAGCGGCCCTGGCCTCAGCCGAGATATCGCTGGAGCCGAAGGACAATAAACGGGCCAGGGTACGGGAGCCGCCGCTGCCGGTTTTAGCTGTCTTGACGAGGTCACTGCGGAGAGCGAACCACAGTTCAATTATAACTATGCCAAAATATGAGGAATAGAGAATGCCCATCCAGGACATCATGGAGCTCAGATTCATGTGGAGAAGCACATTGCCCACTCTGGCCATATGCCCCAGGTCCATCCAGATGGAGAGAAGGGCCGCCACGAGGCAGCCGAAGGCCGTGAACAGAGCCAGCTTGCCGATCTTTTCCAACTTCTCAATCCGGGCTACATAGACCAGGGTGGAGAGCAGAAAGGAACCTGCCGACAAGCCAATAAAATAGATGTAAAAAGCCACCCATAGCCCCCAGGGAATATAGGAGCCGTAGTCGGTTAGACGATCGCCGGTGGTGAAACGCAGAAACATGCCGTAAAGCCCGACACCAAAGCCAATTACGGCGATGATCCAGACCAGACCTTTAATTGTACTTTTCATTTATACTCCCCCCTCTTTAGACCAGATAAGTTGTTGTGGGCTTAGTTCCTTCCTCTTCCCGAAGCTTCCGGGCCCGCGGTGAGCCAAGCAGCTCGGCCACTAAACTCTCAGGATCATTTCTATCTCCGAAATAGGTGGCGTCACCGATACAGGTAGTCACACAGGCTGGCAGTATGCCCTTCTCCACCCGATGAATACAGTAGGTGCATTTTCGGGCATTACCAATGGGAGATGTTTCACGATTCCGGCGGGGCCACTCCCTGCCGTACTCAAAACTGGGCTCTTTTTCGTAATCCATAATTTCCGGGGTACCGTCAGTATAGAAAAAGCCTTTGTCAAAGGTTCTGGCTGAATACGGACAGGCGCTTATACAGTACCGGCAGCCGATACAGCGATTATAATTGATTTCAACAATGCCGTCGGGCCGCTTCCAGGTAGCGTGAGCCGGGCAGACCTTGACACAGGGGGGATCATCGCACTGCATACAGGGGCGGGGCAGAAAGGTCTTGCGGACGTTGGGATATTTACCGACCTCCGTCTCCACCACCGGCCGGTAAACCACTCCGGGCGGCAGATGATTCTCCGCCACACAGGCTGTGGTGCAGGCGGTACAGCCCACGCACTTGGCCTGGTCAATAACCATGGCCCAATGCCTTTTGTTTATGGGTTTTTTCAGGGCCCGTTGCAGATCATTCATCATCCGCTCCCTGATTTCGTGTCGTTCAACATCAATGAGGGCCATTGAATTCTCCTCCTTTTATTTTAAAATAAAGGCGGTCGTTATCCGCCCTCCGGGGTCGTAAATGTGGTAATTCCGGGGAGGTTACTGCACGGAGGGTGCCAAAGGGTATATGGCGGATTCAGGGGGCTGAACAATCAGGAGGACTGGGGAATTGCTTACAAAATAAACAGCAGGTGTCTATTTTATAAGCAAAGATGTTTTTTTACGCAGAGTCATACGATTAATGCCAAGGAGTTCCGCCGCCCGCACCTGATTACCCTGGGTGAGCGCAAGGGCTTTGTCAATCATCATGGTCTCCATTTCTGCGAGCAATTGATGATAGGGCCGGGATTCACCTTGAGTTATAAGTTTATCAATTCGGCGGCTGAGGGCAAGGGAAAATTCTGAAGCTGCAGGCTGATGATCTTCTATGAGACAATCAGCCTGGTCTATAATCCCTGATCTATTCAGGATGACGGCCCGGCGAATAACATTCTCCAATTGCCGGATGTTGCCGGGCCAATTATAGTCAGCGAGAAGATCGAAGGCCTCAGCCCCTATCCCGGTCACCGGCGGTGAAACCTGTGAACCAAAACGTCTGATAAAATATTTAACCAATTGCGGTAAATCGGCAATCCGCTCCCGCAGGGGCGGAATATGGAGGTCAAAAACATTTATCCGATGTAATAAATCACCCCGAAAAGTGCCGTCCCGCACCATTTCGTTCAGGTCTCGATTAGTGGCTGCAATAAGACGGATATCGGTGAGCAAAGGCCGGCCGGCCCCGAGGCGCTCAAAGGTTCCTTCCTGCACTACCCGAAGAATCTTGGCCTGAGCCGGCAGGGATAATTCGCCGATCTCATCCAAAAAGATGGTACCGCCGTCACATTGTTCAAAACGGCCAATACGCTGCTTGCCAGCCCCGGTAAAAGCCCCGGGCTCATAGCCGAATAACTCACTCTCCACTAAGGTGTCAGGCAGCGCCGCACAGTTTACCACCATTAAGCTCCGCTGGTGATGGCCGCTATACTGATAGATAGCCCTGGCGGCCAGTTCCTTGCCAACCCCGGTCTCACCGCTGATCAGCACCGGCAGATCCGCCGCTGCCACCAGACCTATTTGCTTGCAGACCTCAAGCATTACGGGGCTGGAACCAACAATAAATTCATCTGTCGGAGGCAAATCCTGGGCTTCAGGCACACATTCGCAGCGCAGTGTTCCCCTGACCCTTACCGCTGCTTCGGCCTTGTCCAAAATTAGGCGCAATTCATTATTATCAAAGGGCTTGACAATATAATCAAAGGCTCCTTCCTGCATGGCCCGCATGGCGGTGGCTGAATCGGCATAGGCGGTCATCATGATAACGGGCAGAGTTGGATATTGTTCATGAATTCGTTTGAGAGCTGTCAGGCCGTCCATTTGCGGCATGCGGATATCCATCAGGACAATATCTGGTCTGGAAGAATCCGCTGCGTCCAGCCCTTGGATGCCATTTTCGGCTGTTATAATATCGAAACAACCACCAAAAGTACGCTGAAAGGCATAGCGTACCGATTTTTCGTCATCGACAATGAGCAGCTTAGTCATAGGGCAGGGTTAGAATAAGGCTTGTGCCTTGGTTAAGGTGGGATTCAATATCGAGCCGGCCTCCGTGTTGACGGGCAATATTCCAGGCTACGGCCAATCCCATGCCGGTTCCTTCCGACTTAGTTGTGAAGAAGGGATCAAAAACATATTTAAGATTTTTCGGGCTGATACCGCAGCCGCTGTCAGTAATCAGGCAATGCAGTTCCGCGCCGGTAATTTTGCTGCTGATGGTCAGCGTTCCGCCATTAGGCATAGCCTGAACAGCGTTTAATATACCATTCATGAATATCTGCTTAATGGAGGCGCTGTCAAGCTCCAAAGGGGCGAGTTGTGGTTCTAAGGCACTCTCAAGACGGATACCCGCTTTCTCGATTTTTCTTCTCGTAATGGCGGCCACGTCGCTAAGCAGCTGATTTACATCTGTTGGTGAGCGGTTTAGGCCAGCAGGCCCCGCTCCCTGTAAAAAACGACTTACTGTGAGATCAATACGATCCAGTTCTTCAACAATCACCTCCAGGTCGTGATCATCTAAGGGCTCTTGTTCCTCGCCTACACGTTGCATCAGCATCTTAATGGAGGTAAGGGGGTTTTTAATCTCGTGGGCCAGGCCGACGGAAAATTCTCCCAGGGCATAAAGTTTTTCGGTACGAACCAGATTGTCCTGAGCCTTTTTAAGCCTGGCTATCAAATCATTAAGCCGCAGAACCATATGGTTAAAGGTCAGGGCCAGTTCTCGGATCTCTCCCACCCCGGTCACGGTAATTTTAGTCTCCAGATCACCTTCTTCCCCAAGACGACGAGCGGCATTATTAAGCAGCAATACCGGGCGAATAAGGATACGGGTAAACCACAGGCTGATCAAAATACCCAGAAAGGCGATTATAGAGGTGGCTATCCACACCTTGCGATGAGCGGTTCTCAAGGTATTGGTCAGGGGGGACACTGAAATACCGAGGCGCAGGTAACCGATAATTCCTATCCTTGGTGTGGAAATGGGCATTAGAAAATCAGCCGGTCTGACTGCCATACCTGACTGTATTTTTATATCCCGCAGAAAGACTGGTTCTGTTGCGAGGGTATGCGGCAGAACCGGTATCCTCGCAGAGTATGATGACTGTCTGCCGGTAAGGAGCAACTCGCCGTTCTTATTATAGATACTGCCGTAAATCAGGATAGAATCCTTGGCATCAAGATAGGATTTGAGTATAGAATGAAGGGTAAATTTTTCCTCGTAGAGCATGGGCTCAATCACCTGCCTGACCATAATCTCACCCAACTGTCGTGTTCTAACCCGCAGATCACGCACCATGGTATCCCTTTCATCACGCAGAATAAGGGAGGTCACAGTAAGCGCCGTAATGATAATAACTATTACAATTGACAGCGATAAACGCAGGGCTACCCGGTTATACCAGGGGACGGCCATGGGCGGATTGTTCAGCCCGGCCTTCGTCATTCGAGTCCCTTGTTTAATAAAAAAGCGGAGCGGTAAAGGGCGGGATCTGGCAGAATAAAACGATCCATACCCAATTGTTTCAAAACCGCACGTCCGGCGGCATTCTTGTTCATATTAAGCATGACCTTTAGCAATTTGTAACGAAGTTCATGATCAATAGTTGGCGCTACTACCACCGGCGGCATGCCGAATTTTTCTGATTTTTCAATAACCTTAAGTTTGCTGACGTCAGGATCAGCCGCCGCCCGCATAGCGTTAAAAATCAGGCTGTCCACCGCCGCGCCGTCGGCAAGTCCTGTAGCTACTGCCTCAATGGACTTGTCGTGGCTCTCGGTAAAAAAGACATGCCGAAAGAATTCCTTTTGGCAGAATCCCAACTGCTTTATTCGGGCGGCTGGATAGATGTAGCCTGAAAGCGATAAGGGGTCGGCATAAGCAAAAACCCGGCCCCGCAGATCCGCCAAAGATTTGGCCGAAGATTCTTTGCGTACCACTATATAGGAACGATAAAAGCTGTGGCCCTTAATAACCGGCACCGTCAGGAGTTCCAGGCCAAAATCACGGCGGCCCGCAATATAACCGCCGGTGCATGTAAAGGCCATTTGAATCCGGGACTGGGCCAGTAACTCATTAATCTCCGCATAGGTACGCCGTTGCTTCAGGTGTACCGGGCGGTGCAGCTTGACGGCAAGATAGGATTCTAACTCGGAAAAATGGGATAGAGTCCAGGTCGGAGAGGTCATGGCTGAAACGGCAAAATTGAATGATTTAGCCGCCGGCTTAGAGGATATTATTTGTGCCTGTACGGCAGCGCAGAGAGAAGAAATCAGGAAACAGGCCAATAACAAGATAACTTTAGTTCTTCGTAAAGGTATGGATATAGGCATTGTTGTTTTACCGGATTAGAGTTTCGCGGAGGTTCCAGGAAGTTCCACGGATACCATACTTGATGGCGTCGTAATTAACATGCTTGATTTTGGGTATTATAGACAAAAATGGGGGGGCAAGTCGACTGTTAACTTTTGATTAATCTTTTTTGTACTATAAAAGCTGATGGTACCCCCTTTCTTTGATTGGGCTGCCCACTGGGACAGCGGCTATTCTTGTAGTTGACGATGAACCGTCAATTAGAAGCGTCGATAATCGACGCCCTTGAGCCGTTTGGCTCCGCAGTTTATCCAGGCCAAACTTGAAAATATGAAAATATTGATCTTCTTCTGACCGATGTAATTATGCCGGGCATGAACGGCAGGGAGCGTTCTGATAAGATCAGTGATAATCCAGCCATAAAAATAATTTTTATATCCGGTTATACCGAAAACGTTATTGTCCATTATAGTATTCTTGACACTGAGATTAATTATATCCAGAAGCCGCTGACCCAGACTGTTTTAATAAAAACTGCGCCAGGTTCTTGACGTATAGCGTTTAAGGAGTAAATCTTTATCCTTGACAATATTTCCGGCCTTGCTTACTTGTATGAAAGTAAGAATATCACAAATATAATGTCTTAGGCGCATTATATTATTCACTGATTACAGCATGGTTTTAATGAATGGCTGTTCAATTATGAGCCAATTACGCACAATAATTGTGCTGAAAAGCATTCAAAGAGATCATAAAGTCGGCCTGGAATCAAGATTTGTCCCAGGCCTTTGCCTTACGCAGTATTTAAAAAAATCATTAAATTCTTAATTACTTACTGTTTAGCATGGTATCTAAAAACAGCAATAATTATCAGGCAGTTTTCAAAATTGTTCAGGAACGGTGTTTTTTTGTAGTATGATACTAATACTAATATTTGCAGATATGACAATATATCGTCTTCAACAGGGAGGAATAAGACACGAGATGTAGTAAAATAGAATTAACATAAAATATATAACTTTGCGTTTATGCAGTAGTCGTGTCACTCGAAAACCGCCAATTTCCTGCCTACGAGACGATACTGGTGAAACGCGCCCTGAGTTGGGCGCGGCTTCTATTAGTGTTTCGTAGGCGGGTGCTTGGCGGTACCTCGGGTGTGACACTAATGGAGATCGCGCCTTTTTTTTGGGGGGAGACTGTTCATGATTGAGAAAGAGAGTATGGGGAACAATTATGAAAGATTGCAGAAGATAAGAAAAAAACCCTTTCGTAACATCTGTATCAGGGATAAACTTATGGTGCTTCATTGCTGTCAGGAAGATTATGGCAGGGGATATATCAATATCATCTTCACTCATGGCAGCATCCCCTTGATTGACAAAGCAAAGTGTCATGATAGAGGCTTAAAACAGGCAGGTTATGCGGGCAGGTCATTTCTACAAAAAGAAACAAGCATAGCGGCAAAACCTTTATCCTCCATTTCACTTCTACAACTATGCCTGTTTCTGACCTTTTTCATTAACCTCTTCCCTGCTTTTTCTCACGCTCAAACTACCACCGGCATCACCTCCGCCATCCAGACAACACTTCAGAATCAACCACTCCATTTCAACCAGACAAAAGCCCTTTCGCGGTTAAACCAGCAAAACGGCCAGGCAGGTAACAGTGAAATTTTACTTCAGTGTCAGGAGTGGATTATTGCAGCTGTAATAATTATGATAATTCTTATTGCTGCTATAATTCATGCCCGACGGCTCAATCATTTTTTGCGCCATACCAAAAGAGAATTGGAAGAGGCCCGGCAAAATCTGGAGGCACAGGTGCGTGAACGTACTGTTGAACTGACCGTCTTCAATGAAAAATTATGGCTGGAGATAGGGGAGCGTGAGTGTTCTGAAAGATTAGTCAATGAGATACTGGAGAGCATTGGAGAGGGACTGATTGTTATTGACAGTAAATATAGAATAGTTACCGCTAACAGAGCATATTGTGAGCAGGTAAATATGACGAATGAAAATATCCGGGGTGCCTATTGTTATGAAGTTTCGCACCAGTTGTCTAAACCTTGTTTTCTGGCCGGGGAAGACTGCCCCTGTAAGGTTTCTTTTGCAACAGGCAGGGCGTGCTCGGCTCAACATGTCCATTATGACGAGAATAATAATCCCGTTTATGTGGAAGTGAAATCCTATCCCATCAAGGATGAGAGTGAAGGTATAAAATCCGTAATTGAAATTGTCAATGATGTGACGGAAAACAAGAAGCTTGAAGAACAACTTCGGCATGCCCAGAAAATGGAGGTCGTTGGACGGCTGGCGGGAGGGGTGGCTCATGATTTTAATAATATTCTGACGATTATTTCCGGTTATACGGCAGTGATGCAAAGTGAAATGGATAAAGATAGTCCACTGAGAGATTTTCTGGATAATATATCAATCGCTGCCGCTAAGGCTACCAAGCTTACCAGAAGCCTTTTGGCATTCAGCCGTAAACAGGTGCTTCATCCTGTGCCGGTGGGTATAAATCAAATCATCAATGACGCGAAAAAGCTTTTTTCGCAGCTTGTTGGTGAAAATATCGAGATAAAATTTATCTTGCGGGATATTGAAATAAACGTCTTGGCCGACAGCAGTCAGATTGAACAGGTACTCATGAACCTTGTGGCCAACGCGCGGGATGCCATGCCCAGAGGCGGGCGGTTGAGTATTGAAACTGATGTCGTGGAAATTGATAATGATTATGTAGACATGCATGGCTATGGCAGTCCGGGAGAATTCGCCATGGTGACAGTGGCAGATACAGGGAGCGGGATAGATAAAATAACCAGGGGGAAAATTTTTGAGCCCTTTTTCACCACTAAGGGAATCGGCAAAGGTACGGGCCTTGGTCTTGCCATGGTTTACGGTACTGTCAAGCAGCATAACGGCTATATTAATGTTTACAGTGAAGCTGGTCAGGGAACAACTTTTAAAATTTACCTGCCGCGTATTGGACAGATCAATAACAAATTGACAGAGGTGGAAGAGATAAAAAACGATATTACAGGCGGCAGCGAAACAATACTGCTGGCTGAGGATGATGGATCGGTACGGGAATTTGTGAAAAGAGTTCTGGAACGTGCCGGTTATCAGGTCATCCTGGCAGGTGATGGTGATGAGGCGCTTCGTCAGTTTCAAGAGCACGAAAGTGAAATTGATGTTCTTTTTTTAGACACAATCATGCCGAAAAAAAACGGCAAAGAAGTATACGAAGCAGTCTTGCAGAGGCATCCCGACGTTAAGGCGCTGTTTACCAGCGGGTATAGTGAGGACATTATACACACCAATGGAATTTTACAGAAAGATTTAAGTTTTGTTCCAAAACCAGCTTCTCCGCAGGAAATCTTAAAAAAACTGCGGGAAGTACTTGAACACTGAATAATCTGGCAGAAAGTAAGAATCTTTACAGGGTAATTTTTGACAGGTGGAGACGGGGATATGTCTGAGCATAAGAACGAATTTCCATGGGTTATTTTTTCAATCAAAGGCACATTGTTTGCCATTTCTGCCAGTATTGTGCGCTCTATGGTTGCAATGCCGCCGGTGGTACAGGTTCCCTATACCCCGGATTATGTCAGAGGGGTTGTCAATCTTCGCGGCCGGGTGATACCAGTTATTGATTTGCGCACCCGGCTGGGAATGAAATCTTTTCTTCTGGATGTTGAGGAATTTTGTACCATGCTGGAACAACGGGAACAGGATCATCTTAACTGGATGCAGGAGTTGGAGGCTTCGGTGCATGAGCGCAGGAATTTCAAGCTGGCCGTTGATCCTCATCTATGCGCCTTTGGTAAATGGTTTGACAGCTACAAGCCGGAATCTAATCTCTTGGAAATGCTGGTGAAAAAATTTGAGGAGCCTCATGAAAAGATTCACGCCATTGCCGCTAAAGTTAAGTCATTAGAAAAAAGCGGAAATATTGATGTCGCACATGAAATTATCGCCCGGTGCAGGAATAACGAATTATCGGAAATGATTGGGTTATTCAGGGAAATGCGGAAGGCATATATTGAATGCAGCCGTGAAATATGCATTGTTATGCTGTTGAGTTCTCAATACATCGCTGTTACGGTTGATTCAATCGAATCGGTGGAAAAGCTCACTCGCAACGGGTTTGAAGAACTCTCAGAGGTGGTTTCAGGGCAGGGGGGTAAAAATTTTATATTTTCCACCGGCAGAAGAAGTAAACATGATGACCTTGTGTTTCTTCTGGATCACAGCAAAATAGCCGAGGGGTGCCACTGACCGTCTTAAAAGAGTCGCCCACAGATATCCCTAATACCACTACCCAGATTTTTTTAAGGGATTATTCCCATGGGTTGAATAAAGCAGCACCACTAATTTCCATGTCTGATGTGTTTCGTGTTGCTACAGTGAGGCCAAATGATATTCCTGTTGCAACAATCTGTCCATCAATTGCTGGCACAGCTCTCCCCGATAGTTCTGAGTGTGCTTGAATTTTCCCCCATACTGTTGCAGTTTTGAAATCAAAGTCAATTATTCTACCCTTAAATCTTTCTATTAGGTCAGCATTTATCCATTGATGTAAATTTTCCTTTTTTTTACTCCCTCGAAGTTTTTCTATACCGTTATGAATTTCACCGATAGTTAAAACACTGCTAAAAAGATCACTCCCATCATTTTTTGCAATCCATCTGGTTACTTTTGAGCTGGGATTTTTTTAATTAATGCTGAAAGCACACAGGTGTGACGTAATATCAATATTTCTTGAAATCATAGACGTCCCTCATGCCGCTCTACTCATGCTACTCTAAAGCTCTACCCTAGTTTTTGCTACCCTATTGTTACCTTTTGTGGTAAAAAAAACAGCAAATAAAGCAAACCTGTAAGGTGTTGTTGAAGCCGGTTAAATAGGTGTAGTCAAGTGATATTAAAGGAAATTGAGCTAATAGGACCGGGTAGCAAAAAACAGTCTATGGTCGCCGAAGTTTATTGGTATCGGGAGGGATATCTCTTATGAATTCTGACAGAAGCGGCTGGAAGAGCAATATTGGCTTTCTTCTGGCAGCCATCGGTTCAGCAATCGGCTTGGGAAATGTCTGGCGCTTCAGCTATATGTCTTTTGAATACGGCGGCGGCGCTTTTCTGATCCCCTACCTTGTCGCCCTTGTTGTCGCGGGGCTTCCGATCATGATTCTTGAATACGGTATCGGCCACTGGCAGAAAGGCTCTGCCCCCCTGAGTCTGGCCCGGATCGACCATCGTTTTGAATGGCTTGGCTGGTGGATGCCGGTGGTGGCTATGATGGGAATCATGCTCTACTATTCAGTAATCATCGGCTGGTGTGTCAATTACTTTTGCTACTCCTTTACCCTTGCCTGGGGGAAAGACCCGGAAGGCTTTTTCTTTAAACAGTTCCTTGAACTCTCCGACTCCGCCAGCCACTTGGGTGGACTTCGCGTTCCCATTGTTTTTTCCACCCTTCTGGTATGGATTTCATGCTGGGCCATATGCTTCCGTGACATCAGCCACGGCATTGAAAAAACGAGCATAGTATTTATGCCGATACTGTTTGTCCTGACCATCATCATGGTCGCCTGGAGCGTTTCCCTCGACGGCGCCGGCAATGCGATCATCAACCATTATCTCCATGCCGACTGGAATAAAATCAATCTGTTCGCGAGCGACCCGGCAAAGGCCAAGGCCGCGGGTGAGGTGTGGGCCGCGGCCTTTGGGCAGATATTCTTCACCCTCTCCCTCGGCTTCGGGATAATGATAACCTATGCCAGTTACCTGCCGGACAAAACCGATATCGTTAAAAACGCTCTGGTAACGAGCATTGTCAACTGCTTATACTCATTTATCGCCGGATTTGCGGTGTTCGGTATTGTCGGCTTCATGGCCAAAAGCCAGGGGGTTCCCTTTGACCAGGCGATTAAGAGCGGTCCGCAGCTGGCCTTTGTTGTTTACCCCAAAGCAATTTCGCTGTTGCCGGGAATGAACTCCATCTTCGGAGTCATTTTCTTCCTGATGCTGATTCTGGCAGGGCTGACCTCCGGGGTTTCCCTGATTGAGGCCTTTGCCTGTGCAGTTACCGACAAATTCGGCCTGTCGCGGCGTAAGGTGGTCAGTATCCTCTGCGGCGCCGGCTTTGCGGGGAGTCTGATCTTTACCAGCCGTGCCGGTCTTTATCTTCTTGACATAGCCGACCACTTCATTACCAATTACGGTCTGGTATGCGGCGGGGCGCTTGAATGTATTGTTATCGGGTGGGTTCTAAAGGCAAGGATACTCAGGAGTCATATAAACAGACACGGAACCAGGCTTCCGGCAGTGTGGGACTTCTTTATCAGGTTCAGCACCCCGGCGATTCTTGTTTTTCTCTTTTCGCTGACAATCAATGACGATCTTTCGAAAAATTACGGCGGCTATCATACCGATCAGCTGATTCTCTTTGGCGGCGGCTGGATGCTGATTTGCCTTCTTCTGGCTCTGGCACTGGCCTTTGCCCCCTGGAAGGCTGGAAAGCTGGTGCGCCGTCATGAACCGGAAGAAGACGAGCTCCTGGTATAAACGATTACACCGCTCTGCACCTTCCTTTCGCTATAAAAAAAACGGGGTTAAGTTCATAAGACTTAACCCCGTTATCTATTACTTGGTGCGCCCGGCAGGATTCGAACCTGCTACCCTCGGATTCGTAGTCCGATACTCTATCCAGATGAGCTACGGGCGCTTGTGAATTTAACTGCCTGGATTAATAACCTAAAATCATTAAAGCGGCAACAAAATTATCCCTCATTCCCGATGAGGTTAACCCCGGGGTACTTTTCAACCGCCGCCGGGGGCGCAAACCTCTTTGGATTTAACCGAATTAGCCGACCCCATGATATAAGACCGGGCAACCTTTACCCGTATATTATCCGCAATCTCGAGAGTGACTACGGTGTCGGTGAGACCGGTAATCACCCCGTGCAGGCCGCCCTGGGTGACCACGGCAGTGCCTTTTTGCAGGTTATTTAAAAAAGTCTGCTGTTCCTTGGCCTTTTTCTGCTGCGGCCGGATAAGCAGAAAATAAAAGACGGCGAAAATCAAGATCAACGGCACAAATGACATAAAGCTCTGACCAAAACTGCCTCCCGCCGCGTTACCAGCGGCGTGAGCAATATTTACTCCCAACATGATACTTCTCCTTTATTGATTTTTTTGTATTTTTGTATAAAAGTTACGTCGAAATTCTTCGTAACAATCTTTTTCCAGCGCCCTTCTGATCCCGGCCGTCAATTTCGCATAATAATGCAGATTATGAATGGTATTGAGGGTGGCGGCCAGTATCTCGTGAGCCATATAGAGATGTCTCAGATAGGCCCGCGAAAAATTACGGCAGGTATAACAGGTGCAGTTTTCATCAACAGGCCTTTGATCCCGTTTATAACGAGCGTTCTTTATAACAACCTTGCCGGTGCTTGTAAAGAGCATTCCATTCCTGGCGTTTCGGGTGGGCATTACGCAGTCAAACATATCAACCCCGCGCCAGACCCCCTCCACCAGGTCTGCCGGGGTGCCTACTCCCATGAGATAAACAGGATAGTCTCTGGGCATGAGGGCGGCAGTATATTCGGTAATATCAAGCATCAAATCCTTGGGCTCGCCCACGCTGAGTCCCCCCATGGCATAACCGTCAAAGCCTGTTTCCTGTAACTGTTCAATGGCCTGAGCCCGAAGTTCTTTATGCATGCCGCCCTGCACAATACCAAAGAGCAGTTGGCCCTTCTCCCGATGATGGGCCGCGCGGCAGCGTTTGGCCCAGCGGGCGGTAAGATCAGTGGCCCGGCGGGCCTCATTCAGATCGGCTGGATAAGGGATGCAGGTATCGAGACACATCATAATATCCGACCCCAGAGTCTCCTGCACCTCCACGGCATCCTCCGGGCTTAAAAACAGGGCTGAACCGTCAAGATGTGATTTAAAGGCCGCCCCCTCCTCAGTTATCCTGGCTAATTCCTGCAGCGAAAAGATCTGAAAACCGCCGCTGTCGGTCAAAATGGGCCGATCCCAGGCCATAAAATTATGCAGCCCGCCAAACTCCTTAATTAATTCACAGCCCGGACGAATGAAAAGATGATAGGTGTTGCCAAGGATGATCTCGGCCCCGATATTTTTCAGATCTGCCGGGGTCATCCCCTTCACCGTGGCCTGAGTGCCCACCGGCATAAATACCGGAGTCTGAAAAACCCCGTGGGAAGTGGTTACTTCACCCCGGCGGGCGGCGCATTGAGATGATTGTCGGTGCAGGGTAAATGGAGATGTCATCGGGGCTTTACTCATCTTGAAATTTTTTTCAGGGCCGTTCAGGGCCGGGCTGTCCCGGCATTTTTTAAGAATAGTCTGAAACTATTAATCTCTTTTTGACTTTTTACAAGATCAGGCCATTTATTAATTGCAAAAAAATAAATTTCATGTAATGAATGACTATTCATTTTTTGCCATAAGGCTACAAAATAACTAATAAAGAGGAGAGTAAAATGAAAGAAATGAAAAAAACGAAAAAAACTTTTCTGTTGATGAGCGGCGCACTTTTATTATCTGCCACCACCGCCCTGGCCGGCGGGCACTGGAGCTACAGCGGCCATAGCGGGCCGGAGCATTGGGCTGAATTAAACCCGGCTTTTTCCGTCTGCGGCAGCGGCGTAAACCAGTCGCCGGTAAACCTGAGTAATATGGTGGAGGCCCAGTTATCGCCCATAACTATCAATTATCAAAAAACACCGATGACGGTCTTGAATAACGGCCATACCATTGAGGTTAAATACCAGAACGGCAGTACTCTCACGGTTGACGGTCACAGCTATACCCTTAAACAATTCCATTTCCACACCCCAAGTGAGAATGAGATTAACGGAAAATCGTTTCCCCTTGAGGCCCATCTCGTTCATGCCGATGCCCAGGGCAACCTGGCGGTGGTCGCGGTTCTTTATAAGGAGGGGGCGCCAAACAAGACCATAGCCTCGGTCTGGAAAAATATGCCCATGACCGCCGGTACCGAGAAGACAACGGCAGAGACCGTTAATGCCGCCGATTTGCTGCCGACCAACCATGATTATTACCGTTTCAACGGTTCGCTGACCACCCCGCCATGTTCAGAGGGGGTATTGTGGATAGTAATGAAAAATCATCCCACCGTCTCCGCCGCCCAGGCCGCCAAGTTAAACAAGGCCTTGGGATTTAACAATAACCGTCCGGTTCAACCTTTGAACGCCCGTCTGATCATGCAATAACAATTTTTCTATATTTTACATCCTCCGGGCAGACGAAACTGCCTGACAGCCTGAAAGGCCGCGATAATACTGTACCGCGGCCTTTGTTTATTTACTCAAGTCGGAAATGAGTATATTTTGTATCTTTTTATGACTACTTATGTTCAACTTGTTATCAAGTTTACCAACAAGAGAGTCTCGTAAAAGGTCAAAAACCAACTTCTTGCGCCTAATGATTTCAACAGGTCAGTTTGGTGAAAATGCAAAATCCGGACTTTTTACGAGACCATCAAACAATTAATAAGGACAAATATGGCGCGTATTAATGATAATTACCTTAATTTAAAGGCAGGTTACCTGTTTCCGGAGATTGGCCGCCGGGTCAGCCGGTTCGCGGCAGCCAACCCGGAGGCAAAAATTATCCGTTTGGGAATCGGCGATGTTACCAGGCCCCTGGCCCCGAAAATCATAGAGGCCTTCCGGGCCGGGATTGATGATCTGGCCCAGGAAAAATCATTCCACGGCTACGGCCCGGAGCAGGGCTACTCCTGGCTCAGCGAAGTAATTATAGACAAGGCCTACCGGCCCCTCGGCGTGGAACTCAAGACCTCGGAGATTTTCATTTCCGATGGCTCTAAATGCGATACCGCCAATATCCTGGATATCTTTGATTTAAACAACAAGGCGGCCATCTGCGACCCCGTCTATCCGGTCTATAATGATACCAATGTCATGGTCGGCCGCGGCGGTGAGGCCGACAGTCGGGGTTATTATAAGGGCATCACCTACCTGCCATGTACCGCCGAGAATAACTTCACCCCGGCTCTGCCCGCTGACAGGGTTGACCTGATCTACCTCTGTTACCCCAATAATCCCACCGGCACCGTGGCCACGAAAGAGCAATTACAGACCTGGGTGGACTATGCCCTTGCCAACGAGGCCGTAATTCTCTTTGATGCCGCCTATGAGGCCTTCATCCGTCAGGCGGAAATTCCCCACTCCATCTATGAGATCCCCGGCGCCCGGCAATGTGCCATTGAATTCCGCTCCTTTTCCAAAACAGCGGGGTTCACCGGAGTACGCTGCGGCCTGACCATGATTCCTGAGGAATTAAAGGGCCGGACTGCGGCAGGGGATGAAATCTCTCTGAACCAGTTATGGAACCGGCGGCAGGGTACCAAATTCAACGGGGTCTCTTACCCGGTTCAAAAGGCGGCGGCGGCGGTCTATTCCACTGAAGGCTGGGCTCAGGTAACCGAGACCATTGATTATTATCTCGAAAACGCCCGTCTTATCCGCGAGGGCCTGACGGCAATGGGCATCACCTGCTTCGGGGGGGTGAATTCCCCCTATATATGGCTCCGGAATCCGGCGGGGATGTCCAGTTGGGATTTATTTGATCAGCTATTGACGGAATGCCATGTTGTCGGGACACCGGGCAGCGGCTTTGGCCCCAGCGGTGAGGGCTATTTCCGTCTCTCCGCCTTTGGTGAGCGGGAGAATGTCAAGGAGGCAATCAGCCGGATTCGGACTAAATGGGTTGCCTAAAACACCCCGTGGCTATGGAGAATATTAAGGCCGATAATAATTAAAACCAGGCCGCCGGCAATCTCCACCCTGGGGCCGAGACGTGATGAGCGCCCGGCGAAATGGCCAAGATGAATACCAAGGGCGGTGAACAGAGCGGCAACTATGCCGATAATTAGGGCCGGGAACCAGATATTCACCTTTAAAACCGCGAAGCTCAGGCCCACGGCGAGGGCGTCGATACTGGTGGCCACGGCCAGTATTACCATGGTACGCCCCCGGGTGGGATCATCATGTTCCGCTGTTTCCCCCGTTTTTAAGGCTTCCATGATCATCCGGCCGCCGACAAAGGCCAAAAGGGCGAAGGCCAGCCAGTGATCCACCCGTTCAATAAGATGTCGTACAGAGAAGCCCAAAGCCCAGCCGATTATATTCATCCCGGCCTGAAAAAGCCCAAAATGCCAGGCCAGGCGGAAGGTATGACGCCAGCCCACTCTGGGCAGGGCAATACCGGCGGCCAGAGCCACGGCAAAGGCATCAACGGCCAGAGCCGCCGCGATTAAGAAAATGGTACTCAGAGACATAAAAATCTGTATTAATTTATCAGGCATACCAGTTTGGAGTACCCCCGAGCCGCAAGGCAGAAGAAAACACGAGAATACTACAGGCTGCCAATGGCGGCAACACTTGTCAGGCAGGCAATTAATAAACCATACTCTGATGGCCGGCAAGCCCCGGAGATATAAGCATCCCATTCAACAAAATTAATAAATAAAATGCCTGAAATTATTACCTTTATCGGTTGGCACGACAGCGGCAAAACCACCCTGGCCAGTGAGGTGGTCTCCCATCTCAAACAAGACGGCTACCGAGTGGCGGTTATCAAGTCCAGCGAAGAGCATGGTATCGGTTTTGACACCCCTGGAACAGACTCCTATAAACATAAGGCGGCCGGGGCCGATTCCGTTCTCTTTGTGGCCCCTGACCAGATGGTGATGATGACCGAAAACGCCGGCCAGCCCCTCACCTCTCCGGTGCATCAATATTTTACCGATGTTGATATAGTTATTGGCGAGGGGTTTAAAACCGCCGCGGGTGTCGCCAAGATCGAGGTGGTGCGGGATCACAAACAACATCTTCGTGATCAGGTGGAGGGGGTTATTGCCGTGGCCACCACCCTGGATATCAGCTTCCCCAAAATCTTTGACCTTAACGACAGCCTGACCATTGCCGCCTTTATCCGCCGGCGTTTTCTGGCCAACGCCCCATCCCAGGCCCCGGCCCGGGCCGTCCTCTGGGTTAACGGCCGCCAGGTGCCCCTTAAAAGCTTTGTTCAGAATGCCCTCTCCGAAACCGTGGCCGGGTTTGTAAAATCGTTGAACGGTACCGAAAACGCTAAGGAGATAAAAATCAGTATTAATACCTAAAAGACCTTGACATAATCCTTTTTTTAGGCGTAATAGAATAGAGAGGAGAGTTGCAGGCCGATTTCATCGTGGTTTATTATATCATAAGGCTCCCTGGGTCTTGAAAGGGCGTATTGTACCCCTGTGGTCAGGCAGCCATTATTTTGATTGTTTATTTCTGCTGTTGCTTCAGGACTCAGTAACAGAGATATCCACTATTGATTCCAGCCATGCCTATCCATTAGTTTTCCCCTGACAAAAAAGAAAGGAGGGAGTTATGCCGAGACAATGCAGTGCCGATCTGGCCCCGCTGAGCCGCCGGGATTTCATCAAGGCCTGTACCACCGTGGCCGCGGCTCTGGGATTATCTGACAGCCTGATTCCACGAATGGCGGCGGCCGCAGCCGCCCCGGATCGGCCGCCGGTGATCTGGCTCCATTTTCAGGAATGCACCGGCTGTACCGAGAGCCTGCTCAGGGCCTCCCACCCCGACCTGGCCCGCCTCATTCTTGATCTCATCTCCCTGGATTATCACGAAACGCTCATGGCCGCCGCCGGTCAACAGGCCGAAGACAACCTGATAAACACCATTACCAAGTATGACGGTAAATTTATCTGCGTTGTTGAAGGGGCTATTCCCACCAAGGATGGCGGTATTTATTGCAAAATCGGCGACCGCACGGCCATGGATATCCTGGCTGCCACCGCCCCCCATGCCGCCGCCGTTATCGCTATTGGCACCTGCGCCTCTTTCGGCGGTATTCAGGCTGCCGATCCCAATCCCACCGGGGCCGTGGGGGTCAGGGATCTGCTTAAAGGCAAGACCCTGATTAATATCCCCGGCTGCCCGCCCAATCCCATCAATTTTTTAGGCACGGTTCTGCATTACCTCACCTACAAAAAATTCCCGGCCTTAGACAAACTGAACCGTCCCATGTTCAGCTATGGCCGCAAAATTCACGATCAATGTGAGCGGCGGCCCCATTTTGACGAAGGCCGCTTTGTGGAGACCTTCGGCGACAGTTACCACAGAAAAGGCTATTGCCTGTATAAAGTAGGCTGCAAGGGCCCGGAGAGCTTTTCCAATTGCCCGGTGGTGCGTTTCTGCGATGTGGGGGCCTGGCCGGTGGGAACCGGACATGGCTGCATCGGCTGCACGGAACCGAAATTTTGGGACACCATGAGCCCCTTTTACGAACGTCTGCCCGGAATACACATTCCCGGCAGCGGCCAGGGGATTGTCGTCGGTGCTGAGTCCGCCGGCAAGAAGATATTGGCCGTCACCGGGGCCGCCATCGGCATTCATGCCGCGGTGGGCCTTGGCAAACGGCTGGTCAAGGGCGGCAAAAAAGAGAAGAGGGAGGATTAGACCATGGCACAACGAATTACAGTCGATCCACTGACCAGAATTGAGGGCCATTTGCGGATAGACGCCGAGGTGAAAGACGGTAAGATCAGCAAGGCCTGGTCTTCAGGCCAGATGTGGCGTGGTATTGAGGTAATTCTCCAGGGCCGCGACCCCCGCGACGCCTGGCTCTTTACCCAGCGTATCTGCGGGGTCTGCACCACGGTGCATGCCCTGGCCTCGGTACGGACGGTGGAAAACGCCCTGGGGCTTGAGATTCCGATAAACGCCCAGTATATCAGGAATATGGTTATCGCCCTTCATACCCTCCACGACCATATTGTCCACTTTTACGCCCTCTCGGCCCTGGACTGGGTTGATGTGGTCTCGGCCCTTAAGGCCGATCCCGTCAAGACCGCCGCCCTGGCCTCATCTCTCTCGAACTGGCCCGGCAACGGGGTGAAACGTTTCGCGGCGGTAAAGGCCAAGATCAAGGCCCTGGTGGACAGCGGCCAGTTAGGCCCCCTTGCCAACGGCTATTGGGGCCACCCGGCCATGACCCTGCCGCCGGAGGCCAATCTTATGGCAGTCTCTCACTATCTGGAGGCCCTTGATTACCAGCGCAAGGCTAATCAGGCCATCGCCATTATCGGCGGCAAGAGCCCCCACATTCAGAACATGTCGGTGGGCGGCGTGACCACGGCCATCAACCTTAATAACGAAACCACCCTTAACATGGAGCGGCTCTACTGGATGAAACAGCTCATGGAGGAGGTGCGCGGTTTCATTCAACAGGTTTATCTACCCGATGTAATCGCCATCGGTGCCCTTTACAAGAACTGGCTGGCCTATGGGGCCGGAGTTACCAATTATCTTGCCGTCCCTGATATGGTGCTGAATACGGCCGGTACTGAATTTGATCTCCCCGGCGGCACTATAATGAATGGTGATTTCAGCACGGTTAAACTCATCACCAGTTTCCATGATAAATATTTCCGGGACAATGTGAAGGAATCCATCGCCCACGCCTGGTATGACGGCGACTGGAGCCGCCATCCCTACGAGGAGGATACCGTACCCCGTTACACCGATTTTCAGGATGACGGTAAATATTCCTGGGTCAAGGCCCCCCGTTTTCAGAACCAGCCCATGCAGGTCGGCCCCCTGGCCCAGGTGCTTATCGGCTATGCCTCCGGTCATGAATTAACCAAAAAATATGTTGATGACGTTCTGGCCCGCATCAGTACCGTCGCTGGAACCGAGGTGGGAGCGGCGGCCCTGCAGTCCACCATCGGCCGCCACGCCGCCCGGGCCATTCGAGCCGCCATGTTAGCCGACCTGGGGCTCAAACACTGGCAGTTATTGGTGGATAATATCGGCCGGGGCGACCTGGAGATATTCAATCCCCCCACCTTTCCCAAGGGCGAACAGCGGGGCTTTGGATTCCATGAAGCGCCGCGCGGGGTTTTATCCCACTGGATTGTCATTAATGACGGCCGGATCAAGAATTATCAATGCGTCGTCCCCTCCACCTGGAACGCCGGCCCCAGGGATAAGCAAGGCCGGCCCGGCCCCTACGAGGCCTCTCTCGTGGGTAACCCCGTTGCCGATGCCCAGCGTCCTCTTGAGATCTTGCGAACCGTCCACTCCTTTGACCCCTGTATCGCCTGCGCCGTCCATATGTTAGACCCTGAGGGCCGGGAGATGATTAAGGTCAAGGCGGTATGAAACAGGAAACAGGAAACAGGGGGCAGGAATTTTATATGGAGCAGCGAAATAAATTAAAGGAGGGGTCATGCAATACGAAAAAAAATATGCCTGGAGCTGGCTCTTGCGTCTGTATCACTGGGCCATGGTCTTATCTGTTATCTTTCTGACCTTCACCGGCCTCTATATTGATCATCCCGTAACCAGCAGTCTCACCGGCGGCGGCATCTTCCCCATGGCCAACATGCGTTATCTGCATTTTCTTGCCGCCTTTGTCTTTACCGGAGCCGTCATCGCCCGGCTTTACCTTGCCCTCTTCGGCAATCGCCAGGAGAATATCTTCAGCCTCCTGCGCCGCCTGCCTGAAAATATTGTCGATGCCTGGCGCAGTCTGCTTAGTTATCTCTATATAAGGGATTACGAGCACCCAGGCCTGGGGCATAACGGTCTGGCAACCATTATCTATTGTTTCACCTTTCTGCTCGCCATGCTGCAGATCTTCAGCGGCTTCTATCTCCTGCTGCCGGAGAGCCTTTTCTGGCAGGGCTGGGGATTGTCTGTCTTTGGCTCTCCACAGTCGGCCCGCCTGGTTCATTATCTCAGTATGTGGTATTTCATGACCTTTGCCGCGGTTCATGTCTATATTATTGTCTGGAACGAGATCAAGCACCCGGAAGGTATGCTGTCCGCCATGTTAGGCGGTTATAAATTCAAGCCCCGCAAAGTTTAATCCGCCCCCCCCGGCCTGAGTTTAAGAAAAAACCTAACTGGATGTCGCTGATAATGACAGGCACAAAAATAACGGTGCGGGGTATAGTGCAGGGGGTGGGGTTCCGGCCCTTTGTCTATCGACTGGCCACGGAGATGGGGCTTTCCGGTTCCGTGAGCAATACCAGGGAGGGGGTTGATATCCTCCTGACCGCTCAGGAAAAGCCGGTAGAAGCCTTTATAACCGCACTGCGGCAGCAGGCACCGCCCATGGCCCGTTTAGAGTCTGTTACCAGCCGACCCTTAAACGGAACGTCCCTGACAACGGGTTTTAAAATCATAAAAAGTGAGACTGAATCACCCTTACGCGGTGTAACGCCGCCCGATACCGCAATTTGCCCGGCCTGCCGGAGCGAATTGTTTGATCCCGCCGACCGCCGCTTTCTCTATCCCTTTATTAACTGTACCAACTGCGGGCCCCGCTTTACCATCATCTCTGCCATTCCCTATGATCGGCCCCAGACCAGCATGGCAGCCTTTGAGATGTGCGGCGACTGCGCCGCCGAATACCAGAACCCGATAAGCCGCCGCTTTCATGCCCAGCCGGATGCCTGTTGGGCCTGCGGCCCCCGTCTGAGCTGGCACGATAACCGGGGGCATGAACTGACCACCGCCAGCCCCATCCAGGCCGCGGCCCTGGCCCTGGCCAAGGGTAAAATTGTCGCCATCCGGGGACTGGGCGGCTTTCATCTCGCGGTTAACGCCGCTGACGAGGAAGCCGTCCTGAGGCTGCGCCGCCGGAAGGGCCGCCCTGCCAAGGCCCTGGCGGTCATGGCGGCTGATATTGATTCAGTCCGCCGCCTCTGTTCTCTTTCCACCCCGGAAATCCAGGCTCTCGAAGGGCCGGAACGACCCATTGTCCTCCTCCAGCGCCATGAGCCTGACGGATTAGCCGCCTCCCTGAGCCCGAATCTAAACGAATTAGGGGTGATGCTGCCCTATACCCCTCTCCATTATCTGCTTTTTGCCGCCTCCGCCTGTCCGGCCGTATTGGTCATGACCAGCGGCAACCCAAGCGCTGAGCCCATCTGTATTGCCAATAATGAGGCGGTAAACCGTTTGGCGGGAATTGCCGACTTTTTTATCCTCCATGATCGGGAGATAACCGCGAGAGCCGATGATTCAGTCATCCGGTTGATATCAGAGCAGCGGATTCTCCTGCGTCGTTCCAGGGGGTATGTCCCCACTCCCCTTGCCCTGCGGGTAAATTTACCGCCTCTCATCGCCTGCGGAGCGGAATTGAAAAATACCTTCTGTCTGGCTCAGGGACGTCAGGCCGTCTTAAGTCAGCATATTGGTGATCTTATCCACCCCGGTTATCTTGATTTTTTCAAGCAAAGTGTGCACCACCTGCGGCAGTTGACCGGCATCAAGCCGCTCCTCGCCGTCTGCGATGAACACCCCGATTACCAGAGCAGCATTTACGCCCGCGAACTGCGCCTGCCGCTGATTACAGTGCAGCATCATCACGCCCACGCGGCGGCGGTCATGGCCGAACATGGATTGAAATCCGGCCTGGCCATTATCCTGGACGGAGCAGGTATGGGGCCGGATAAGGCCGTCTGGGGCGGTGAAATTCTCTTAACCAGTTACCTCGAATACCAGCGTCAGGGACAACTTCAATATCTACCCCTGCCCGGCGGCGACCAGGCCTCCCGCCAGGGCTGGCGGCTGGCGGTGGCCCTTTGCGTCCTCAGCGGCCAGGCCCTGCCGCCCCATCTCCAGGAAATTGACAGGTCAAAACGGCAGATGATCGCGGCCATGGTCAAGGCCGGGGTAAACTGCCCCCCTACCTCCAGCGCCGGCCGTCTCTTTGACGCCGCGGCCGCCATTCTCGGCCTCTGCCTGGAGTCAACATACGAGGGCCAGGCGGCCATGGAGCTGGAGGCCTTGGCCTGGCGGGCCATGCGGGGCAGATCCCTGGCCGCAGCCCTGATCAGAGACCCCGTCCTGCCGTCGGCCGTTTATGAAAAAAACGACCATGTTATAACAATTAAGACTGTGCCGATGCTCATGGGCATGTTAAATTTAAGCTGCCGGCATGGGGTGGAAGACCTGGCCCTGGACTTTCATCTCTGGCTTTGCCGGGCCTTAAGCGCCCTGGCCGGACAATTAAATCCAACGGCCGATGCCCCCATAATCCTTGGCGGCGGCTGTCTGCAGAACAAACTGTTACGCCAGGGACTTACCCTTTTATTGGAAAAACAAAATTTTAAGGTCTACAGCGGGGAGAAGGTGCCGGTCAATGACGGCGGCCTGGCCCTGGGGCAGGCCCTTATTGGAGGAAGCCGCTATGTGTCTCGCCGTACCCATGCGGGTTGTTGAGGTTAAAAATGGTGATAATGACCTGTTGCCGCCCACCGCTCTGGTGGAATCAGAGGGCTTAAGCCAGGAGGTACGATTAGATATTGTTGATCGTCTGCCGGAGGTGGACGATTTTGTTATTGTTCACGCCGGGTTTGCCATTCACGCCATGTCAGCCGTTGAGGCCCGGAAAAATATTGATCTGATGCGGGAAATGGCAGAGGGCTTGATGTGAGTACCAGAAATAACCCCCTGGAACAGTTAAACGACGGAGCTTTATGCGCCGCTCTTGTTAAAAAGATCAGCCGCCGCCTCAGCCGTCCCATCCGGATCATGGAGGTATGCGGCAGTCATACCATGGCCATATTCCGGCACGGCCTGCGGACGTTGCTTCCCAAAGATTTGACGCTTGTCTCCGGGCCGGGCTGTCCCGTCTGCGTGACCTCCCCCGGCCAGATAGATTCCTTTATCGAACTGGCAGCTATGCCTGATGTCATCCTCACCACCTTCGGCGATCTCTACCGGGTGCCGGGCTCAGAGGGCTCTCTAACCCAGGCCGCCGCCCAGGGCGCGGCCGTCAAGATAGTCTATTCACCCATGGAAGCCCTGAAACTGGCCCGGAAACAGACTGACAAAATGGTAGTTTTTGCCGGTATCGGCTTTGAGACCACAACTCCGACGGTGGCCGCTACCATTATGACCGCGGCCCGGGAGGAAATAAATAATTTTACCGTCTTATCGGCTCACAAACTCATGCCGCCGGCCTTAAAGGCCCTCTTTCATGAAGATTTAGCCGTTGACGGTCTGCTTTGTCCCGGTCACGTCAGCGCCATTATCGGCACCGATCCCTATGAGACTCTGACTGATGAATTTCATCTGCCCTGCGTGGTAGCAGGTTTTGAGGCCGTGGACATCCTCCAGGCCCTCTTCATGCTTGTCCGGCAAAGTGAAGAGGGCCGGGCCGTGGTGGAAAACGCCTATAGCCGGGTGGTTAAAGCCGAAGGTAATCATCAGGCCCTGAAGATTATGAATCAGGTATTCAGCCCCGAAGACTGCCAATGGCGGGGGCTGGGCCGAATCCCGGCCAGCGGTCTGGGAATTCGGCCGCAATACGATAAATTCAACGCCGCCGTCCGCCTGGGCATAAAAATCAGAGATGCTGCGGAACCGCCGGGCTGCCTCTGCGGAGAGGTCATAAAGGGGAGGATCAGCCCCAGCCATTGTCCGCTCTTTGCCAGGCAATGCACCCCGATGAGGCCCGTAGGCCCCTGCATGGTCTCCAGCGAAGGAACCTGCGCCGCCTTTTATAAATTTCAGCTGTAACTGTTTAGGGACGCGCGGACTCCGGATTGGGTACCGCCAAAGTTACAATTTCAGTAATTAAGGGCCTCAGAGATGAGCCTGTTCGGTATCATCTTGACGAAGCGACCTGCTTCGTTCTTATATACCCTTCAGCCTACGCCATACTCTTTTCGTTCCCTTGCTTCCGGCTCCACATCAATCCCGTTTACACGGACAGAGGGAGAGCCGAGAAATCTGGTCGCTGCCGCCTGTTCCGGGCTTTTAATCACAATGGTTTCCACCCTTGCTTTGATCGCGGCCCTGGCAAGGAGCCTTGCGACCAGCTCCTCGGTATGCTGTCTTGAAGAGCAGCCTTCAGCTACCAGTATCTCAACTTTTGTTTCCATTACTGACATGAATGTTCCACCTTTTATTTTGCTTATACTCAGTTGGTAAGCGCTCAATAAGCCACACTCTTGACTTTATAACCTCAGTTGAGTGCTTGTCCAAGCCCGGCGGCTGCAAGAGTTGCCTCATCCGGACCTCGTCCGCCACAGCAGTCAGCAAGTTTGCCGTTTATTGCCACAGCGGGGACTGAATGAACCCCAAGCTCCCTTGCCCGGCTGGCTCCGACAAGGTCATGCATGTCAATGACACTCACCTCACAGGACGGGCAAGCGTTCCTTCTTACCATCTCTTCTGTTTCTTTACACAGGGGGCATCCGGCACTGAATATTTCTATTTTTCTTGTTGTCATTTTTCTTCCTCCATTTAAAGTTGAATGTTCAGGCTGGCTTTTGTACTTTTTTCGGCCAACTGTTCCAGAAAGAGGCCGCAATCAACAAAACCAACCCATTATAAAAAAGTAGCGGTATATCATAAACAAATTTGCCCATTACAATGAATGTGGCAGCTGCAAATCCTGTCCAAAATGGATTGTATCCCCGTCTTCGTTTTGCTCTGTATGCAAGAAGTCCGACAGATACAAGCAGCGCGGCAATGGTTATCCAGAGCATAATGCTGTTATTAATTAAAAAGCCCAGTCCGACCGAACTGGCTAATCCGGCATAAGCCGGCCAGCAAGAAGGTCAGAGCAGACGGGGTAGTAAAGCCACGCCGAGTCCGGGAAGTGTTCCTGACAATTGCGCTATAATTTTTTTCATGGTTCTTCTACCGTGGCTTCAAGGGCGGTCAGGATTGGACACTCACTAACCGGTCCCCTGCCAAAGCATTGACAGGTGAGTTTAGTCAACGCCTCTTTCATTCGAGTTAAATCTCTAATCTTCAGTTCTATATTATTAATTTTTTCCTCTGCCTGTACTCTGACATCAGCGCAAGTGGCATCTCGGTTTTGGCGCAGAGCCAGAAGTTCCCCAATTTCACGCAGGGAAAATCCTAATTGCTTGGCTTTTTTGATAAAGCTCAATTTAGCAATTGCCTCTGGTGGATATTGCCGGTATCCAGAATCGTTTCTCTGTGGTTCTTTGAGTAAGCCGGTTCGCTCATAAAACCGGATGGTTTCCACCCCGATTCCCACCTTCTTCGCTACTTTGCCAATTGTAAAAGTATTCATTTCGGTCCGTATTTTTAGTTTTGCTTTCTTTTTGTTATACTGTAACCCCTGTACCATACTAAAGAGTCAAGGGTAAAATATATAACTATCAGGAATAGATTATTTTTGATTATTGAGGTAAGCGGCTCAAAATATATAAGTGCTTGAAAAATCATCCAAATGAATTAGCATCAGAAATATAGAAATACATACCAAGGCAGCACAAATCCAACAAAGTGTATCACTCATGACCAAGAGCATAAATTTAGATCACGGCAGCGGCGGCCTGGCCAGCGGGGAACTGATAACCAGCCTTATGAAGCCCTTAAGTAATCCGGCCCTGGACGATATGGAGGATTGCGCCGTCATAGATACAGAAGCCGGACGCCTGGCCTTCAGCACTGACAGCTATGTGGTTGAGCCGATTTTCTTTCCCGGCGGTTCCATTGGCAAACTCGCGGTTCACGGCACCATAAACGATCTGGCCATGCGCGGCGCGCGTCCCCTGGGCCTGAGCCTGGGGCTTATTCTTGAAGAGGGGCTGGCTATGGCTGAATTACGGCGCGTAAATTTAGACATAGCCGAGGCCTGCGCCCTGGCCGGGGTGCCGATATTAACCGGTGATACCAAGGTCGTGCCCCGCGGCAAGGCCGATAAAATATTTATCAATACCGCCGGTATCGGAGTGGTGGCCGCCGGCCTCAATCTCGGGGCTCGTAACGTCAGGCCGGGCGACCGCGTATTACTCTCCGGCAGCATGGCAGATCACGGTATCACCATTATGCTGGCCCGCCATAATCTGCCCTTCAGCGGTAATCTGCAAAGTGATACCCAGGCTCTGCATCGACTGACCGCGGCCCTGGCGCAGGACATAAGTCCAGAACTCCACGCCATGCGTGACCCAACGAGAGGCGGAGTGGCCACCACTCTCTGTGAGATAGCTGCCAGTGCCGGGGTTGCCGTGAGCATTACGGAAAGCGCCATTCCTATCCATCCCCAGGTGCGGGTTGCCTGCGATCTTCTCGGTCTTGATCCCCTTTATCTCGCCAATGAAGGTAAACTTCTGGCCTTTGTTGAAGAGAAAGAGGCGGATAACGCCTTAAAAATTATGCACCAATTCCCTGAAGGCCGGGAGGCCGCCATCATCGGCGAGGTACGTGAGTCCCCGGCCGGACGGGTTGAGATGCGAACCACGGCCGGCGGCCGGCGGCTGGTAACGGCCTTAAGCGGTGAGCCTCTGCCGCGTATATGCTAATCAGGAACCAGGAGGCAGGGGACAGGGGCAGTCTTTTACAAAATGGAACTTTTTATGAATAAACAAAATAACGCCATAGAGACCATAACCA
>JAJRZN010000004.1 GCA_024275235.1 Deltaproteobacteria bacterium
ATCACGCATGGAATGAATCAGATAATCAGCCACCTCCAGAGAAGACTTTACATACCGCCGTCCCCGCAGGCGCTGGCTTAAATAACGGCGGGCGAGGCCATGGACAAATTGAATGGCGAGGGAGTTTTTAGGCCCCACCCCTGGTACCTTCCGCAATTCAGCCGCCGGAGCCTCCAGCACCTGAGCCAGGCTACCGAAACGGGCCAGCAGCGCCCGGGCTGAGTCCTTGCAGTCACCACGCGGGGTACCGAAGTTCAGAAGCATCTCCAGAGTTTCATCGTCACTGAAGGCCTCAACCCCCTGTTGCCGCAGTTTCTCCCGCAGCCGCTGCCGGTGCCCGGCCCCCTTTTTCTGCCATTCATCCTTATCCACGACACAAGAGCCCCCCGGAGTTAATCCTCGTTAAGGGCCTGCTGAAACAGTTTGTTGGCCAGCTGCGGATTGGCACGGCCCCTGGTCTTCTTCATTAGCTGCCCCACGAAAAAGCCCATCACCTTACCCTTGCCGGCCCTGAACTGCTCCACCTGCTTAGGACTGGCGGCGATAATCTCGGCCACCGCCGCCGTTAAATCGCCCTCATCACTCATCTGAATCAGGTTCTTCTCCTTGACAATGACCTCGGCCTCCCGACCGGATTCCATCATCTCGGCCATGACCGTTTTGGCGATCTTGCCGCTGATTTTACCCGCCTCAATCATGCCCAGCAGACTGGCCAGATTAACCGGCGTAACCGGGCAGGAGGCGATTGCCGCCGCCTCTTCACCCTTAAACTCCCGCATCATCTCCGTCATTATCCAGTTGCTCAGCTTCTTGGCCTGTGGGTAATCACGCAGAGCGGCCTCAAAATAATCGGCCAGTTCCCGGGCCGAAGTCATAACCCCGGCGTCGTACTCCGGCAGGCCTAACTCGTTGATAAACCGCGCTTTACGCTCATCGGGCAATTCCGGCAGCGATTTACGCGCCCGCTCCAGCCACTCATCATCAATGATAACCGGCACCAGATCAGGATCAGGGAAATAACGGTAATCATGGGCCTCCTCCTTGCCGCGCATGGGATTCGTGACATTACGATCCGGGTCCCAGAGCAGGGTCTGCTGCACCACCTTACCGCCCTCAAGGAGAATATCACGCTGGCGGCGCTCCTCGTACTCCAGGGCCCGCTGAACATTACGAAAGGAGTTCATATTCTTAAGCTCGGTGCGGGTACCCAGCTCCTCCCGGCCCTTGGGACGCAGAGAAATATTGGCGTCACAACGGAAACTGCCCTCCTGCATATTACCGTCACAGATATCGAGATAACGTAGAATGGCATGCAGTTTTTTCAGATAGGCGGCGGCCTGGGCCGGAGTCCGGATATCCGGCTCGCTGACAATCTCGATTAAAGGCACCGCGGCCCGGTTGAGGTCAACATAGGATTCCGGCTCCCGCTCGCTGTGTATCAGTTTACCGGCGTCCTCCTCCATGTGAATCCTGGTCAGGCCGATACGTCGGGCCTCGCCGTCCACCTCAATATCCACCCAGCCATGTTCGGCAATGGGCAGATCAAACTGCGAAACCTGATACCCTTTGGGCAGATCGGGATAAAAATAATTCTTCCGGGCAAATTCATTAAACTGATTTACCTCGCAATTAGTGGCACAGGCCATCTTCAGGGCATATTCCACCACCTGACGATTCAACACCGGCAGCACCCCGGGCATCCCGAGACACACCGGACAGACATTGGTATTAGGGGCCGCCCCGAAGGTGGTCGGACAGCCGCAGAAAATCTTGGTCCTGGTCTTGAGCTGAGCGTGAACCTCCAGCCCGATTACGGTTTCAAATTCCATCTTTTTCCTCATTAAACTTTAAACGTAACCACGGAACATACTGAATTTACGGAAAAGGCACACATAGATCAGGGTAGTTTTTGGGCCTTACCCGAACAATTACTTTTTATGTAAACCATTGCGTGGTAATTTCATGAAAGTGATTTCAGCACGCTTAAAAATTCTGCAGGGGTAAATACTGGAATTTCAGCGTTTTTAAAATCCTTAATATTTCTGGTAATAATATATTTTACCCCCGTGTGTTTTGCTGATTCATGCAAAACTGAATCTTCAAAATCTGTAAATTTTAATTTTAACGCACTTTCAATAACTATACGGTTAACCGAAGCAACTTCAAATAGCCCCATTATAGAATTGATACTGATTATGGCCGTTTTTTTATCAAGATATTTTGATAAAAGATAATAAATGGTTGTAACTGTGGTAGCACACAAAACCCCATTAATCTCTGACTCTTCCACCTTGGACATTAACAGTGCGGCATAATCGGCAAAAGGTTTTCGATCTAAAAGAACATCCAGGATGATATTAGTATCAAAAAGCACTTTCATAAATATTTTTTTCTAAGTAATTTTGATAATCATCTTTTGATAGATCAGTGTTTTTCAGAATTCCTTTCAGAGATTGAACCGTTGGAGTAATTGACCTGTTTCCTGTTAATTTTTCATTTTTGATTATTACAAAGAAGTCAGAGACAATTTTAGATACTGATTTGCCGGTTTTGGCGGAATATTCTTTGGCGGATGCTATCAAGTGTTCATCAAGCCTCAGGGTCAATTTTGTATTCATGGCTTACCTCCATATAAAATAAATGCCGGACTATTTGCGCAAAACAATACGGCAAGACATAACATTTGTTAAACCGGCCACTACCGTCTGTCCTCCGGCCTCCCGGCGATCCAGTCACGCAGCCGCCCCAGTTCTTCCTCCCAGGCGGCGGATAAACGAACCTCAAGATAAAGCCTGAAAAGCTCATCAACGATATTCAAGACCTCCTCATAAAGGCCTATTTTATCCAGAATCCGGCCCTCCACCGCGGCGGGATCATCCTGTTCAGCGGCCGTATCCACGGTCTTGGGGGTCTTAACGCTTCGGAATTCAAAGCGGCCGGCCTTGACGGTCAGATTCCATTCATAATCGCCCCGGCCAAGCATTATCCGGGCCTGCTCCAGCTTCTTGCCCATCCGCAACCCGGTTCTGGCCTCCTTTAATTCAGCCTGCAGCCCCTGACAGATCACCTTTTCAAAGGAGTCACCGTCACCATACTCCAGCAGCATATGTTTCTCAAAGACCACCAGGACGTCACCCATACCGGGCAGATCCACCGCCCCGCCCCGCTCTTCGCTCTTATACCAGAGCCAGGTCAGAAATTCCTGCCCCAGAAAATATTTTTCAGCTATTATATCAACGAGATCCATTACCGCCCCTTATATAAAGATTGCCGGACTCAAATCGGCGAGTTTATCTTCCTGCTCAGCCGACAGGAGATGACCGGCGGCGAGATAAGGTACTTCGAGAATCAGATGAAGCTCAAAGGTCTCCTTGAACAGATCCTCCAGGGCGGACTGAGCCTTGGAGTTGGTGGAGAAAAACAGCACCGTATTATTAGAGATATTCCAGCACAGATCATAAACCACCGGCACCGGCACCGCCTTTTTCATCAACATAATCTGCATGTTTTCTTTGATTTCCAGGCGCTGGCCCCGACTCAGTTTGGGGAGCTGCCGTTCCTTCTTCAGCCGCTCCTCCTCCTTGAGACAAAACTTTTTCAGCACCGCGGCGGAGACCTTACGCTCATCAATACGCATGGCAAGGACAATATAATCACCCACCGTGTAAGGGGCGAGCTCAAACCCGGAATCAAACATATTAAGTACCGACACCCAGCCGATGGAATATTCATCATAGGTGTCGTCAATATCACAGAAGGCCCGGCGGGCAATACGCTCCGCCGCGAAATCCCAGAAATTCGCCGCGATCTCGCCCTCCACGGCGTAACGAACAAAGGAAGCGGAATTAGATAATAGTCCCATTTTAATCCTTACTGATTTTAATAAATTAAGAGTCCTGTGTATCCGGCGTACCCGGCAATTCATTTTTCCGTGCGGCGCGCGGGGGCGTATTCAATACGCCCTGGCGAGCATAGAACATAGCAGACCAGACCCTGGCCGACAATATTTTTTATAACATTTAGACCTCGAATACCATAAAACTTTACTTGACAGAAAAAAAGAGATATTGTAAATATGTTCAGCTTATGAGGCGGGGTCGTTAACTCAGTCGGTAGAGTATCTGCCTTTTAAGCAGAGAGTCGCGCGTTCGAGCCGCGCACGACCCACCATTCATACGTCCCTATCGTCTAGTCAGGTCCAGGACACCGGCCTTTCACGCCGACAACACGAGTTCGAATCTCGTTGGGGACGCCATTAGTAAATTCAAGCACTCAGCGATTATCGCCGGGTGCTTTTTTTATTTCAGGGACTGGAATCTTTTTGACGGGTCTACATATCGACCTGAACGTTACCGACCGGCATAGAGACATAAGGGCAGCGCGGCCCATAAAGAGGGCGGAGAGGTTGTAGAAAATTACTCAAGCCAATTTCCCACTGTTAATTCAGGTACTCGTAAAAACTCTTAAATCTCCTCCGGCTCAACAGGAGTATCTTTTATTACAGGGAAATCTTCAGTCAGTGGCTCCCAGACGGCTAACAGTTCAAGCAGACTTTTTTCAGGCACGGGTTCAATAATCATCGGATTGTCAATACCGGCAAAAGAATCTATTTCAAGACACAGCGGTTCTTGCCGCGCTCCTTGGCCTCATAGAGATTGGCATCGGCCCGCTTGATAAATATCTCCCTATTATCACCAGGAACGTATTCGGCCACCCCGAGACTCAAGGTCTTCCGCACCTGTCCCTCACAAAATCTTTCAGCGGCCAGACCTTCCCGAATGCGCTCAGCCACCACCAGGCCGCCCTGACCAGCTGTAGCAGGCAGAATAACCACGAATTCCTCCCCGCCATAACGACAGGCCACATCGTTATCACGCACCGACTCCTTGACTATTTCACCAAGACGGGCCAGCACCTTATCACCTTCGGCATGGCCATAGGTATCATTGTGCAGTTTAAAATTATCAATATCCATCATAATCAGGGATAAGGGCCCGCCGTAGCGCGCGGTACGATTCAACTCCATCTGCAGAACCTGGTTAAAATAACGCTTATTAAAGAGGCCGGTCAATTCATCCACCGTGCTTAACTCCCGATAACGCCTCTCGCTCTCCTTCAAGGCCTCTTCGGCCGCCACCTGCTGACTGATATCGGTGATATGCTCCACAATGCCGATCTGCTCACCCACCAGGCCGCGCAGAGGGGTGGAAACTATATTATAATGAATAGTCTCGCCGCTGGCGCGTTCTTTAACGATATGCTCATTAAAATAATTCTGCCCCGGCCGCCTTAAACTGTTTAGCGGGCAGTTCTCGGTTTCACAGAGAGAGGAGCGAAAAACCTCGTAACACTTCATATTAACGGCAGAATCCGTTTCATCCTCCAGCAGATCCAGAAAATTATCGTTGTGCTTGATAATATTAAAGTCGTTATCAATAACCAATATCCCCCCGGCCACGGTTCTGAATATCTGATTAATCTCCAGATAACTTTTTTCCGACTCCATCGCCATCTCATTAGCCTGGGTAATAGTAGCCTCAAGCTGATCGTTAACATCCTCCAGCTCAGCTTTAATACCGGCCACCTTATTATCGTTCTCTTCCAGAGTCCGGAAATAGCCGACCCGCTGCCGGGCCGAGGTCAGCCAGGCCTGATAGAATGGGATGGAAATCGGCTTGGGCATATAGAAATCGGCTCCGGCCGCGAGAACACGCGCCATATCCTCGGGCTTATCATTGCCGGTAACAACAAGCACACTGAGATATTTGCCAAGAGCGGAAGATTTAAGCCGCCGGCACAGCTCCAGACCGCTCATGCCGGGAAGGTTCCAGTCCAGAACAATAAGCCGGGGTTTATGAGCCTGGAAATAATCCCAGGCCTCCTCGGCGCTGACCGCTCCCTGAACGCTCAGACCAAGTCCCCCGGCACCATTCATCAACAGCTCCAGAGTTATTGTCTCGTCATCAACAATAAGTAGTTTTTCTTCGATTCTATTCATAGTATTATGCAAATTTAACAGGGGAAATATAACAGGAACTGATATTTTGATCTTACAAACATATAAATCGCAATGTCAAAGAAAAAATCTCAGGCCCCGAGCATAAACGCATAAATCCATTGCAATACATCCATAATCCATAACCCGCCGGAGCAGAAAGCCACGAACGTAGGGGCGTATTGCAATACGCCCGGGGTGCACCTGACGACAGACAGGATCAAAAAACCAAAACCGAGCCAGATAGACGGAAGAGGGATAAGCGTAGACCCCAGGATTGAATCACACCTGAACAGTTACAAAATAAATTCAAAAAAAACTTGACAAATATCTTAAAAAATTAGATATAATGTTTTTCGTCCCATATTTTTATGGGATGTTTTACGGGGACAATGGCTGAAGATATTGAAGAGGCGGACCTTTCAACAATTCAGGCATTGAGCGTGCCGGTAAAACGCAAACCGCGACAAGGCAGCAAGAAAAGATAACACCTTGTTGTGGCGCAGCTTTTTTACTGAGTACGTAAACATTTTTTTAATTGGAAAAGGAGTAAGAGTTATGAAAAAAACATTAAGCACTGCAGCATTGAGTACTGTACTGGTGTTAGGTATGGCCGCCGGTGCCATGGCGACCCACCTTACCCAAGCCGACCAGACCGCCGTTTCTTCCGCCGGTGCCGCCAAAATCACCCTTGACGGTTCCATCCGTGAGCGCGGCCGGATTGACAAGAAGACTACCGCCAAAGATAGCGCTGCCTCCCAGTATTATGACAGCCGGGTTCGTTTAGGTGTTAAAGCCCAGGTTTCCGATCAGGTAACAGGTTATGTGCAGTTGGTAAGCGCTACCAACCAGACCGATGACACTATCAGCTGGGGTAAGGGTTCTGCTGCCGGCCTGCATAATGGTGGATATATGAGTGGTGGAATGGATATCACCCAGGCCTGGATTAATTATAATGCCGGCAGCTGGGGCGTTAAAGTTGGTCATCAGCCCCTGGCTCTCGGCAACAAAGTATTCTTTGATCACACCGGTTACGGCGATGATGCCATTATGGCCTACACCTCCATCGGTGCCACCCATCTGGCGGGTATTCTGATCAAGTTTGACGAGCAGAACCTGAATGACAGCACCGATGACCTTGATGGTTATGTTTTGATGGCTACCCAGAAGTTCAGTGATAATCTGGATGCTGGCATTAACTGGACTTATTTGAGGGGTGGTTCCTCTGGCACTGAGTTGGCAGGTGGTATGTCTCTGAGCAACGTGGGGATCAACGCCAATTACCGTCAGGATAGTCTTTCCTTCATGGCCGATGGCGAGTTCCAGTTCGGCACCGTAAGCGATAATGGCACCAACAAGGCCAAGGCCAAGGGCTTTGCCGTTAAATTGGCAGCCAATATTGACTTAGGCGCCGCCAAGGTCGGTCTGCTTTACGGCTACGGCTCCGGTGATGGCAATGCAGGTCCCGGTAGTGGTGGTGATGATGACAACTTCTATAACTTCCTGAGTGACACCAACTATGATACCATTATCGCCGGGTATAGGGCTGCGATTCCAGGTAATGGCCTTGGCACGGCACATTCCGGCCTAAACAATCTCTCCGAGTACCAGATCAACGCCTCCACCAAGACCACCTGTCCCATTACCGGCAAACCACTATCTCTCATGACTTCTGCCACCTACCTGCAGTTGAATAAAAAGAGTGCCGCTACAGCTAACGGCTATCTTGGCACGGATGATTCGGTAGGAACCGAGGTAGATGCCATCGCCTCTTGGACACTTGCTCCCGGCCTGATCTACAAGGTTGAAGCTGCCTACCTGTTCACCGGCGACGCCTGGAAGACTTCCGTTACCGGCCCTGGTAACGATCCTGACAACCTGTACTTCCTGCGTCATCGTCTGGAGTTCACCTTCTAATTTAAGTTAATTAAATTAGAACGGTTGAACAGGCCGGGTTAATATTTTTTTAATTCATTAATTACCCGCCTGTTCCATACAGCGAAAAAGGCCCATTCATTATTTTTGAATGGGCCTTTTTTTTTGCTCCGAACTGAATTAATTGGGGTTAGACCACGATTAATTGATTGTATGTTTAAATCCAACACCATCAATGGATATATTTGAATTGGTAGGGGCTCCCCTTGTGGGTGCCTAAAATAGAACGTGGCGACCAAATACAGGGC
>JAJRZN010000098.1 GCA_024275235.1 Deltaproteobacteria bacterium
AGCGGGGTGCGGGATTTTGTGGTTTTGCTGCGCCAGGGCAAGCACGATATAGTTCTCATGCACCGGCAGTTTGTCAGAAAGGGCGGCCTTACCGGAGGGCCTCCGGCGGTGGTGGAGACAGTAAAGATTGACGCGGCCGCTCTGGGGCTTACCGACGGCCGGGCGGATCTGCTGGTGAAGGCCCATGATTTTTCCTACTGGCATTGGGGGCGGGGCAATGAGGCGGCGGCCTCCTATCCGCTGATTTTTGATACCAAGGCCCCTAAACTGCGTTTGGTGGACGGCCCGCGTCTGATGAAACCGGGCAGCGCTGGTATTATTATCTATCGGGCCAATGAAGAATTGAGCAGGAGCGGACTGAACATTAACGGCCATTATTTTCCCGGCTTTCCTGTCAAGGCCAGGGGGCGGGGAATCTATGGAGCCCTGATCGGTCTGCCCTATAACACTGAGGTTATTAAAACGGCCTTTATCTCCGCGGTTGACCGGGCCGGTAATGAGGGCCGATTAAATATCGGCCTGGAGGTTCGCAAGACCATAAAACATCGGGACAGGATAAACATCTCTGAATCCTTCCTTAAACTGAAAATGCCGCAATTCGCCCAGAATTATCCAGAGATGAAGGGTACCCTGCTGGAGGAGTTCCTTTATGTTAATAACGAGATCAGGCACCGAAACGCCGCTAAAATAAGGGAGATATGCCTGCATACCAGTCCGCAGCGTTTCTGGAAGGGGCGTTTTGAGCGTATGCGGCGCAGTTCAAGGCGGGCCGGGTTTGCTGATTATCGCACCTATTATTATAAGGGCCGGGTCATTGATCATCAGGTGCATAAGGGGCTTGATCTGGCTTCAATACGTCACGCCCGGATACAGGCGGCCAATACCGGTAAAGTGGTCTATGCCGATTATCTCGGCATTTACGGTAACGTGGTCATCCTTGATCACGGCCAGGGCCTTTTCAGCCTCTACGCCCATTTAAGTCAGATTAAAGTGGCGGTGGGGGATATGGTTAAAAAGGGCGGTCTGCTGGGGCGGAGCGGTCACACCGGCATGGCGGGGGGGGATCATCTCCATTTCTCCATTCTGGTAGACGGGATTTTTGTCAATCCCGTTGAGTGGTGGGACAAGAACTGGGTGCGTCTGAATATTGAGCAGTATCTGCGCTGAAATCAGCCAATAAAAAAAATGTCTCTTATCCGAATTCTGCCGGAAGATCTGGCCAATAAGATAGCCGCCGGTGAGGTGGTTGAGCGGCCGGCCTCGGTGGTTAAGGAACTGGTGGAGAACTCAATTGATGCCGGGGCAAAAAATATTGCCGTGGAAATTGAGGGGGCGGGCACCGGATTAATCCGGGTTATTGATGATGGCATGGGGATGGATGAGGACGATATGCTTCTCTCCCTGGAACGGCATGCCACCAGCAAACTGCGTGATGTCTCGGAACTTATGGCCATTAATACCCTGGGCTTCCGGGGTGAGGCCATTCCCAGTATTGCCTCGGTCTCCAAGCTTGTTATCACCTCCCGCCAGGCGGAGTTCCCCTTAGGCAGCCGCTTAGAGAGCCGTTTCGGCAAGCTGGTTAAGGTGCATGAGATGGGGGCCGCCCCCGGTACTGTACTGGAGATCAGAAACCTCTTCGCCAATGTTCCCGCCCGTCGAAAATTCCTTAAATCCCCCGCCACCGAGATTGCCCATATTGATGAGGCGGTACGTTCTTATGCCTTGATCCATAATGAAATCGGCTTCTCCCTGCGGGTTAAGGGACGGCTTGTTTTTGACCTTGTCCCTGGGGGCGGGGAGGAGCGGGTGCGCCGCGCTCTTGGTTTGGGTGATATTGAACTCCTGACGCTGCCGGATCAAGAGCCGGGGACGGAGATCGTGGTTGGGGGCTATCTCCTGCTGCCGGAGGAGGAGACGGCGAGGTCGGCCAGGCTTTGGCTTTTTGTTAACGGCCGGATAGTGAAGGATAGAATGCTTGGCCATGCCGCGGCCGAAGGGATGCGGGATTTTTTGATGAAGGGCCGCCGGCCGGCCGGAGTGCTGTTTATTGATCTGCCGTCGGCCGCGGTGGATGTAAATGTTCATCCCGCCAAACAGGAAATTCGTTTTCAGCACTCCAATAAGGTGCATGGTGCCGTGGTGGCCGCCGTTCATCAGGCCCTGAAAGAGCGGCAGGATAAATTAAGAGATAAAATTTTTATATCGGCGGATAAAGCTGTCCGGGAGATAGAGAGACCGTCTGTCCAGCAGCTTCCCCAAGACGCTGAATTAAGGCGGCTGGAGAAGTCGGCGGTCAGGGGGGAATTATCCGCCTCTCAGGCGGTGGAGCCACCCCCCTCCACGCCCCTGACCATAAAGGCCGCGGAGGGGGCAGGGGAATATCAGACCGCCGGCCCCCTTATGCCCGGGCCGGAATTTGAGCCAGGCGGGGTTGGAAGTGCCGAGGATCTACTCTTTAAAATGCCGGAGGACTCAGAGCGGCTGCCGCCTGGTGTCTGCTACGCGGGACAGTTTTTGGAGACCTACCTGCTCTTTGAGTTCAGTAAAGGCCTGATGGTGATAGATCAGCATGCCGCCCAGGAGCGTCTTTTATTTGAAGAATTGAAGCAGTCATATAACCGGCGGGCCTTAGTCAGTCAGTGCCTGATGTTCCCGGAGATGGTGGAGGTCACGACCTCTGATATGCAGACCATGGAACAGTATAGTGCCGAGATAAGCCGTCTCGGGCTGGAGGTCAGCCCTTTCGGCGGCAGCAGTTTTGTTATCAAGGCGGTACCGGCCCTCATGGCCCATCTGTCGCCTATGGATATTTTGCGGGACGCCCTGGATCGTTTCGCGGACAGCGGTAATGCTCAAGGCCCCCGGGGCGGTATAGAGGCAGTGCTGGCCGGAATGGCCTGTAAGGCGGCCGTCAAAGCGGGGCAGCGCTTAAGCCGCCTGGAGGCCGAGCATCTTTTAATCCGGATGATGTCGGCAGGTGTCTTTTCCCATTGTCCGCACGGTCGCCCGGTGGTCAAAATATTTAGTTTCAGGGATATAAAGAAGTGGTTCCACCGCACTTGACTGTTTTTGGGCAAAGGGGTCTGCCGAAGGGGGCGGTGGATAATTACCCCGATTTGGCTTAATTGGCCTTGGCCGCCTGGGCGAACTGCAGATTGACGAATTCTTCTATGTCAATCTTCTCCTGCATTATGCCCATCCTGTCATGCATATAGTCCTGGATGATGCCCAGATCATCTAAAACGGGCAGAAGATTGGCGGTGGTGATCCGGTCGGGTGGTTCGGTTAGAACCCGTTTGATGACCTCCGGTTTCTGATTGAGAAATGCCGCCCCGATGCGGGCCGCCGTGGTGGGTGATTTGCCGATAAATTTGCCTGATTTAACCAGACTTTCGGTGAATTCATGTACCGCGTCAGGATGTTTTTCCAGCATTTCGTCACGCACCATGAGCACGCAGCAGGGGTGTTCCGGCCAGATATCCTTGGAGAGGCTGAATTCCTCACCGTAACCCATGGCCACCGACTGTGAGGCAATGGGCTCGGCGACGATAAAACCGGCAATCTCGCCTTCTTCATCGAATTGCATGGCCTCAATCATCTGGCCGGGAGCCATGACCTCAAGAAGGACATCCTTACCCGCTCCCGGTTCAATCCCTGATTCACTGCAAAGTTTGTGCAGCAGCATATTATGCACCGAAAGCTGATAGGGAATCAGGACCACCTTGCCCTTGAAATCATCAATGGTCTCAATATTGGCTCTTTTGTTTTTGATCAGTACGCTGCCAGATTTATGGCTGAAGAGGACGAGCTTGGCCTTGAGGCCCGAATGATAGAGATCCATGGCAGTGGGGGCCAGGATAAAGGCCGCGTCAACCGAGCCGCTCATAATGGCGCTGGCCACGAGTTGCCAGCTCATCATGGGCTTGCAGCGCAGGTTGAGATATTTAAAATCCTCCACCCCTTTTTTTAGTTTATCCTGGGTGATTCCCAGAATAAGGTGATCGGTTATTTTCAGATGGGCAACTTTAAAATCAACTTTATCCGCCATGGGATTCTCCAAGATAGAGTTATAATGAGGTCTATAATATATCATCTATTATCCGGTTAGAGCTTGCCGGTTGTCAAGAAAATTTCTGCGGTTTTTGCTTTTTAGCGGTCTGAGACGGTCGGGATAAAAGTCCCTTCCAGAATTATTCCGAATAGATTATTATCGGGCGGCAGACAGAAGGCGGAATAACCAAAATTTCTCAGGTGGTAATTAAAAAATATGGAAAAAGAAAAATCAGCCGGAATATGTGTAGCTGTTAGCGGCGGGACGGTGGATGAGACCCTGGAACGGGCCCTGGCGGCCCAGGCGGCGGCCGATGTGATTGAAATTCGTCTGGACGGCATGGAAAAGGCGGCGGTGAAGCCCTTTATCGCCGCCCTGGATGTCCCCCTGCTTTTTACCAATCGAGCCCCCTCGGAGGGCGGTAAGGGGCCTGATGATGAGGTGGCCCGCCTGGCCCCCCTCTATGATGCCGTTGCCTCCGGGGCTGCCTATATTGATCTGGAATTAAGGACTGATGATGAGGCCAGACAGCGCCTTATTAAGGCGGCCAGGGGTAAATGCAGGACCATTATCTCCTGGCATAATTTTTCCACCACCCCCTCGGCTCAGGGACTGCGCCAGATTTTGCAGGAACAATACCGTACTTCGGCCGCCATCGGCAAGATTGTGACCATGGCTCATGACTTCACCGATGTCTTAAGGGTGCTTGACCTCCAGCGTGAGGCGAGAGAACTGGGTTTTCCGCTCATTGCCTTTTGCATGGGACGGGTTGGGGTTATAAGTCGGGCGGCCACTTTGGAGATGGGCGGCTTTATGACCTATGCCGCCGCTGACGGCGAGCAGGGCACCGCGCCGGGCCAGCTTGCCGTTTCCAGCCTGCGTCATATCCTCCGGGAGCTTGATAATGTTGATTAATGGTGCCACCGAACTCTATGGTATTATCGGTAATCCGGTGCGTCACAGCCTGAGTCCGGCGATGCATAATGCCGCCTTTGCCGAACTGGGCTTAAACAAGGTCTATGTCCCATTTACGGTTGAGGATGTTAATGCCGCCCTGCCGGGCCTTACGGCTCTTGGAGTCAAGGGAGTGAGCGTTACAATTCCCCATAAACAGACGGTTATTCCCCTCGTTGATGACCTCGATCCCGTGGCCGCCCGTATAGGGGCGGTGAATACCCTGGTGATTGATAACGGTCGGATAGCGGGCAGTAATACCGACTGGCTGGGGGCCAATACGGCCCTCTCCCGGTTGACGGAACTGAATAACTGCCGGGTGTTGCTGCTGGGGGCGGGCGGCGCGGCCCGGGCTGTGGGCTTTGGGCTCAAGGAGGCCGGGGCCGATCTGACTCTCGCCAGCCGTACCCCGGCCGCGGGGCGGGATTTAAGCGCCGCCCTTGGCTGTCCATGGCTGCCGCTCTCCGAGGCGGAGGATTTTAAGGGGACGGTTCTGATTAACGCCACTTCGGTGGGCATGCGGCCCCAGGAGGGGGACACGCCCCTGCCGGCGGCGGGACTATCCGCCTTTGATATTGTCATGGATATTGTCTATTCCCCCCTTGAAACCAGATTACTGCGGGAGGCGGCCCAGGCCGGCTGCCGGACGATTAATGGTTTAAGTATGCTGCTTTTTCAAGGGGCGGCTCAATTTGAACTGTGGACAGGAGAGCAGGCCCCCATTGCCGTTATGCGCCGTGAACTGGAAAATAAAATACGATGAAAGAAATTACCCCCTTAGAGAAGATTGACTGTAAAATAAGCGTACCAGGCTCCAAGAGCCTGACCCAGCGGGCTCTGATTGCCGCCGCCCTGGCCGATGGCACTACTGTTTTGCGCGGCCCCCTGGCCAGCGAAGATACCAGTTATACCAGTACCGCTCTGCGGCTTATGGGGGTTGAAATTGACGATTCGGCGGATGAGGCCTGGCTGGTTTCCGGCCGCGCCGGCCGTATTTTGGCCCCCGGGGATGAAATATATCTTGGTAATAACGGTACTGCCACCCGATTTTTGACCTCTGTTGCCGCTCTGGGACAGGGAGAGTTTGTTATCGGCGGCGGGCCGCGCATGGCCGAGCGCCCAATTGCCCCGCTGATTTCGGCTCTGCAGGGCTGGGGGGTTGAGATTGCCAGCCTCAATCATACCGGCTGCCCGCCCCTGCGGATTATGGCTCACGGCATTAAGGGCGGCCAGACCATTCTGCCGGAGGGCAAGAGCAGCCAGTACCTTTCTTCATTGCTTCTTGTGGCCCCATACGCCGCTCAGGCCTGCGGGCTTGAGGTTGAAGGCCGGGTTTATTCCAAGCCCTATGTGGAAATGACCCTGGCGGTGATGCGTGATTTCGGGATCGAGGTCTGGGCCGCGGCGGATTTAAATAGTTTTAAGATTCCCTTGGGGAGTTATGAGGCCCTGGACTACCAGGTTGAGGGCGATGCCTCCAGCGCCTCCTATTTCTGGGCCGCGGCCGCGGTTACCGGCGGCCGGGTGACGGTGGAGAATGTCCCCCATCCCTCCCTGCAGGGTGATGCCGCCCTGGTTGATATTCTGGCCCGCATGGGATGCAGGGTGGAGCGGGGCCGGGGAATTACCGTGAGCGGGCCGTCTGAGCTGCGGGCCGTGGAGGTGGATATGGCCGACTGCCCGGATGTGGCTCCTACTCTCGCCGTGGTTGCCGCTTTTGCCCGTGGTACCACGGTTATTAAAAATATAGCGCATTTGCGGATTAAGGAATGTGACAGGCTTCATGTCATGGCCGTGGAGCTGGCCGGATTAGGGGTCAAGACTGAAGAGGGTGATGACCGGCTGATAATTACCGGCAGCCCGGATAAATCAGGTCTGCACGGGGCTGAGATCAACACCTATGATGACCATCGAATCGCCATGTGCTTCGCGGTGGCTGGTCTGATAATTCCCGGTATCCGGATAAAAAATGAAAATTGCGTCGCCAAATCTTTTCCTGATTTCTGGCAGCGCTTTG
>JAJRZN010000099.1 GCA_024275235.1 Deltaproteobacteria bacterium
ATTACATGTCTCATTTTGCGGAGTTCGAAGCTGGATACTGTGTACCGAGGCCGAATTCCAGGTGGGGAGGGCGTCATAATTGGCGATGAGATCCTTGGGGCCGGGGGCGCCCTTTAATACCTTCTGGAAATAACGGAATGAGGCCAGGGTATTCTTTAAAGCCGGGGTATGACGTACCAGATTGTATTTATAGGGGTTGGCCGGGCTCCGATCAATATTCCTGCCGATTTTAAAGGTAAACAGCGGATTTGACGGGAAAATAACCGTGGGAGCCTTGCCGGCCTGCTTGAAGTCAAGCGAGACGTGACAGTCGGTGCAGTTGAAATATTTATTGGCATGACATACGGCACAGGCCAGGGTTCCGGCCGGGTGAGCGTTATGCATGGCAATCTTGGAACTGCCTGATTTAGCGGCATCCGGGTGGCATTGTACGCAGCGCACGGTCTTTACCGCATAGTAACGGTCAGCGCCCTTGGGCTGGGTCTCGTGGAGTTCACTCGCTTTATGACAGTCGGTGCATACCATCTGTCCCTTTTCGTAATGGACATCGGCGGTAGCCCCTAATTTACCCATATACTCACCGGCGAAACGGGAGCCGTGGCAGGCGTAGCAGGTTTTATCCATGGGTGGAGTTTTCATGAAACGATGACGGTCAAGCAGACCGCCCTTGGCAACTATGGGCCAGGCGACATGACATGAGCCGCAGGTGGAATGGCAGTTGGCGCAATCTAAGGCCCAGGCTGCCGGCAGCAGAGTTTTGCCCATTTTATGCGGTTTGATGATGGTCCCGACAATACTCTTGATACCGCTGAGCTGGTAGTGCATGGAATTTTTGAAGGTAGAGGTAATGTCTTCGTGACATTCCCGGCAGACTCCGCCGCCATCCTTCTCGGAAGGATCTTTGATCATGCCCTTGTGGGCCTTATCCTTATCATCTACATTCTGCCCTTTATGGCAGTTAACACAGCCTATCTGACCATGATTTGAGTTGACAAATTCTTTGGAAACGCCATAGATATCCCGGCCCCTCACCTGAGGGGCAGTAACGCCTCAACCTGCAATGGCGGCGGCACCGGCGGCCGCCTTGGCACCGTAACGATCCATGGCCTTGAAATCAGTGTGACACTTGATACAGGCACTGCTGGAGTTAGTCTCCTGAGCGGCAGCATTCCCCAGTGGACTAAACAGATAGACCACAAAAAGAATAATTGCCCATCTTAATTCTCCTCTCACATGCATTCTCATTTTTCTCCTCCTTCATTTGTTATAATTACAATGCCGCCTCCCTTAAAAACAGGGAAACAACGCCTAATTAAATACATCTCGGAGACTAACACAGCGTGGTAGGTACTACAATGTGGCAAATTGTCGCAGGGGGGAGTTTTATGGGGTGAGTAATCAGGGTGTATAATGCAGATTTAATAAAATAGCCAGCTTATTGTTTTTGGATATTAACATGAATGCCGGGCGATTATTAACTGGAACGATTCCTGTCATTTAACTGATTTGGAAAACTCAAGCCGTCATTGACTGACGCAGTACATCCCGCAGGTCATCAATCATAAATGGTTTCTGGATAAAACCTACTAACCCTTTACCGACAAAACGCTGGGTTACTTCCTGCTCATTGTAGCCGCTGGCCATAATTACCTGCACGGTATTGTCGATACGCCGCATTTCCCGGTAGGCCTCTTCGCCATCCATATGCGGCATGGTTAAGTCCATCAGAACCAGGTTGATTTCAGCTGATTTGGTTTTGAATATTTTCACGGCATCCCGCCCGTCAGCGGCGGTAACGACTGAAAAGCCCAGATATTCAAGCATCTGGCGGCCTACTGCCCGTATAGTCTCTTCGTCATCAACCAGGAGAATTAAGCCTTTGCCCTGCCATTTTTTGTCCTGGCGGTTTTCATCCTTTGGCTTTATATTCAGATTGGCCGCTACGGGAAAGATCAACTTGATAGTCGTTCCCCGGCCTGGTTCCGAGTAGATTTTAAGGGCTCCATTATGGCCGCGGACAATGCCAAGCACTGCTGCCATGCCCAGTCCCCGGCCGGTAAACTTGGTGGTAAAAAACGGGTCAAACATTTTGGCCTTGGTCTCTTTATCCATCCCGCAGCCGGTATCTGCCACCTCTATATAGGAATAAATGCCTTCCGGAAGCTGTTCGTCGATATATGTTTCGTTAAGGTAGTCGCGGTCACATTCCATGGCGCCGGTGGTAATTGATATAATGCCTGATTTATCGTTGATGGCATCCGAGGCGTTTATTACCAGATTCATAATAATCTGACGAATCTGGGTGGCATCGGCCTCAATGGGGGGGATTTTGTCGGCCAGATTAAATTTCATCCCCGCCTTTTTGCTGATTGATATCTCCAGCATATGGGTCATCTCTTCAACAAGTTCGTTGCAGTTCAACTGCTGGATAACAAATTTGCCTTTGCCGGAATAGGCCAGCATCTGGCGGCAGAGATCGGCCGCCCGCCGTGAGGCTGATTCAATGGCCTCCAGGTTATGACGGGCGGCGGAGAAGGGTGAGATTTCAGCCAGGGCAAGATCGGCGTTGCCCAGGATTGCCATCAGCAGGTTGTTAAAGTCATGGGCAATACCGCCGGCCAGTACTCCAAGGCTTTCAAGTTTCTGGACATGCTGCATTTGCAGTAATATCTGTTCCTTCTCCTGCGCCTCTCGTTTCTGTTCGGTAATATCCATGATGGTGCCCACTATGCCGGCAACTTCACCACTGTCATTATAAAAAGCGGCCTTGCAGAGCAGGACATCGCGGACGCTGCCATCGGCATGTTCTACTTGAGTTTCATATTGCTGACGGCCGCCTGTCTCCCAAAGTGACTGATCGGACTCTTCGTAAACTCCGGCTAATTTCAAAGGAGCGGCGTTTTGAGCGCTGCAACCGATTATCTCATCGCAACTGCAACCGACAAAGTCCGCAAAGGCAGAGTTGCAGGCCAGGCATTTTCCCTTATGATCCTTGCAGAAAATAGGGTTACGAACCGTGTCAATAATGGTGGAGAGTAAGGTCTCCTTTTCCTTCAGAGCGCTGTAGCTCGTGGTGTTTTTTATGGCCACGGCCGACTGATTGGCCAGTGACTGATAGATAATTTGTTCGGCTTCACTGAAAATATGGCGTTGCAGCGTATGGCCTATTAAAACGCCGAAGACCTCATCACCCAGCATCATCGGGGCGCATATGGCCGAGGTTATTTCTTTTTCAAAGACTATGGGCGGCACTGTGAAGCGTTGTTCAGTCTCATGATCGATAACCGTGACCATTCGTTTTTCTCTGACCACCATGGTTGACAGCCCCTGACCCTCCTGTAGAGTATAGTTGTCGACCATTGCCTGCGGGAAGCCGATGGTATGGCGGATGACTAAGGAATTACCCTGGTCGCCAAGGAGCAGGAGGGTGGAAAAATCAAGGTGCAACAAGTCTTTAGCTGTTTGATCGCAGATGCGGTAGAGTTCTTTTTTGTCGGAGGTTAAGAGCAGCTTGTGGGAAAAACTCAGCAGATCATTTAATAATTTGTCCCGATCCTCTAATTCCCCGGCCAGGGTAGCCGCCCGGGATGCTATATCTGTATCATTTCTCATAATTTATTTTTGACTATCAGATTGTTCGTGTAATTCATGTAGTGCTAAAATAATCCCGTTTATTTTCTATCACGCAATCTTAAAATTTGCTATGAAAAAACTTATATTTTGGGAGGTAACTGGCAATTGCTGGGCCCTTTGTTGAGAGCGGAGAGGATTGCCATATGTAGTATGGCGGTATAAGAGCGCGGGAGGGTAAAACTTGAGTGCCTTCCCCCCGGGATTTTAATCATCATCGGTTCATCAATCTTGACGGCGTCGTAAAAAGTCCTACCCTCAATTGGGCAAGTTGGTTATATTGACAAGTTGGTTATATTGACAAGTTGGTTATATTGACAAGTCGGTTATCGGTAATGGCCGCCAGACAGCGGGCCAGGCTGGCTCTGATAATTTGCTGAATAAGTGGTTACGCTATGAGAAAACATCAAAATCGTATTTTTTGCGAGACTGTTATAAATCAGTAAAGGTAATTTATGAAAATAATTGTTAATGGTGAGGAACGGTTCCTTGAAACCGAGATCCTGGTTACCGATTATGTCAAATCCCTTGATCTTGATCCGGAAACGGTGGTGGTTGAGGTAGACGGCCGGATAATCACCCGTCAGGACTATCAATCCACCCTGCTCCTTGATGGCGCTGAAGTGGAATTAATCCGTTTCATCGGGGGGGGGCAGGATGCTGACGATTGCCGATAAGACATTTACCTCCCGTCTCTTCGTGGGAACCGGGAAGTTCTCGTCCTCTGATATTATGCGTCAGGCCCTGGAGGCCTCTGAATGTGAGATGGTAACCGTGGCTTTGCGCCGGGTTGAACTGGATGATCCGGGTGATGATATTATGCAGGCTATTGGCGGTGGGAAATTCTTTTTTCTCCCCAATACGGCCGGGGCGCGGGACGCGGTGGAGGCTGTGCGTCTCGCTCGTCTGGCCCGGGCGGCCGGGGGCGGGAACTGGCTTAAATTAGAGGTTACCCCCGATCCCCGCACCCTGCTTCCCGATCCGGTGGAGACCTTAAAGGCGGCTGAAGAACTGGTACAAGATGGCTTTGTCGTCCTGCCCTATATCAATGCCGATCCGGTTCTGGCTCTGCGTCTGCAGGAGGTGGGGGCAGCGGCGGTGATGCCCCTTGGCGCCCCCATCGGTACCAATCGCGGCCTTCTTACCCGTCCCCTTCTGGAAATTATTATTGAGCAGATGGAAGTGCCGGTGGTCGTGGATGCCGGTATCGGCACCCCCTCTCAGGCGGCTGCGGCCATGGAGATGGGAGCTGATGCCGTTCTGGTTAATACTGCCATTGCCGTGGCCGGTGATCCAGTGGCCATGGCCGCGGCCTTCGGGCAGGCGGTTATTGCCGGCCGCCGGGCCTATAAGGCTGGTCTCGGCGCTATTGCCTGCCGGGCGGCGGCTTCGTCACCCCAGACCGGGCTCGAATTTCTGCGATGAATAACTTCAGTCTGCCGGATTTTAAGCAATTGCGGGACATGAGCCGCCGGGCCGATGAGGCCGCGGTTCAACAGGCCTTACGGACAAACAGGCCCACTCTGAATGACCTCGCGGCTCTTCTGTCACCTGCCGCCGGCCGCCGGATTACCGCTCTGGCCGCTCGTTCGGCCGAGATTACCCGCCAGCGTTTCGGGTGCGCCATTCAGATTTATGCCCCGATATATGTCTCCAATTATTGCATTAACCGTTGCGCCTATTGCGGATTTTCCGCCGGTAACCGGATAAAGAGGCGGGTTCTGGATATAGATGAGGCCGCTCGTGAGGCGGAACTTCTTAAGGGCCGCGGGGTTAATCATATTCTTCTGGTTTCCGGTGAGTCCCCGGAACGGGCTGGAGTCGATTATTTTGTGGCCCTGGCTCAGCGGCTGCGGGATCATTTTGCCGCTATTTCCATCGAAATTCAGCCTCTTGATGAGGATGAATACGCCCAGCTCTTTGCGGCCGGGATTACCAGCGTGGCAGTATACCAGGAAACCTATGACCGTGAGTTGTATCCCACTCTGCACCTGAGCGGTAAAAAACGTGATTATGATTATCGTCTTGCCACCCCGCAGCGGGCGGCGGCGGCCGGGATGCGGGAGGTCGGTATCGGTGCTCTTCTTGGCCTGAGCGATTGGCGGGCCGAGGGTATGGCTCTTGGCATGCACCTTGCCTGGCTGCGGCATCAGTTCTGGCGTACAGCTCTCACCGTCTCTTTTCCGCGCCTGCAACCTGCCGCCGGGGGGTTTACCGCCCTGCAGCAGGTAGGTGAACGGCAGTTAAGTCAGCTCCTTTTTGCCCTCCGGATATTTGACCATGATGTGGGGCTTTTGATTTCCACCAGGGAGGAGGCCCGTTATCGGGACGGTATGCTGGGCCTGGGCCCCACCCGCTATTCAGCCGGTTCCTGTACCGCTCCCGGCGGTTATAGTGATGAACAGGAGGCCACTGAGCAGTTTGAGGTTGATGATCATCGTTCAGTGGACGAGGTCTGTGCTGTTATTCGTCAGAGGGGGCTGGAGCCGGTACGTAAGGACTGGGACGCCGGTTTTCAGATGGCGGCCTCCGCTTGACTTTTTATCAGTCTAATTAGACATTTTTATTATTTTTATTATTTTGTATATGGGAGAAAAATAATGGCAGATTTAAAGAAGATGTACTCCACAATCCTCGGTGATCATTTTCCCCTGGAGATGACTATTTCCTTTGGCGATCAGCGGCTGATCTACAAAAAGAGAACCTGGAAGATAACCACGGCGGACGGCAGTGTTGATGAGCGGGGTGTGCGTTATGGCGAAAATCCCAACCAGGAGGCCGCCCTCTATGAACTGGTGAACGGTAATCTTACCTTGGGAGACTGTAAATTCATTGAGCCCGGCAATGGCCTGGTGAGCGCCATAAGCGATGAGGATATGCTCCAGGCTGGTAAGCATCCCGGTAAAATCAATCTTACCGATATTGATAACGCCTTAAATATAATCAAGTATATGCCGGAGACCCCGGCGGCGGTTATTTTAAAGCATAACAACCCGTGCGGGGCCTCTCTGGGTGATTCCTTGAGTATGGCCTATGAGCGGGCCAACCGGGCTGATCGTATTGCCGCCTTTGGCGGTTGCGTGGCTCTGAACCGGGCCTGCGATAAGGCCACGGCCACGGCGATCAGCAAGAATTATCTTGAGGTGGTAGTGGCTCCGGATTTTGAGGAGGGGGCGGTTGATATTTTAAAGAGCCGCAAGAATTTACGGATTGTCCAAATTCCCCGTATGGACCGCCTGCAGGACTATGAGCATTTCCGTTATGTTGATTTTAAGAGCCTGATTGACGGCGGGATTATTGCTCAGCAGTCGGCCATTAACAGTATTCGTTCCGCGGCCGACTTAAAACCGGCGGTTACTACTTATAAAGGCAAAGAGTACAGGGTGGAGCGGGAGCCGGATCAGCGGGAGATTAATGATATGATTTTTGGCTGGGCCGTGGAGCACGGGGTCAGTTCAAATTCCGTACTCTATGTCAAAGACGGCTGTACGGTTGGGGTCGGCACCGGCGAGCAGGACAGAGTAGGGGTGGCCGAAATCGCGGTTCACAAGGCCTATATCAAATACGCTGATGCCCTTTGCTTTGATAAGCACGGTATCCCCTATGGTGATTTATTACTGGCCGTGGAGCAGGGCAGCCGTAAACAGTCGGAATTAGATGAAATTGATGCACAGACCAAGGCCGATAAGGCGGGCCTGATAGGTTCGGTGATGGTCTCTGATGCCTTCTTCCCCTTCCGGGACGGGGCGGATGTCGGAATCAGACAGGGGGTGAGTGCCATTATCCAGGCCGGTGGTTCCATGCGCGACTTTGAGACCATTGAGGCCTGCAACGAGGCCAATGTGGCTATGATGTTCACCGGTCAGCGTTCCTTTAAACATTAATTTGATGACTAAACGGGGGGGCGGTATCAGCGCCCTGGGAGAGGTGCTGAGCGGTTATACCAGGCGCCGTAACTGGCAGCGTCAACTGGGGCTGAACCAGGTGTTCCTTTTCTGGGATGAGGTGCTGGCCCCTGAGATAACCGCTCACGCCCGGCCCAAAGTGATTAAGGGAGACACCCTGTGGCTTGAGGTTTCTGATCCGGTATGGGCTCAGCAGCTCCAGTTTGAAACTAAAACCATTCTGCAATGTCTCAATGGCCGTCTAACCGCCCTGACTAAGGGTGAGATTGAAAATCTGCAACTGCGGGATATTCGCTTTAAGCTCTGTCATGGCCCCTGGCAGCCTGTAGTTGAAGCTGAGAAACCTTCTCCGCCTCCGGGGCCGGTTGATGCCGCCCGTCAGGTTGAATTTCAGCAGCTTACCGCCGACATGGATGATAAGGAAGTCCGGGAGACCCTGCGGCGTTTGTGGTTGATTATGGAGCTGGGAAATATGAGGCGGAAGCCCGAGGCCGAGTAGGGCGTTTGCGCTTGCTCACTCATCTCTGGTAAAGAAATCAATGAGTTTAATCACAATTTTGTAAAAGGGGATTTCGGCCGCCTCTTTTACCTGTTGGGCAAAGGTAGTAAACCAGGGCCGAAAATAGACCTTTAAAAATTCCTGTTCTTCTGCCGTCATGTCGTTGGCGGTGAGTAAACTCAAGAATTCCAATTCATTGACAATATGATCTGCCACCTCATAATCATCGGCCAGATCAAAGCCGTTACGGCGGTAAAAATCTCTTACCTCATCGGTTGATTCGTTGAGCAGGGTACCTGACTCGCTTAAATAAACGGAGCCATATGGAGAGGCGTAAACACCGCCCGCGGCGCTGATAAAAAGGCGGGTATGCTCAACCTGGATAATCTCAAGATCATGGGGTGAAGCGGGATCGAAGCTCAGGGCCGCGGCCTCTTCCTGCCATTCGAGTGAGTTAAGCAGTTCTAAGAGCTGCTGTTTAAAAGTTTCATTCAGCCATGTTGGCTCCGGGTAGCGCATGGTCTGGGCCAGGAAACGATAAATGGTGCTTAATTGCTTGTTTTCGGTCATGTTATTATTTTTTAATTTGATGTTCAAGGTGCTGTCTTTCCAGTTATCAATGCCGCCGCTGGCTGTTACGGGCGGTATTAGCTGATGCCGGCCGCCGACGGCCTCTGTCTGGCCCCCCTTTTCGTGGGCTGCCGCCTTTATAACGTCTGTTGCCCTGCCCCTTGTTTTTATTAACGGCAGGTTTACCGGTACCTTTGGGCGGGGCTTTTAATAACTCGTCAGCGGGATAGACACATTTCAGCTTGTGGTCGATATATTTTTCGATATCAGGCAGATAAAAGGCCGCTTCCTCATCGGCAAAGCTGATGGCTGTGCCATGGTGGCCGGCCCGGCCGGTACGGCCGATGCGGTGGACATAATCCTCCGGTTCATAGGGCAGAAAGTAATTAAAAACATGGCTGATGCCATCAATATGGATGCCCCGTCCCGCCACATCGGTGGCCACCAGCACCTTAATGCGGCCGTCTCTGAATTTCTCCAGGGTGGTCATTCTCTTTTTCTGGGCCACATCACCTGAGAGCATATCGCAGCTTATATTATTGCGGGTCAGACGTTCGGTAAGCCGCCTGGTTTCATCGCGGCGGTTGGTGAAGACCAATACCTTGTTCAACTTCC
>JAJRZN010000005.1 GCA_024275235.1 Deltaproteobacteria bacterium
GGTTTACGCCCTGACCCCCAATGGTGATGTCAAGGAACTGCCCACGGGCAGCAGTCCCCTTGATTTCGCCTACAGTATTCACACCGATGTGGGGCATCATTGCGTGGGAGCTAAAATTGACGGCCGGATAGTTCCTCTGAAATACAGCATCCAGAATGGTGATGTTATTGAGATTATAACCGCGCCCCGCCAGCATCCGAATCAGGGCTGGCTGGCCCTGGCCAAAACCAGCCGGGCTCGCAGCCGCATTCGTCACTGGTTGAAGCAGGAGGAGAAAAACCGTTTTCTTGAGGACGGCCGTGACATCTGTGAACGGGAATTGCGCCGCCATAATCTAAGTATCAAACGCCTGATAAAAACCGGCCATCTCCAGAACTTACTCAAAAAATTCAACAGTCATCATCTTGATGACTTACTATGCCGGGTGGGGAGCGGGGAGATTACCGTGGCCCAGTTAACCGCAGCCTTTGAGCCGCCGGAATTAAAGGACGGGAAGGGTGATGCTGCTGATTTAACAACGGGATGCCTGCCCGTGGGGGCGAGAAAAAAGGCCAGAAGCCGACAAGATGGCAGTGGCAGTCTGGTAAAAATTGACGGCATTGATAATATGATGATTAAGATCAGCAACTGTTGCATGCCCATGCCGGGCGATGAGATTGTCGGTTTTATTACCTCTGGACGCGGAGTTTCGGTACATAAGGCGGGTTGCCGAAACTTTCTGGCCACCGACCCTCAGCGCCACGTGGCGGTGGAATGGGCCGCTGATTCACACCAGACGCTTAAAGCCAGAATTCAGGTGATGGCCCATAACAGTAAGGGCCTGCTGGTCAGTCTCTGTAACGTGATAACTAACAGTGATGGAGCGGAAATTATGGATGTTGAAGCCCATACCTCAAAAAATTCCGGCCAGGCCCATATCGGTATAGTGGTGAATGTCTCTGGCCGACGCCAGTTAAATACTATTCTGCAACAGATAAGACAGATGGAAAACGTCCTGGAGGCCGAGAGGGGATAGTAGGCGCTCTCTCGAGAGAAAGCGCTTATTCGTTGGCGGCTGGGCGTTATTTTAATTTTACCGCTGGTTTGGTGATGGCCCCGGAGCGGATACAGCGGGTGCAGACGGTCATCCGTTTGGCGTTACCGCCGTCAGCAGCAACTCTCACTGTCTTCAAATTAGGCAGCCAGCGGCGGCGGGTTTTGTTGTGGGCGTGGCTGACATTATTGCCGGAAACCGGCTTTTTACCACATATTTCACACATTCTGGACATAATAAACTCCTCTTATAACAATAATAATATTAAATTTGAGAATCCGATAATATACTATTTTTGTCAGATTTTAGCAAGACAAATAAATGAAAGTCAAATTCAAAATTTCAGTCATAATTTTACTGTTTTTATGGCAGCCCCTGAGTACCGAGGCAAGGGTCACAATTACCGTTAACCGTCGTCAGATTGTTCAGCCTGATTTTAAGGGTTTTAATGCCGTATACCATGCCTTTTGCTATATGCCGGAAGCTAAGGAGGAGGGGATGAATGACGCCTTGCGGGCCGTGGAGTTCCGACGGGTCAGCAGCTCAGGCCTCAAGATAGCCCGTACCTTTTACCGCCCTGACTGGGCCATGGGTCATGGTTACTGGTCAAGACCCGATTGGCAGTCAGTGCGGATGAAGGCCCTTTATAAATGGCTGGCGGCCATGCGGCAACGCCATATTAAGGTGGGCCTTAATATGGGCTGGTGGTTCAGTCGTGACGTGATCTGGCGGCACGATCAACATCTGCCCGTCTACCCGGGGGACATTGATCATTACGCGGCCTGGGTTAGTGAATCCCTGGGGCAGATCATTGAAACCCGCGGATTCACCAATGTAAAATATATCTTCATGTTCACGGAACCAGGTTCCAAAATGGGCGATTTGCCTGGCGGCTGGCGCCAATGGCCCTATTATGTCAAGGTTTTAAAGGCGGTAGACAAACGACTGCGGGCCGACGGCCGCCGCCGCCTGATAAAGATTGTCGGCCCCGATACTTCTCATGGCCGGGGGTGGTTGAAAAGGGCGGTGGTTGAATTAAATAAGGTTATTGATATCTATAGTGCTCATAGTTACCGCCCCCGTAATTACAAGGAATGGTTAGAGCTGGCTCGTGAAATTAAGGCGGAGACCGCTGTCACCGGTAAACCGTTCTGGATTGATGAATATGGGGTGCCTGGCCTTAAGCTGCGTCAAACAGCGCTCTATGGCAATCTTATCGCCCAGGCCAATGCCGCTTTTTTAAACGCCGGGGCTCAGGCCACATTTTTATGGACGTTCAATGATCAATACTACCCTTACCCCCTGCAATATCTTTCCAACAAGGATGACTTTATCGACGGCCTTCATAAGTGGGGACTCTTTCCCTGGCTGCCGGAAAGTCGGGCGGTCCGGCCGGCCTGGTATGTCTATACCATGCTGGGCCGTTTCCTCGGCGGGTCGGCAAGACAGGTGTATAAAACAGAGGGCGGCCCGCGGTTACGGGCTGCCGCCACCGGCCGGGCTCACGAGTTGAGTATTCTGCTGGTAAACAGCGGCAGTAAAAGGCTTGATTTTCGGCTTAAGGTCAGAGGATGGGCCGGAACCGGCCTTTATTCCTATATCTTCGACCCGCAGGCCTTGAACAGCTGGCAGCCGGGTGAGGAAATAATTCCCCGTCATTGGGTTTTATTTTCCGCCGGTGGAGTTTTGAGGGCCAGTATTCCGGCTCGGGGGGTAATGGTCTACAGTACGAAGCGGCAGAACCTGACGGGGCCGCCTCTCCTGGCCGGTGGGGAGGGTATAAACTTAAGCTCAGGCAAACAGATCCAGGCCTCTTCGAGTGTCAGCGGTCATCCTGCCGCCAATCTCGTTGATGATCGCCGATTATCTTATTGGCGGGCCAGTGATAATGATCGCCACCCCTGGTTTGTCATTGATTTAGGTAAAGAGTATTGGCTCAAAAAGGCTGAGGTCTGCCCCCGGGTTGATCGCCAAAAGAAGATTGGAGCTGGATTCCCGGCAGCTTATATACTGGAAACCAGTCTCAATGGCAGCTCCTGGCAAGAGGCGGGCGCTGAAACCAACATTCAGCATCTGACGGCCGAAGTACGCGGACTTTCCTTCACCCCCCGTCTGGCCCGCTATGTACGTTTTACCGGTACCAGAGCCTCAGGTTCAACTAATCTTACGATCAGCGAGCTGCGACTTTATGGGATGGCGCGGAAGCGGTAAGCGCTCAGGCGGGTGCGGGAATCATCTCCTGCCATATCTGCCGCATCTCAGCGGCGAAATTAAGATCATCATTCGGCATCCGGCCACGTTCGGTGAGATAACCGCCGATCATCATCCCGTCAGCCCCGGCCATGAAGGCGGAACCGAGAAAGTCCTGTAAAGCGGTTTCCCGGCCGGCAGCCAGGCGGATCGGGATATCCGGCATGAGAATACGGTAGATGGCAATACCACGCAGGGCGTCAAGTGCCGATAGCGGCGGCTGGTGGGCCAGGGGGGTGCCGGGCAGGGGAATGAGGATGTTGATGGGAACTGAATCCGCTCCGCAGTCCCGCAGGGAAAGAGCCATTGAAATACGGTCATCTTCCGTCTCGCCCAGGCCGAAGATACCGCCGGCACAGACTTCAAGCCCGGCCTCGTGGGCGGCATCAATGGTGGCGATACGTTCCTGGAAACTGTGGGTACTGACGATATTCGGGAAAAATTCTCTCGAAGTCTCTAAATTATGATGATATCGGCTCAGGCCCGCTTCCTTCAGCATCTTGAAGTCCTGAAGTCCGAGTATCCCGAAAGAGGCGCAAACCTTAATGCCGACCTGCTTCCTGATGGCCGTAATTGCCTCAGCGGCCTGTTTTAAATCTTGTGCTCCGAGACCACGGCCGCTGGTAACTAAGGAAAAATGGCTGGCCTGATTGTCCCTGGCCTGGCTGGCAGCCTGGAGAATTTCATCACGTTCCTTAAGGCCGTAAACCGGAGCGTTGGTATGGTAATGAGCGGATTGAACGCAGAACCGGCAGTCTTCACTGCAGTTACCAGATTTGGCATTTATAATACTGCACAGCGAGAAATCAAGGCCCCGCCGGCCATTAAGCTTGGCAGCCAAGGCCTGGGACATAAGCTCATGACAGGTATTTCCTTTAAGATTTTCGAGCTTTTGCCTCATCGTCATTCCTCGCTTAATTCTGGCGGAAGCCGAAAACACCACCCTTGGTATTTATGGCATAGGCCGTTCCCCGGCCGCCATGTGACGGCCCTCTTCTGCCCGGTGGGCGACCTGCCTTTTTAGGTTGATCAACAATAGCCGGGGCAAGAAAAGGAAGATCGTCGGCAATTGGGCCGCCATTGACCTCCTTGATAATCTGAAAGAGATGCATGCCGCTTTTGAAATAGCTCTTTTTCTGCAGCCATTTGGGCCAGTCCTTGCCGTTATCGTGTTTCAGCAGCAACGGCAGAGTCGCCAGACTGCGGGCCACATCATCCTGCATGGCACGCTTTATATTAAGATTACTGAACATTTCGGCCAGTCTCTCTCGAATATTACGGGAGAGAAGATAGGATTCCTTCTGGGTCCGGGTGTTTTGCATATCTAATTCCGCCTCGGCCCATGGCACAAGAAGTAAAGAGATGAGCAGACCGTCGGGCAGTTTCTGGGCTGTTTTAATCAGGCGGTCAATAACGTTCAGGATGGCCGACAGCCTGCTCTTATTAGCCGCGGCGTTTTCATGCTCGGTAAGTATATGGCTATAAAAGGGGAAGATGGTGTAGAAAATCCCACTTTCAACGGCCAGTTCAGCCCATGACCGGCAGGCGCCTCCGCGTAGATCTTTTAATAACTCATCCCGAATGCGGGAGACCGGACAGAGTAGTAATTTATCCCGATTGCGGAGAATTGCCTGCCAGGTCTCCGCTTCTACCTCGAAATCAGCCCGGGCCGCGTGCCTGATTACCCGCATCATGCGGACCGGATCCCTGGTGATGCGCCGGTCTGGATCGCCAATGAGCCGGACAATACGGTTCTTAAGATCATCGACTCCACCGATAAAATCAATCACGGTGGAGCCCTCAATCTCATAGAAGAGGGCGTTAATGGTTAAATCCCGGCGAAAGGCATCTTCAACGGGGGTGCCGAAGGAATTATTGGCGGGCAGCACAACATCATCGCCGGTAATTTCATATTCACTGCGGCGGCGAAAGGTGGCCACCTCAATAATTTTACCACCATTAAAAAAAACCTGCACCAGACGAAAACGACGGCCAATTATCCGGCTGTTACGAAAGACCTTCCTGACCTGAGCCGGCCGGGCACTGGTGCTGATATCAAAATCCTTGGGCGCTTTGCCGAGAAAAATATCCCGCACTCCGCCACCAACGAGATAGACGGTAAAACCCGCCTGCCGCAAACGCCTTAAGACCATAAGGGCATCGGCGTCAATTTCATTATTGGTAATGGGATGCTGACCCCTGGGGATAATCTGAGGAGCCGGTAAATTATCATCTACTGCTTCTGCCGTTGATTCTGAAGTGGTCATAATGTATGGCTGTCTTCCTTGTATACCGATTCCGCCTGTGAGACAAATTGCTCAAAAACCTGTTTGACGGTCAATATTTCATTGAGTTTATAGACGTTTTCGCCGGAAAAAACCAAACCGTTCTCCGCGTCTCCCTGGCAGGCCGCCATATTGAGACGCTGATTGATACAGTAGAGATAATCACACTTTTTCAGGCACTTATATTCACAGGATTCAGGTTTGACAGATTTGCCGCCCATCAAGTCCCGCACGAATTTATTTTTAATGGCCCGGCCCGGCAGGCCAACCGGTGAACGCATCAGGGTTACATCATCCTTGCCCGCCTTCAGAAAGGCCTGCTTAAAGCTGTCAGCAACATCACATTCCTTAGTGAGGACAAAACGGGTGGCAATCTGGATGCCGTCGGCCCCGTATTTATCCATCATTTCTGCCATTTCAAAGCCATTGGTAATGCCGCCGGCGGCAATCAGTGGAACCTTTTTAACCACCTTTCTGATTTCCGGGAAAATTTTTCTCAAGGGCTGATCCGTGCCAAGATGGCCACCGGCCTCCTTGGCCTCGACAATAATAGCCGCCGCCCCCAGCTTCTCGGCCAGGCGGGCAAAGGCGGGGGTGGAGACAATTGAGACGATGGGAGTATTATGTTTCTTGCCAACCTTGAATATATCACGGGAAAAACCGGCCCCGGTAACAATAATGTCTACTCCGGCCTCAATGGATCCCATGACAAGATTGTAAAAATTCTTCATGGCGAACATAATATTAACGGCTATAATGCCCTTGGTGGCCTTCCTGGCCCGGGCAATATCTTCCTTCAGCTCTGATACCGGCAGCCCGGAGCCGCCAATAGTACCGATTCCACCGCATTCGGAGACCGGAGCGGCCAGGGCGGAGGTGGAAACTCTGATAGACATACCACCTTGAATCAGGGGAACAGCCGCAGTATATTGACCAATAGTCAAAGAGGGTAATTTCATTCAGCAGGACTCCGGCCAGCGGCAACAGCCGCCAGGGTTAATGATTTTTATTTATTGTTTAAAACAAGTAAAAGAATAGAAGAGTCTCATATAATGCAACTCTTGGCCATGTTTGTCAAGGATGTTAGGCGTAGTGAGCCGAAATACAGAAAATCACAGGATATAATTATGCGGGTTGAACCGGGTACGATTGGCTTTGATATTGACGGCGTGGTGGCCGATACCACTGAGGCCTTTCTTCGTATTTTGCGGACAAAATACGGAATCAGCGGGATTAAAGCGGCTGATATTGTTGAATTTGATGTCTGTCAATGCCTCGACATTGATCCTGAAACAGTAGAGGGAGCCTTTGCCGTCCTGCTGGCCGATCCGCTGGCGGCAGAAATGCGGCCTCTGCCAGGGGCCGTATCCGTTCTCCAGCGCCTGGGGCGGCAGGCCCCGCTTACCTTTATAACCGCCCGCCCGCAGCATCGGCCCATTGCCGACTGGCTGTCTCATGTCCTGGGTCGCGAAACATTTCAACGCTGCAGTTTAATTGCCATGGGCGACCACGATGACAAGGCCCGCCATATCAGGCGGGCGGGGCTGAATTATTTTGTCGATGACCGCTATGAAACCTGTATAGAACTGGAAAGCCAGGAGGATATAACCCCTCTGATCTTCACCCAGCCCTGGAACAGGGGACGTCATCAGTTGCGCAGTGTATCGTCATGGCAGGAGATCGCGGAATTATGTCATTTATAATCTGCCCTCATTGCGGCCGTAATACCGGTGAATACAAGGCTCCCAAGCCTACGGTTGATATAATTATCGAGATTGCTGGCGGTATAATTCTTATTGAACGCCGCAATCCGCCTCTCGGCTGGGCCCTGCCTGGCGGTTTTGTTGATTATGGAGAGTCGTTAGAGCAGGCCGCGGTTCGTGAGGCCCGGGAAGAAACCGATCTTGATGTTACCCTGACGGGGCAGTTGGGGACTTACTCCGATCCCAGGCGTGACCGCCGTTTCCATACCATAAGCACGGTTTTCACCGCCCGGGCCGGCGGCATTCCTCACGGCCGCGATGACGCCCGGCAGGCCCTGGTGTATTATCCCAACAATCTGCCGTCCCTGGCCTTTGATCACCAGGCTGTTCTCCAGGACTATTTCGCCTTAAAAGATAAAAACACGAGCCCTGTCCAGCCGCTATTTAGCACGGAGAAGCGAATTGCAAAATAAAATATTGAAATATACCTTCCGGTCTGGTATAAAACTCTATTCTAAAATAGAACAGGAGGCTTGTCTTTAATGGGAAACAATGTAACAGAAACCACAGAACAGGTTCAGTCCGCGCCTGACGTTGAGAGCGTCGAAGCGGTAAGTGCCAGTCAGTTTGACAATATAAGTGATGATGCCAGCTTTGCCGATTTATTTGAGGACAGCTTAAAGGTTGCCAATGTCGGAGAGGTTGTACCAGGTACGGTTATTGACTTCATCAGTCAAATGGCGGTTGTTGATATCGGTGACAAATCCGAGGCCATGATCTCCCTGTCGGAGTTTAAAAACGACGGCGAACAGTTAGAGGTTCATGTTGGTGATGTCTTTGATGTCTTTGTCGAAAAACGCGAAAAAGACGGCGGTCTCTGTCTGTCGCGTGAAAAGGCTATTGCAATAAAGGTCTGGGAGGCTATTGCCCAGATTCAGGCGGATGACGGTACCATCCCCGGGGTTATTGAAAACCGGGTCAAGGGCGGTCTTTCCGTTGATATAGGAGTACCGGCCTTTTTACCTTATTCGCAGATTGATCTGCGGCCGGTTAAGGATCTGGATGCCATGCTGGGCCAGACCTATGATTTCAAAATTTTAAAATATAACCGCAAACGTAACAACGTGGTTATTTCCCGCCGGGCCATTCTTGAGGAAGAGAGAAACAAACTGCGTGAGGCTATGCGCGATTCTCTGCAGGAGGGTGCGGTTATCAAGGGAACCATTACCAATATCACTGATTATGGTATCTTTGTTGACCTCGGCGGCATGGACGGCCTCTGTCATATCACCGATCTTTCCTGGGGCCGGGTGTCACATCCCTCCAAGATGTTCCAGGTCGGAGAGAATATAGATGTTAAGATCCTGAAATTCGATAAGGATTCCGGCAAGGTCTCTCTCGGCGTTAAGCAGCTTAAGGAAGATCCCTGGTCAACTGTCCAGGAGCGTTATCCTGTAGGCACCAAGGCCAGCGGCAAGGTAGTCAGTATCACGGATTACGGGGTATTTGCCGAATTGGAAGAGGGCGTTGAGGGCCTGGCACATATTTCGGAGATGACCTGGTCAAAAAAGGCCAAACATCCCTCCAAGCTGGTTGCCATGGGTGATCAGATTGAGATAGTTATTCTCAATGTTGATGCCGCTGCCAAACGTATCTCCCTGGGCATGAAGCAGTTACAGCCTAATCCCTGGGATCTGGTTTCTGAAAATTACCCGGTGGGCTCCATCATTGAAGGTAAGGTTAAGAATATTACGGACTTTGGCGTCTTCATCGGTATTGAGGAGGGCATTGACGGTCTTATTCATGTCTCCGATCTTTCCTGGACCGAGCGCATTAAGCATCCTTCAGAGAAATACAGCAAGGGTGATACCCTGCAGGCCGTGGTCTTGAAAATTGACCGCGAAAACGAGCGCTTCTCTCTCGGGGTCAAGCAGTTGGAACCCGATCCCTGGCAGGAGGCCGTAACCAAATATCCCGTGGGCAGCAAGATCACCGGTAAGATCACTAATGTGACGGATTTTGGAGTTTTTGTTGAGGTTGAGGACGGCATCGAGGGGCTGGTGCATGTCTCTGAGATCAGTGAAGACAAAATCAACAGCCCGGTTGGTCTCTATAAGGTCGGTAATGAGTTGGAGACGAGAGTAATTAATGTCTCAGCCAAGGATCGCAAAATAGGCCTGTCCATTAAGGCTCTGGCCGACAAGCAGGAGGATGTGCTTGAGGAATATCAGAAGAAACAGGCCAGCCCCTCTACTATTGGCGACCTTTTAAATGCCAAGAAGGAGGAGATTGCTGCCCAACAGCATAACGAGGACGACGATAAAAAAGAGACAGACGCCTGATTACGGCGTTAATTAACAGTCATGGAGAAAAGGTTATTTCACCAGAGGCATCCCGTCGTATTCGGTTTATTCGTTTTGACGGGTCTGTTCCTCTTCCTCTTTGGTGGAATAACCTTTTTTATTGCCCGTCTGATTCACCCTCAGGCCTATGAGACCACCCGAGCCAATGCCATTGGGGTTCTGCGTCTGCAGGGTGTTATTATGGATGCTGATAAATCCATTAAGATATTAACCGACTTTCGCCGTAATCCCCATATCAAGGCCGTAGTTGTACGGATAGACAGCCCTGGCGGGGCCGTGGGTGCCTCCCAGGAAATATATGATGAAATCCGGCGGACGGCACGGGTAAAACCCGTGGTTGCCAGTATGCAGTCCGTGGCAGCCTCGGGGGCGTATTACGCCGCCCTGGGAGCTACCCGTATTGTCGCTGATCCAGGGACCATAACCGGCAGTATCGGGGTTATTATCAAATTCCCCAATTTGAAAAAAATATTCGATAAGATTGGCTATAAGACGGAAGTGATAAAGAGTGGAATTAATAAGGATATTGGTTCAATGTCCCGCAATATGACCCCAGAGGAACGCCAGCTGCTCCAGAAGATGATTAACAACGTCCTTAAACAGTTTATCGGAGCGGTGGCACAGAGCCGTCATCTAACGGTGGCTAAGGTTAAAAAGATTGCCGATGGCCGGGTATTCAGCGGTGAGCAGGCCCTGAATCTGGGGTTGCTTGATAAACTTGGTAATTTTACCACCGCCGTGCAAATGGCGGCCAAACTTGGCGGTATTGCTGTTAAAAATCCTCCTCTGATCTACCCGGAAGATAATAAATTTAACCTTCTCCATTATCTGAGCGACATGAAGAGTCAGGTGTTAGGCAGTGTGCTATGGAACAGGATGCCGGCCCTTATGTATCAGACTAATTAACCACCATGCTTAAAAAAGATATTATTAATTATATAGTGGATAATATGCCGTACTTGATGAAGCAGGACGCTTCACGGGCGGTACAAATTATTATAACATCCCTGGTTGAGGGGTTGAAGAACGGCCAGCGGGTTGAGATCAGAGGTTTTGGCAGTTTAAGTGTACGTGAGCGCCGCGCTAAATCGGTACCCAATCCCAAAACCGGGGAAATGATGCATATCCCGGCCCGTAAATCAATTCACTTTACTATGAGTAAATCACTGAAAGAGCCATTGATTAAGGGGTAAGCCGTTTTTCACTTTCCCGGTCATGATCTGTCGCGGTCAGAATGATTCGCTATCCCCCTTCCCCTCTCTCAAAATTACCGGTTCCGAGCCAGTCAAGGAGATAACAGTTGACGGTTCTGGGTATATCGGGCCGCCGTCAATTATCAGATCAACCACGTTGGCCAGCTTTTCTTCAAGTTCATAGGCCTCGCCAACCGGTTCTTCATCGGCATTAAGAATGGCGGAGGTGGTCAGAATTGGATTACCAAGGGCCTCCACCAGGGCCAGACATATATTATTATCCGGTACCCTTATTCCCACCGTCTTCTGCTTACTGGTCATGATCCTGGGTACTATTTTCATGGTGGGCAGGATAAAGGTGTAGGCCCCCGGGAGATGCCGTTTCATTAACCGATAGGCCTGGTTTGAGATGTGGCAGTATTGGCTTACATTTTTCAGGCTGCTGCACATGAAACTGAATGGTTTATGGGTGGGCCGCCGCTTTAGTTGATGAATCCTTTTCACCGCCTTCTGGTTGAATATATCGCAGCCGATTCCATAAATGGTATCGGTTGGGTAACAGATAACATCACCGCGGCGCAGCCTGTCTGCCACCTGCGCGATAAGTCTGACTTGTGGATTGTCGGGGTTGATATTAAGCATTGGACGATATTGCGCCGAATGGCTATACTTGTCAAGTAAAGAATTTCCCCTTTAAGTACCCGTAACGCGCTCTGCCTGGTTTTTTCCGGTCTTGTCGGGACTAAAAGCGGATATCGGAGTAAATATCGTGTCAGCCCCCAAGGAGACAAATTTTGCCGCCATTGATCTGGGTAGTAATAGTTTCCGCCTGCTGGCGGTCTCCGGTCTGTCGGCGAAATGGCCTCCACGCCGAATTTTGCTTGATAGCTGCCGTCAGACCTGCCTTGGTGAGGAATTAACAACAACAGGTGGATTAAGTGCGGCGGCCCGCCGGCGCGGACTTGCCGCCTGTCGGATATTTGCTGGACAATTGCGGGAGCTGCCGGTTATGCCGTTACGGGCCTGTGGTACTCAAGCCCTGCGTCAGGCGGTCAACAGCCGGGAATTTATTCAAGAGGTCAAAGAAATTTTATCCTGCCGCGTTGATATCCTCAGCCCGGAGCAGGAGGCGGCATATACTCTTCTGGGTTGTCAGGCCGGGCAAAAAAAGGACAGCCACCCTTTGCTTTTAGTCGATGCCGGGGGCGGCAGTACCGAGATAATCCTGGCCCGCTACAGACAGAAGCCGCTTATCCGCAGTCTGCCCATCGGGGTAGTCAATTTAACGGAACGATTTTTCCAGGCCGGAATCAACGCCCCGGCCCTGGCTCAAATGAGAATTTTTCTCATTGAACAGATTGGGCCCGTATTGAGTGAGCTGCTGCCTGCCAATCTCAGTAAAGTACGTCTCGCGGCCTCCGGCGGTACCGCTAACGCCCTGGCCATGCTCTCCCTGGGACTGCGGGACTACCAGGCGGAATTGATTCAGGGCAGCAGATTGACCAGAGCCGGATTAGATAAAATTCTGGCCCGCTTAATGACTCTCAGCTCCAGGGCACTCCGCTCTATACCGGGCATAAGAGCAAGAGGAGTAATTATTCCGGCGGGTATAATGCTGCTTCAGGCCATTATTGAATTTGTCGGTCAGGACTTAACCGTAAGTACCAGCGGATTTCTAGAAGGAATTATTCTGCGTCATGGGGATGATTGAGTTGCTGCCTCATGCTTTTTATAAAAACGCCGTTTTGGTCATTTATGAAAATAATTTGGTAACTGTTCAAAATAACGGTCATGCACGACTATCCGAACACAATGAAACATGATAGTCTTGATAAGGCCAACATCCCTGGCAGGTGACTTTCATATAAGTGTTGAACTATGATGGACTCGTAAAAAGTCCATCACTAACTAAAGATGGCTAAGTCAGCTAAGCGAAGACTGTGAAAAGTTCGATATACAGGTAAGCGAGTTTACGAGACTCCGAGGCGTGGTGGTTCGGCAGGGCTTCGGCCATACATATGGTATGCCGAAGGTCTGCCGAACCACCACAACACCGTAGATCGGACTTTTTACGACGCCATCAACTATTACAAGCCAACCACCATAATTTTTTTCCTGGGAGTTCTTTGCGATGCAAGATAAAATTATACTTGATGCCTATACCTTTGACGACCTGCTGCTGGTTCCACAGGCCTCCGATGTCCTGCCCGCCGAGGTGGAACTCGGCACCCGATTGACCAGGACGATTAATCTGCAGATTCCCCTGATCAGTGCCGCTATGGACAGTGTCACCGAGCACCGGACGGCCATCAGCATGGCCCGGGAAGGGGGGATGGGCATTATTCATAAAAACATGGGGATTAATAACCAGATTCTGGAGGTACAGAGGGTCAAAAAATCCGAATCCGGTATGATTGTTGATCCAATTACCGTGGAGGAGGAGGCCACGGTGGCCGATGTCCAGGCCATTATGCAGCGTTTTCATATCTCCGGGGTACCGGTAAGGCAGGGTAAAAAGCTGGTGGGAATTGTCACCAACCGTGACCTGCGCTTTGTCTCCGACCCCCTGCTCCGGGTACGCGATGTCATGACCAGCAAGAATCTGATAACCGCTAAAGTTGGAATTACCCTGGAACAGTCCAAGGCCCTGCTCCATGAACACCGGATTGAAAAATTGCTGGTAGTGGACGACGAGGGTAATTTAACGGGGCTTATTACTACCAAGGATCTGGAAAAAATCAAACGCTACCCTCACGCCGCCAAGGATGACCTGGGTCGTCTGCTGGTGGGGGCGGCAATTGGGGTTGACACCCCCCCCGAATCATTAGATGGTCTGATGAAGGCCGGAGTGGATATTGTGGTTCTGGATTCCGCCCATGGTCATTCCCGAAATATCATCAACGCCTTAAAGAGATTAAAAGACAACTTTCCCGACCTGCAGGTGGTGGCCGGCAATATTGCCACTCCGGAGGCGGTGGTAGATCTGATAAAGGCCGGGGCTGACTGCGTCAAAATCGGAGTGGGGCCGGGTTCAATCTGCACTACCAGGATTGTGGCTGGAGTCGGGGTACCGCAGATGACCGCGATCTATCGCTGCGCCAAAGCAGCGGCTGAATACGATATTCCAGTGATTGCCGACGGCGGGATTAAATTTTCCGGTGATATTACCAAGGCCATCGGCATGGGGGCTCATGTTATTATGGTAGGCAGTCTCTTTGCCGGTACCGATGAGGCACCGGGGGAGACCTTTTTATATCAGGGCCGTACCTATAAGGGGTATCGGGGTATGGGCTCTCTTGGGGCCATGAAAAAGGGCAGCAGTGACCGCTATTTTCAGGATAAAGTAGAGAATCCCGCCAAACTGGTTCCTGAGGGTATTGAAGGAAAGGTACCCTATCGGGGGCCGATTTCAGACACCATCTATCAGCTGCTCGGCGGTCTGCGCTCAGGTATGGGTTATGTGGGGGCCAGGGATATTGAGGCCCTGCGCCAGCGGGCAAAATTCGTCAGGATTACCGCTGCCGGGCTCAAGGAAAGTCACGTTCACGATGTTATTATTACCAAGGAGGCGCCTAATTACCGCTTAGGATGATCATTATGGATATTCAAACAGAAAAGATATTAATTCTTGATTTTGGCTCACAGACCACCCAGTTAATCGCCCGTCGTATCCGGGAGCAGAAGGTTTATTGTGAGGTTCATCCCTATTATTTAAGTCTGGAAAAGATCAAGGCCATGACCCCGAAGGGGATAGTGCTCTCCGGCGGCCCCAGGAGCGTCTATGATGAAGACGCTCCCAAGAGTGATCCCGATATATTCAATCTTGGCATTCCGGTACTGGGTATCTGCTACGGGGCCCAGTTAATGACTATGCAGAGCGGCGGCGAGGTGGAAAAGGCGCAAAAACGTGAATTCGGCAAGGCTGAACTGGTAATCAAAAACAGCGAAGGACTCTTTGCCGGTCTGGACCCCGAAGGCGCCAACCAGGTGTGGATGAGTCATGGTGACCGTATAGAAGAATTACCGGCCGGGTTTATGGTCTCGGCAGTGAGTGAACATTCGCCCAACGCCGCTATCCGCCACCGGGACAAACCCCTGGTGGGGGTTCAGTTTCATCCGGAGGTGGCTCATACCCTGATTGGCAGCGATGTCTTACGTAACTTTGTCTTTGGCATGTGTCATTGCCGGCCCAGATGGACCATGCAGTCCTTTGTGGACTCCAATATTGCCGCTATCCGGGAGAAGGTGGGCCGCGATCAGGTGATCTGCGCCCTGAGCGGCGGGGTTGATTCCTCGGTGGTGGCAGCCCTTATTCATCGGGCCATCGGCAGTCAGCTGACCTGTATCTATGTCGATAACGGCCTCATGCGCACCGGAGAGACGGAGAGTGTTATGCGCTTCTTCCGTGAAAAGACCGGGCTCAATGTTATCCAGGTGGATGCCCGCGATGAATTTCTCAATCAACTCACCGGCGTAAGTGATCCCGAGAAGAAACGTAAAATTATAGGCCACGGATTTATCCGGATATTTGAACGGGAGGCCGGCAAGATCAAAGACGCCAGATACCTGGCTCAGGGTACTCTCTATCCGGATGTGATTGAGAGTGTTTCCTTTGTCGGTGATACGGTGATTAAATCGCATCATAATGTCGGCGGTTTGCCCGAAATCATGAAACTTGATCTCATTGAGCCGCTGCGAGATTTGTTTAAGGACGAGGTGCGGCTCCTCGGTCTGGAACTTGGTCTGCCCGAAGAGGCCGTTTACCGCCAGCCCTTCCCCGGCCCCGGCCTGGCGATCAGGATAATCGGCGAAATTACCCCCCAGCGTCTTGAGGTTGTGCGCCAGGCCGACGCCATTGTCCTTGAGGAGATGAAACGGGCCGGATTATACCGTCAGACCTGGCAGTCCTTCGCCGTTCTGCTTCCCATTCAAACCGTAGGAGTCATGGGTGATGAACGGACATACGAGCATGTAGTGGCCCTGCGCTGTGTGGACAGCCTGGATGCCATGACCGCTGACTGGTCAAGACTGCCCTATGATTTATTAGGCCGGATGTCCAACCGGATTATCAATGAGGTGCGGGGGGTCAACCGGGTGGTCTTTGATATCTCTTCCAAACCGCCGGGCACCATTGAATGGGAGTAAACCATGAGCTGCGATAAACCTCCGGAACCGCGCCGTCTCTCTGTGGAACGAGCCAACTGTCTGCTGGAAAGCATCTCTAAAATTATTAAAATTATCAATCAGAAAGGGGGTAATTTTAATAAACGCCTGGATGAAATCCTGGAGATACTCTTGAGCTATATGGGAGTGGAACAGGGGTCAATTATGGTTCTGGAGGGCCGTAATCTAATAGTAGTCACCGCCAGCCGTCGGGAAATAATCGGCAAAAAGCAGGCCCTGGACGACAAATCCATTGCCGCCCTGGCCGCCACAACAGCGGCTCCGGTCTTTATTCCCGATATCTCCGCCGATCCTCGTTTTAATAATAAACGGCAGCGTAATCAGCATTATAAAAAAAACGCCCTGCTCTCCCTGCCGATATTTCAGGAGGAACAGTTATTAGGCGTAATTAATGTTACCGACAAGATGGGTGACAAAGATCTGCTGCAGGAAGATATTACCTGTCTTCTTGATTTCAGCAGCATGATTATCTCTACTCTGGTTCAGCAGCGTCTCCACAGACAGCTGCAACGCCGGAAAGATACCCTGCGGCAGAAAAACAAGGAGTTAAAACGGCAGGAATCTCTGCGGGACGAATTGTATAAAATGCTGATTCATGATTTAAAGGCTCCCCTTGCTGAGGTGGTGGCCAACCTGGATATTATGTCTTATTCTATAAGCGGGGAGAATCGTGAATTTCTGGCTGCCGCCCAGATGAGCTGTGACCGTGCCGTCCGCATGGCAAATAATCTGGTAGCCATCAATAAGCTGGAAGACGGCAAATTAATTCCCTGTCTGGAGGAGGTTCATCCCAGAGCGCTTCTTGAGGAGTCCTTGAGCGCCCTGCGCGGCCTGGCCCGGATTAAGGATGTGGAACTTGTGCTGGCCGCCGCTCCTGCCCTGCCCATGGCCTATGTTGATCGAATCCTGATCTTACGGGTCTTGCAGAATTTATTGACCAACGCTCTGGGCTATACCACACCAGGTACCAAAATTACCGCTGGTTGTAATTATCTCGCTGTCAGTGAGGAGCTGGAGTTTTTTGTGCAGGATCAGGGGCCGGGACTGCCGGAGGATAAACAGGCTAAAATTTTTGCAAAATACTCCCGCCTCTCCGAAAAACAGGATGCCCTGGTGGGCACCGGCCTTGGCCTTTATTTCTGTAAACTGGCCGTTGAGGTTCATAAAGGTAAAATCGCGGTCAACAGCAAGCCCGGCGAGGGCTGCCGATTTTATTTCCTTCTGCGTCTGTAACAAGTATTATTTTGAGAACTACACCCTATGACAATAGATCCAGCCCAAATTAATTTTCTCATCGTTGATGACCTGGATAATATGCGGCGCTCCATTCGGGCCATGCTGAAGTTGATTAAATTCGGCCGTAAATATTATGAAGCGGCGGACGGTCTTGAGGCCTGGGAAATTTTAAATACCGGGCATTGCGCCATAAAATTCATAATCTCCGACTGGCAAATGCCCCGGATGAACGGCACTGAACTGCTGAATAAGCTGCGCGGCAACAAAAAGTTCAAGGATACCCCCTTCCTGATGATCACCGCCGAAGCCAACCAGAGTATTGTCGCCGAGGCCGCTGAACAGGATGTGGACGCCTATCTCACCAAGCCCTTTGTTACCGCTACCCTGGAGCAGAAGATTCTGGAGCTGCTTAACCGGGTGGATAATCCCAGTCCCCAGGCCGTACTGCTGCGCAAGGCCGAAAAATGGCGGGCCAAAGGCCAGTTTGATAATGCCATTGAATGCCTGCGCCGGGCGGCTGGTCTGAGTAAACACTCCTCCCGGCCGTGGCGGGAAATAGGCCGTCTGTTTTTAAAAAAGAATGACCTGCAGGGAGCCATTGAGGCCTTTGAACAGGCCATCACCATGAATCGTTTAGAGGTGCCCTCTTATCATTATCTCGGCCAGATTTACCTGAAACAGGGAGAGGCGGACAAGGCCATTAAATATTTTACCAAGGCCCTGGATCTAAGCCCGCGAAACGCCGAGCGGGCCTTCAAGGTGGCAGCGCTCCTCCTGAAACATCAACGGGTTAAAGAGGCGGAAAAGATATTAAAATCCATGCTCCGCAATAATCCGGATAACCTTGATCTCCATGAAGAGACCGTGGATCTTGCCATGGAGCACGGCCTTTTTAAATTAGCGGTTTTCTGCTGCCGTAAGGTGCTGGAAGCGGCACCTGAGCGTGATTACATGCAGAAAAAGCTGGGCCTGGCGCTGCTGCGAAAAGGCGCGTATCAGGAGGCGGCAACTCTGCTTGAGAAGGTACAGCAGCACTTCCCCATGGATATAAATGTTCTCCTCTATCTCGCTGAGTGCTATCTGCAGCTGAAAATGCGGATGCGGGCCGATAAATGGGCCTCAAAGGCCGTCAGAATTGATCCGGGCAATAAACAGGCCCAGGAAATACTGGCTCAGTGTTAAGCCATGGCTCAAGAGAATCCCATCCTGACAGCCATTATGCCCATCCCCTACCAGGGGGCCAAACTTTTGGCGGGGGCATGGCCCGCCTTTACCAGAGAGCTCAACAATCTGCTTAAGGAAAGCGGCTTTGAGGCATCTGATACCTCTGCTGAACTGCTTCTTTTCTCCTTTCCCAATCCAACTGCCGCCCTGAAGGCTGTCCTGGGCGCCTTTGTCACCCTGCGCCGGAACCATAAAAATTTGAGCGGCAAGCCACTGCCGCTCAAATGCGTCATGCACCTTGTCTCGCCGCGGGATCCACGGCCGGCGCTGCTCTCTCCGGACGATGAACATTGGGATATACTGAAAGCGGAGACGATTTATGTCACCAGACCCCTGAAAAATCAGATTGACCTGTTACTGACCCGCCGGAAGTTCCCGGCCTGCAGACTGAAGAATGAGGGCGGCGGTTTGACGGCGCTGATCTTCCCTGAGCAGGGCAAAATCAACGCCCGTCAGATACTCGCTTTCCGCTCTCTGTCCCTCACCGGCAGCGGCCGCCCCTGCTTTTATTGCGGCATGCGCTGGCATCTGCCCGCCCAATGTCCGGCCAAGGCCCTGAAGATAGAGCATAACGGGCTGCGGGAAATCGGTTATCTGCCCTTTAAGCAAATAAACATTCTCTACAAAAAGGTTTTTGTCGAACCTCAGAAAATGGCCCATACCCTGGCGGCAGGCATCCGGGTATCCCAGATCCGCAAGGATCCCCTGCTCGCGGTATATACCGCTTTTCTGGATATCAACAGGGTGTATCAGCCTCGTTTTTTATGGAATATCGCCTTCAGCGTCTACAACAAATGGGAATCCATTTTTAAGACGGATAAAAATAATCTGGATAATAATAATCTCCAGCTTGGTTTTGACTGTCTGCGGGTCAAGGAGTATGGCCGGGCCGAGGAGCTGTTTCTGCGGGAATGCAGTCACAAGGCCCCAAAAAGATTTTACGCCGTCCTGGGCCAGGCCTTTCTGGCTCTGGAAAGGGGACGTCTCGCTGATATGCGCAATCATCTGGAGCTGGCCTCTAATTTCGCCATCGCCGAAAAGGAACGTATCTATATCTCACTGCTTTTATCGAGATATTATGACCTTAATGATGAAAGCTGGAAGGCGCGTGATTTAATCAAAAACGCCTTTACCATCAGGGCCGACTGCCAGGATCTTCTCTACCGCAAGGTGCAGCTTGAGGTCAAGGGCAATTTCAAGGAGCAGGCCTTTCAGCTCCTCCGTTCATTGATGGTTGACCAGCGGCGGCTGTACATGGTTATTATGATGGATCCGGAATTGATTCATATTCAGGCCAAGGTGGAGGATATCCTCCAGGCCCAATACCAGACCATTGCCAACGCCGCCGGAGAAAATTTAAATAGAGCCAGAGAGGAAGTTAACGACCTGACAGGCTGGTTTGATAAAGAAGATAAAGAGATGACTGTAAATGTTCAGACCCTGGCTAATCTGGAGAAGATGATGCTTAGAGGCAGCTATTTTGACTGCCTTGATGTGGCCTCAAGGGCCAAGGCCCTTTATGCCGCCAGTCGCCGGCTGCGGGAAAACAAACTAAACGCGCTCTATGATCAGGCTAATCGGGAGATGACACGCTGGAAGGGCTATTACAGTTTCTGGCTTTCATATCAATTTCCGGGCTTTTTTAAAAAATTCCATCGCCAGCTGCTGCCTATCAAGAAAAAAATTAATACGATTATCAAACTGGCAAAAAGGAATCAGGCCGAATCCTACCGGCAGGCCGTAGGTTTATTGGCCGAGGTCAGAACGGCCATTGAGGATATTGAGCCAATATATGAACGGATGACCTGGCTTAATTTTATCTGCTCCGGCGGCCTGGTTTTCGGTAAAAAACTGTTAATTGCAGAATTGGCATTAGCGGCTGTTGCCCTGACCGTTGTCTTTATTGCCGGAGTTATCCCGGAGTCATCCTCCTTAAACGGCCTGGCTTCACTGCTCTCGGAGCCCCTGTTTCTGAAAAAAGCCGGGGTAATTATCCCCACCATTGTCGCGCCGCTGCTGGCTCTTATCCTGACGGTACAAAGAATGGGGAAATAAATGTAACTGTTCAGCAGACCCCATTTCGGAGTCTACGCTTTCCTTGCCCATTTAGGATTTCTTGAACACCAAAGTATGCTTCGAAGTCCTAAATAAACAAACCTGGAGCACTGCTGAACAGTTACGCTCCGGGGTTTTCGTCACTTTCAGGCATCACGCTGAATAGTTACAAATAAATTAACACAACAGACAAACTGGAGGATTAATGGATTTTTCAGAGGTGGTAAAATTTCACGGTCATGTCTGTCCCGGATTGACCATGGGCTTTCGGGCCGCGACACTCGTTATGAACAGAATGGAGTTATCACGCTCCGATGACGAGGAATTAGTGGCTATTGTGGAGAATAAGTCCTGCGCGGTTGATGCCATTCAAGTGATAACCGGTTGTACCCTTGGCAAAGGAAACCTTATCCTGCGCGATTACGGAAAACAGGTCTATAGCTTTATCAGAAGAGGAGATGGAGAGTCCCTGCGTCTCGCGGTTAAATGGCAGCCTCCGGCCGAAGATGAAGAAACCGCCGGGGCCTGGCAGCGTTATATGGCCGCTGAACGTACACCTGAGGTTATGGCCCGGATAAAAAAGAGCAAGAGCCGTAAGATAAAGGCCATCCAGGAGGCCGCCGATGATGATTTATTTAGCATCGGCCCGGCCGTTGAGCCCCTGCCCCCCAAAGCCAGAGTCTTTCCATCCCTGACCTGCGCGCTCTGCGGCGAAAAGGTCATGGCTCCCAGGATTATCACCAACAACGGCCAGGACATCTGCCGTCCATGTCTGGAAGCAAAAAATTCTACCCCCGCCGTCTGAAGACGGCGGGTTGAATCAACAGGCTTAAAGTCCCGGAAGCAAGCTCCCACCTGCCCGTCAGGGATACTCTATCCGGCTTTTAAGCCCAATAAAGTCTTCAGGAACAACAGTATCCTCATAATTACCTGGAATTTAAATAGACATTTTTGTCATTTTTCAGATCCCGCGTCTCCCCCCCTGCCCCAGGCATTTCAGATAGTGAAACAATCCCGTTAATTCACAAGGTTAAGCACTGCCCGGAAGCCAACGTCCCGCTGCCCGCCAGCTCAATACATCGACATTTTTGAAGCATGATAAATAATTTATTCACACAAATGTATTGATATTTGTGCCTGCCACCCAGTTAAAATCCATCACAGTATTGTGATATACTTTTTTTCTCAATAAAAACATGGAACAAAGACGTAGTTTAAATAAATATTTGAGTTATGGCACGGTGCTTGCTTGCCATGGAAAATCATAATTCCATCACCACAAAACCGGAAACACTCGCGATTTACCAGTCGCCTGACAGCGGCACCGCTAATTCCTTCGCAGTGGTATCGTCGTAATGCAAAAAAGGGAGAAAACCATGAAAAAGATCGAGGCAATAATCAAGCCTTTTAAGCTTGATGAATTAAAAGAGGCATTATCAGAGTTGCAAATAAACGGCATGACGGTTTCCGAGGTAAAGGGGTTCGGGCGGCAAAAGGGACACACGGAAATATACCGGGGAGCGGAGTATGTAGTTGATTTCATCCCCAAAATCAAGGTGGAGCTGGTAGTACCGGAGGAGATTGCCAGCCAGGTTGTTGAGACCATAATAACCAACGTCAGAACAGGTAAAATAGGAGACGGTAAAATTTTTGTGCTGCCGGTGGAAACCGTCCTCCGGATACGAACCGGGGAGCGGGATAACGAGGCGATCTGACTAAAAAAATCGTAACTACTGGTCGTATCCCAAGCACATCCGAAGCCTGCGCTTTCCTGAGCCGTTACAGCTCACAGTTCAGGGCAGTTTTTCGCTTGTACCTGAGCAGTAACAAATCATCTTATAAGGAGAAGGAAATGCGAAACAATTACTATATGTTTTTCATCCAGAAACAACCTGAGCGGCACTGGCCGGAAGGGGGCAAAAACATAAACTGGAGAAAAAAAATGAGGCAGTTACTCTGTGTATTATGCCTTGGAATGTGTCTGTTTATGGCGGGCACTGCTTATGCCGGTTACGAGATGCCGGGGGCCTCTTCCCTGCCGGCGGCTCCGGCAGTGCTGATGCCGGATCCATCGGGAACGAATACCGGCGGCGTGGCGGACGTGATTGGCGCCACAGCCAATGCCCCCACAAAACAGGATATGATACGAATGGCGAAAGCCGAGCCTCTGGCAGTAAAACTGGCCGATGTTATCGGCCATAACCGGATTGCCATCAATTTTATGTGGACACTGCTCTGTGGTTTTCTTGTTATGTTTATGCAGGCCGGATTCGCCCTGGCAGAAACGGGGTTCACGCAGGCCAAGAACGCCGGACATACCATGGCCATGAATATGATGGTTTACGGTATCGGGATGCTTGGTTACTGGATATGCGGCTTTGCCATCCAGATGGGCGGCGTGGGTAATATAGCCGCCCTGGGGAGCGGAACCGGATTGTTGAACGGGGAGTTCGCCATCCACCTTTTCGGCAGGGATTTCGGCCTGTTCGGAACAAATGGTTTTTTTCTTTCCGGCAACACCTATGATGTCTCCATCTTTTCCCTCTTTCTCTTCCAGATGGTTTTTATGGATACCACCGCCACCATCCCCACCGGCTCCATGGCGGAGCGCTGGACCTTCAAGTCCTTTGTTATCTACGGCTTCTTCATTGCCATGTTTGTCTACCCGCTTTACGGGAACTGGGTATGGGGCGGCGGCTGGCTGTCACAACTGGGAACTAATTTTGGACTCGGCCACGGAACACTCGATTTTGCCGGTTCATCCGTCGTTCACATGACGGGCGGCGTGGCAGCACTTGTCGGGGCCATGATTCTTGGACCGCGGCTGGGAAAATTTGACAAGGATGGAAAACCACGCGCCATTCCGGGACATCATATCCCCATGGCCATCACCGGCTGCTTCATTCTCGCCTTCGGCTGGTTTGGATTTAACGCCGGATCAACCCTGGCCGGCGGGGATCTGCGCATCGGCATCATCGCCACCAACACCATGCTGGCTTCCGCCTCCGGGGCGCTTTTTGCCATGTTCTATATGTGGATATTCTACGGCAAGCCCGATGTCTCCATGGCGGCCAACGGTCTGTTAGCCGGGCTCGTTGCCATAACCGCACCCTGCGCCTACGTGAATTCAGTTGCCGCCGTCGGCATCGGCGCCATTGCCGGCGTTCTGCTCTGTGTCAGTGTGTTTTTGGTCGAGCGTGTTTTAAAGATTGATGATCCGGTTGGTGCCATCTCTGTCCATGGTGTCAATGGAGCCTGGGGACTCCTGTCTCTGGGGCTTTTTGCCGATGGAACTTACGGCGATGGAATCAACGGTGTCAGTGGTACAGTCAGAGGACTTTTTTACGGCAACACTTCGCAGTTCATCGCCCAGGTAGTGGGGATTGTCACTAATTTTGTCTTTGTCTTTGTGGTGATGTATGTCTTCTTCACCCTGCTGGATAAGGTTGTACCGCTCAGGGTTTCCAGAGAGGTGGAAATCAGCGGTCTTGATCAGAGCGAAATCGCGGTTTCCGCCTATCCGGAGTTTAACATCAGACCCGCTTATTTAGAGGAAAGGTAAATGGGGCGGCCGACACGGTGGGAGCGGGATTAATCAGCCTCACCGTGCGGCTTTCGCGCACCAATCTGCACTGACATGGCAAAACACCTTATTATTCTTCAACGCACCCTATATAAAAGACCGGGCAGGATTATTATCGAAACCGCCAAACGGTTTAATGTTAAATTAAATATTGTAAAACTTTGGCGGCAGTCCATCCCGTCCCTGGCAAAATATGATGGTATAGTCGTCCTGGACGGCAATTTACCGTGTCCTGATAACAAAAGTTATACCTCCTTCCTGAAGCAAAAAGAGACCATTCATAAGGCACTTAACCAAGACCGGCCTTATTTGGGAATCGGCCTGGGACTTCATTTTCTGGCCTGGAACCAGGGGGCGGTTGTCAGCAGCAACTATTGCGCCAGTATCGGCTTTACCACCGGCTATCTTACCCATAAAGGCCGGGAGCATCCGATTTTTAAAAACATTCCCGCCAGTCTGCCTGTCTTTAAATGGCATGATCAGGCCATAATGCCGCCTATACTCCATGCTTTTGACGTTTTGGCCACCTCTGCGGACTGTCAGTTTGAGGCAGTTTCCGTCCCGGGCCGCCCCTATATTACGGGATTGCAATTCATTAATAACGCGGCATCTCCGCGGGAGGTAAAAAAATATTTAGCCAAAGATCAGAAGTGGTTATCATCAGCGGCTCCGCCTGAAATCAACCAGGCCTTTATTATGGCTGAAGCAAAGAGGCTTCATTCTGAAACGTCCCGGCATTTTACTGTTTTATTCTCTAATTTTATTAATATGTTGTAAGTGATGAACGTATAGAAAATCTATCACTTACCTCTGTGCAGCAGCCCTTCAAGCAGCACGAAACGCCCCAGGGTGATGACCTCGCAGGGCAGGCTGCCGGTGAAAATCGGATTGTCGCATAGACCGCCGGAGAGATACAGGCGGGCCGGAGAACCGGCGAAACGATAGGCGTTTACGGCAATGCCTTTAACGAATGAGGCCACGGCCTCGGCCGCCGGAGTTCCCTCAATAATGGCATCAAAGATACTGCTCATTCCTAAAACCCCGCAGGTCACGGAGAAGGTTCGGAGCGGTGGCCGCATATTCTGATAATCCAGGTTGTAATAGCGGGCCAGCAGCTCGATGGTAAAACCCATGGAGGCCCCGCATTCGGTGTTCCAGCCCATATCCGCCACCCGGCCGCCGGCATATTTTATAAATTTTATATCCCGGCTGCCGCAGTCTAAAAGGACATAATTATCATCGGCAATCAGGCTTTCGCCGCCCCGGGCCAGGGCAATTAATTCGTTAACGTATTTTCTGGCAAAACGCTGACCGTTATGACCGGTGGCAATGTCAACCCGAAGCCTGGGCGGCAGTTCCTTGGTGGCCGTGATTGTCGGCTTATTCCCTCCCTCGGTATCAAGAAACTTACAATACGAGGTGCCAAAATCGGCCAGAATCATTGATAGGCCCCCGATAATTCCAGGAAGGCCTGGATTTTGGCCTTGGCGCTACCGCCGCAATTATAATCCGCGTCGAGATAAAGGGCGCTGGGGTGGCGGTCGGCCAGGAATTTGGCCAGCCCCGCTTTGGCGCAGAAAGACTGGGCAAAAAAGACCGTGGGGATTGTTGGATTATAGTAAAGTTCCAGATCTTCGGCGGCCGGGGTTTTGTTCTCCATGCAGCGAGTCCAGCCATAGATATGGGTGGTATCCGGAAACAGTTCCAACAGCGAAAAATCACGCGGCGGTACCCCCCAGAAACCGGCCTGCGGTTGACATGGTTTGAAATTTACGCCGTCCTGAGGGCGGTGGTGCTTCACCCCTTCGGTGATGGTCAGAAATTTTTCCAGCAGAGCCAGGCGGGTTCTGCACACAGGGGTGCCAAAGTTTCGTCTGTCCTGGTTCCTGGTTCGAATAACCGGAATAGAAAGTATATTGGTTAGAATAGTGGAAACATGGAGAGCTGAATCGCATTTTCCGGCTCCCACGTCAATATAGACGGCATCAAGGGACAGGCGCAGGGCATTCAAGACCACTGTTCGCAGAATGGCGCAATAGACCCTCGGTAGATAAGGGGCGGTGCCTTCAATACTGTCCGGTACCAGCCTGGCATCCAGGTCATGGATGACAGTACCATGATCGTTGAGATATTGAATGACTTGCAGGGGCGGCATGCCAACGATTCCTGCCTTGCGCGGCGGGGTCGGCAGCTGCCATTTTGTCTGGCAGATATTCATTTTGGGCCGTAGTTGTTGAAAGAGTTTTGGTAACTGTTTACCGGTCCTGGCGGGCCAGAAGCCACAAGCCAAAGGGGCAGACGATAATATACATAAGCCAGGAGGCAATCACCGGGTGAATATATCCCGCCCCGGCCATGGCCTGGGCCGCACTCCACCAGCTCCAGGCGGCAAAGGCCAGACCGCAGCTTATGGGAATTGCCACGGTCAGATCCTGGCCCCATCGTTGGTGAATAATCAGGAGAATGGGCAAGCCGATACAGATCAACGGCAGGCCAAGGAAGATAAAGGAGAGGCGCTTATTAAAGTTGAGCCAGGCCCCGCGGCTGTCAGGAACGTTACGAGTCTGGCGCAGGAGGCTGCTGATGGATTGTTCTCTCGCCTTATAGAAGGGCTTGAAAAACTGCCGCGGGTCATCGGGCAGACTCAGGGTCAGTTTTTTAAAGACCTTGACGCGGTAGAGATGATTACCCTGAGAGTCCGGCCTTTTAATCTGGCCGTCCTCAAAATGCCAGATGCCGTTGCGCCACCGGGCTCGGGCGGCGGAAATCATCATCTCAAAGTGAAAATCTTTATTACTGAGCTGGGTATAGGAAAAACTGGTAAACTCTCCTCGTCGGCGGCTGGAACGAATAAAGGTGTAAATTCCCTGCTTGCCGCGGTGATAGATCCGGCCGTTGCGCATTATGCCCTTGGGTACCCGATGTTCAACCTTTTCGTACCAGATGTGGTCAGTGGCGGCCTCGGTGGCGGGCAGCAGCCACTGGGCCATGCTGAGGGCGATTATAGTGCAGACGAGAGCCGCTGTCAGGATGGGAGCGGTTATGCGTTTGATACTGATGCCGCCGGCCTTTAAAGCCATCAACTCGTGGTTATGGTTGAGAAGGCCAAGGGTCAGGATTCCGGCCAGCAGGATGGAAATGGGCTGCATCATGTCCATCATAAAGGGGATTTTGAGGAGAAAATATTTCAGAGCCAGACCTAAACTCTGACCGGCCCCCAGGAAATTATCGAGACGTTCGAAGAAGTCGACCAGGAAGTAGATTCCCGACAGGGTACTGGATACCAGGATAAAATTTTTTAAAAATTGTTGTGAGAGATAACGATTTAGAATTTTCATAGCGCCCTGGGTTAAGGTCTGAAAACCGGGGCGCGGCACGATACCCAAGGCCGCCGCCCAAAACCATGAGCAGTATTTTACGCATGGGATTTGTTGAGAAAATAATGGATTACGGTTATGTTGCCAAGGCCTGGAAACGTATTCAGCCAAAGCAGATAAACTGCCCCTTGGCTGTGAGCTGCAATTATTCGGAGCAGAGATCATGCCGCCAATCGTCAAATATATAACCATCAGCGCTCCCATTCCCAAACTGAGCGATAATCTGGCCGATATTGACCGTTTGAAAAGAGCCCTGCTTCCCGAGACTTCCGGCCAACCGCTTTATATCCCCTTAGCACAGGTGTCTAATGTGGCGGCCGCTTTTCGTCAAGCAAAATTTTCCGGCACCGCGGTTATTAATGATCTCGGTGAGCGTCTGGAACTGGTGGACTTTGTGGAGAATCCCGGCCCGCCGGACGCCATGGCCCTTGATTTGGGTTCCACCCATCTTGAGGCCTCGCTGCTGGATCTGCGCAGTGGTGAAACCCTGGCCCACGCCCATGGCGAAAACTCCCAGATTGCCTTTGGAGCCGATATTTTAAGCCGGATTCACTTTGCTGTCCGCCCTGGAGGGTTGAAGCGGCTCCATGAGGCGGTTCTCGACAATATTAATGATCTGGCCCGGCAATTGGCCCGGCAGGCGGGGCTGGCCCCGCGGGAGATCAGGGCGCTTGCCGTCTCCGGCAATCCCACCATGACCCATCTCTTCCTTAACCTGAATCCAGATCACATCTGCCGCGAGCCATATATTCCCCTGATCAACGCCCCGGACATCTGCTACGGCCGGGAACTGGCCCTTGATATCCACCCGGCCGCCCCGGTATTTATCATGCCGGGGGTCGGCAGTTATTTTGGCGGTGATCTTATCTCCGGGATCATGGCCAGCGGGTTGGATGAACAGGAACAGGTCTGTATGCTCATTGACGTGGGGACTAACGCCGAGGTGGTTCTCGGTAACAGGGATTGGCTCATGGCCTGCGCCGGGGCCGCCGGCCCGGCTCTGGAGGGCGGTGTGGCCCGCATGGGTATGCGGGCCGGAGCCGGAGTTATTGAACATGTCAACATTACGCCCGGCAGCGGTACGGTGACATACGAAACCATCGACGGCAGTCCGGCCCGCGGGATCTGCGGCTCCGGCATCATCGACCTGATGGCAGCCCTGTATTTAACCGGCATCATTGATCTACGGGGTAAATTCAGACCTGGTAAAGACAGCCGCCTGCGTCAAGGCGCCGAGGGCTGGAGTTATACGGTGGTGCCTGGGGAGGAGACGGCCGACGGCCGGGCCATTGAGTTGAATCAGGTGGATCTGGATGCCGTGATACGTTCCAAGGCCGCCATGTATGCCATTCTTACCACCCTGGTCTCGCAGGTTGGAGTCTCCTTTGCCGAGCTGGATAAGATTTATGTGGCCGGGGCCTTCGGGCGGCATATTTCGCCCCGGCAGGCTATAACCCTCGGCATGCTCCCCGACCTGCCTCTTGAGACCTATGTCCCCATTGGCAACAGCTCACTGCGGGGAGCTGAAAAGGCCCTGCTGTCCGGTCGGGCCCGGACTCGCTGCCAGGAGATCAGGCGCAATATTACCTATATAGAATTAAACGTTAATCAGGAGTTTATGCTCCGTTTTTCCGGTGCCAGGTTCATTCCCCATACCGATAGAAGCCTTTTCCCCTCTGTGCCCTGAGCCTCTGTATAACTCCACCCATTAGCAGTTGCGGGAAGTGTCTCTATTGTGTTAAGATGGGCAAATTTGTTTGTTGTAATTTTGTTGAGAGATATGGTGGAAAAGAAAAAAACAGCCGCGAGAAAACGTAACTGCAGGAAATTATCCCAGAGAACTGCCAAGGAGCGTCTGCGGGAATTTCTGGAGTTATTCAGCAAGGAAGATGACGTCCTGCTGGTTATTAATGCCGATCCGGACGCGCTGGCCTCGTCCCTGGCCGTGAAACGTCTGCTGCGCTATAAGGTACGAAGCGTAACCATCAGTTATCCCAACGAAATCAGACGGCTGAGTAATCTCGCCATGGTGGATCTTCTGAAGATTCCCATTGAACGTCTCCATAATATTTCCCTTAAAAACTATTCCAAAAAGGTAATGCTGGATTCTCAGCCCCTGCATCTGCCGGCCTTTGAAAATATCGCCTTTGACGCCGTGATTGACCATCATCCCATAACCAGCGGCTGGGAGGCGGATTATATAGATTTACGGCCTGATTACGGGGCCGTGGCTTCAATGATGATTGAATACCTGCGGGCCGGCGGGATGAAGCCCTCGGTGGCTCTGGCCACCGCCCTCTTTTACGCCATTAAAGTTGACACCAACAATTTCGAGAAAAAGGCCAATCTGGCCGATGCCATTTCCTTTCGTTATCTCTTTAATCTGGCCAATCATAATCTGGTGCGCAAGATTGAGTTGTCTGAACTGCGAATCTCGGAATTAAATTATTTCCGTACCGCCTTAACCGAGATGAAGATCTCCAACAACCGGCTTTATGTTCATGTCGGCCGGGTATATAACCCTGACATTCTGGTAATTATCGCGGATTTTTTTAATCATGTCCAAAAGGTGTCATGGGTCTTTGTCTCCGGTATTCATGGTGAACGTCTCGTGGTCATCTTCCGCTGTGACGGTTATAAGAAAAATGCCGGCCGCCTGGCAGAAAATATATTCGCCGAGGTGGGGTCGGCCGGCGGCCATCGGGAGGCGGCCAGGGCTGAGGTGCCGCTTAAAAATCTTGACAAGCATGACCAGGATTTCAGTACCAGAATCCTGATGCGTCTGACAAGAAGGCATATGTGATGGACTCGTAAAAAGTCCATCACTAACTAAAGATGGCTAAGTCAGCTAAGCGAAGACTGCGAAAAGTTCGATATACAGCTAAGCGTAGACTGCAAGGCGTGGTGGTTCGGCAGGGCTCCGACTATACATGTGGTATGCCGGAGGTCTGCCGAAACGCCACAACGCCGTAGATCGAGCTTTTTACGACGCCATTATATGTAACTATCCCGCTAATTTCAGCAGCCCCCATCTCGGAGTCTACGCTTACCTCCGCATTATTGTTTTACCCCCCCCCCTTTTTTTTATTACTCTTATTGTCAATTCCTCTTGTGCCACTTGGTGGGACTTTGAACAGGCTCCTTTCTCTTTGAAAAACTTGTAACAACTTGTTTGACATAGTTTTCTATTTATGACCATAATGTAGATATTAATGCCGGATTTTCCATTATTGTTACCAATTTAAGGGGAGAAAGTTAATGCGGGTAAATATTGGCCCTGTAACCAGGCTGGAAGGGCATTTAAGCATTCATACAACCGTGGAAAACAATATTATCACTGAGGCTAAAAGTGTTGGTGAGATGTTTCGCGGTTTTGAGGTTATCCTGAGGGGCCGTGATCCGCTGGATGCCCAGCAAATTACCCAGCGGATATGCGGTGTCTGTCCTTACGCCCATGCCATAGCATCGTCCTACGCCCAGGAAAACGCCTACAGCCTGCAGGTGCCGGCCAATGGCCGTATTCTGCATAATTTGATCCAGGGGGCTAATCATCTCTACGACTATCTTTTACAGTTCTATCAGTTGTCCGCCCTGGATTTTATTGATGTTACGGCTATTCTTAAATATTCCGGTAATGATACCGATCTGGTAACATTAAGAAACTGGGTTAAGAGGGAGCTGGCCTCTGATAAGCATTTCCCGGCCGCCCCTTTTTTGCCCCGGTTGTCGGGAAAATACATTAATAATGACGAAATAAATATCGGGGCCTTGAAGCACTATATTGAGGCCCTGGAGATTCAGAAAAAGGCCAACCGGGCCTCGGCAATCTTTGGCGGCAAATTCCCCCACGCCACCGCTATTTTCCCAGGGGGCTGTACCCTTGAACCCAATATTGACCATATCTCCACCTACCGCTCTTTAATCATGGAGGTTCGTGATTTTATCCATAAAAAATATATTCCTGATCTGCTTGCCGTGGCGGCTGGTTTTCCGGAGTATTGGCATATCGGTCAAAGTAAAGGAGGATTTCTGTCATATGGTCTGCTGCCCTTCGGCCCTGACCCCGCCAGCAAGCGCCTGTTTGCCGCCGGGGTTACAACGCCTGCAGGGGTAGAACCGGTGGATTTTGAGGCTGTTAAAGAGGATGTTAAGTACTCCAGATATTCATCGCCTTCCGGCCTCAAAGTACGTGATGGTACGCTTACCCCGGCTCCCCATAAGAAGTCGGCCTACAGCTGGATCAAGGCTCCCCGTTATCAGGGGAAGATGATGGAGGTGGGGGCGGCCGCCAGGGTAACCGTTGATTATCTCCAGGGGAACAACCAAACCATAAAGGAGCTGGTGAATAAATTCGCGGCTAAGGCGGGAATCGGGCTGGAAAATCTCAACTCGGTATTAGGACGTCACTTGAGCCGCGCCATCTCCGGGGTGGTGATTGCCGATTTTCTGCTGGCTGAAACGGAAAAAGTTGATCTTGGCTCCCGGGCCATGGTCGATTTCCAGATTCCGGCCTCGGGAGAAGGTTTTGGGGCCACAGAGGCCTCTCGGGGTGCCCTGCTGCATTATATCAAGATAAAAAACCACAAAATTGACAAATACGAGTGCGTGGTACCAACCACCTGGAATTGTTCTCCCAGGGATGACCGGGATCAGCCGGGCGCTTTGGAGTCAGCTCTGGTCGGTACCAGGGTGGAAAATCCCCGGGAACAGATAGAGGCCAACAGGATTATTCACTCCTTTGATCCCTGTCTCGCCTGTGCCGTACATTAATTGTAATGGCGTCGTAGTTAACATGCTTGTCATGAAACGAAAAATCCGATCTACGGTGTTGTGGCGTTTTGACAGGCCTTCGGCATCATATATTACCGGATACTTAAAAAATTACCAGGGACAAGATTATGCTGGATAGACGGAATTTTCTGAAATTAGCGGCTTGTTTAAGTGCCGCTTTTGGTGTTGCTGATCTTCCGGAGCCGGTACGGGCGGCGTTAAAAAAAATTGCCCCCGACAAAGTCCCCACCCTGGTTTATTTACAAGGGCTGGCCTGTACCGGTTGTTCCATCTCCTTGTTGCAGGCCCAATCGCCAGGCGCGGTGACCATGATAACGGAATACTCGAAACTGGCCTTTCATTCCGATTTGTCAGCCACCTCCGGGCAACAGGCCCTTAATCTGCTTGGCGACTACTTCGCGGGCCGGGCCGGGGATTATTTCCTGGCCCTTGAGGGCGCCGTTCCCCTAAGTATGCCGGAGGCCTGTGTAATTGGCGATAAAACTCTTGCTGAACATTTACTGAGCGCCGCCAGGACCATGAGCGGCGCGATAGCGGTGGGAACCTGCGCCTCCCACGGCGGCATTCCGGCGGCGGAGGGCAATCTCACGGGAGCGGTAAGTCTGAAGGAGTTTTATCAAAAAAACCAGTTGCAGCCTTTAATTATCAATATCCCCGGCTGTTCAGTGCATCCGGACTGGGTATGGAAGACCATTATCTATCTCGTCAGGGCGGGACTGCCGGAACTGATTAATGGTGGTGAGCCAAAAATGTTTTTTGAGCGTAAAGTCCATGATAACTGCCCCAGATATCATGATTTTCAACAGGAGAATTTTGCCCTTAAATTAGGGGATAAAGGCTGCCTCTTCAAACTTGGCTGCCTGGGGCCGGATACCTACGCCGATTGTCCAAGCCGGTGGTGGAACGGCGGGCAAACCTGGTGCGTTGGGGTTAATGCCCCTTGTATTGGCTGCGCCTCCCCCATGTTCGCGGCCAAAAAAGACTTCCCGTTTTATCGGCATTTCAGCCAATCCGTAAACCAGGGAGGGGAAAAATAAATGAACCGATTTGCCGGCTTTTCAGTAACCTCAAGACTTATTCTCTCGGTAATCATCTCCATATCCCTGGCGTTGATAGTGATTATTGTTCTTCTGAACAGTTTTGTCAAAAGACAGATGGTCCACAGTTATATAGGCACCGTTCAGACTCTGTACAGCTCGCTGGAGTATGGGGTAAAGGGTTCTCTTGAAAAGGGGCAGATGAAGAATTTTGAGAGGCTGTTGAACAGACAAAAAAAAATCGCGGGGGTACTTGACGTATCACTCTTCGACAAGTCGGGAGCTATAAACCTGTCATCAAGCAGTCATGATAAAGGCCACAGGCTGCCGGCTGATTTATGGAATAAGATCGTGAAGGCCCGCCAGCCGATTTTGCTGCAAGACAGTTCGAAATTAATCATGTATGCCCCGCAAATAGTGGAACCGGACTGCATACGCTGTCATCCGAGCTGGCAGAAAGGAAGCGTCGGCGGGGTTCTTTCTCTGTCCTACGACCTGAGCACCCTGAATCGGGCCATTTCACGTCTGCAGCTTTTTATGTACTGCGGCGCCTTGATTCTGCTCCTGATTATCTGTGGTATTATCCTGTTGTCCATGCGTAAAATGTTAAGTTTACCGATTAACACCATCATCGGAAATCTTCATACAAGCGCCATAAGTGTCGGTAACGCCGCCCATAAATCATCCATAAGCAGTAACTCTCTGGCGGATAACTCCAGCCATCAGGCCGCCTCGCTGGAAGAGACTTCCGCTTCACTTGAAGAATTATCTTCCATGACCCGGATGAACGCGGAGAACGCCGTTCAGGCCGATGGTTTGATGAGTGAAACCAACCGGATTATGACGGAATCAAACCTGGTCATGCAGCAGATGCAGGAGGCTATGCGTAAAATTGCCGAAAGCAATGAGGAAACAACCGTTATCTTAAAAACAATTGATCAAATAGCCTTCCAGACCAATCTGTTAGCACTGAACGCCGCGGTTGAAGCCGCCCGGGCCGGAGAGGTGGGGGCAGGATTCGCGGTGGTGGCGGATGAGGTACGCAACCTGGCCCTGCGCACCGCCGACGCGGCCCGGGATGTCTCAAATCTTCTGGCAGGCACCAGTCAACGGGTAACGACCGGGGTTGAGTTCTCCGAGAATGCCGGCCGGGCCTTCCTGGAGTCAGCCGAAAAAATCAGTAAGGCCTCTGGTATAGTTAACGAAATCACCTCCGCCTCGCAGGAGCAGGAGACCGGAATTAAGCAGCTTGTCCAGGCCATCACCGAGCTTGACAATGTTACTCAGGCCAACGCGGCGGACGCCGACAAGGCCTCCTCGGTTGCGGCTGAAATGGAATCGCAATTTGACAAACTCAAAAATGACATTACCTCCTTGATAAAGCTGGTCAGGGGTCGTGGTCACCAGTTAGAGGAGTAAGATTATTAAAAGCTCGAAGGGTTTTCTTTGCGGGAAGATTCCCATAGGTTGTTGATAGTTGCTACTTGACAAAGTTTGTTCATCAGGTAAGTTTGACGGTAGCTTCAGGCAGGGGCTGCGGCTCTTGACTTTATAACATTTCCGCTACCACTAAGCGAGCCAGATAAGCATGAATGATAAAAACGGTGTATTGGCAATGGTATTGGCCGGGGGCCGGGTGGATGAGCTTAACGTCCTGACTTATTACCGCCCCAAGTCGGCGGTTCCCTTCGGCGGCTTTGCCAGAGTCATTGATTTCGCTCTGAGCAATTTATTACACTCCGGCTTAGAGCGCGTGGCTGTTCTCAGCCAGTTTCGCTCCTTTTCCCTGATTAATCATATTGGCTCCGGCGCTGCCTGGGACATGATGGGCCGCTACCGGGGTATTTCTATTCTGCCGCCCTCCAGCGGTTATGGTAATTCCGGCTGGTATCGAGGCACGGCGGATTCCGTATATCAGAATCTTGATTTTGTCCAATATTATGCCCCGGAGGTGGTTCTGGTTCTTTCCGGCGATCATGTATACAAGATGGATTATCAGGCCATGCTTGATTATCACCGCGCCAAA
>JAJRZN010000100.1 GCA_024275235.1 Deltaproteobacteria bacterium
AACTCATCGCCCTGGGAATACAGATACTGCATGGTTCGCTCTTCGAGAGATGCCTTGTGAAATTTATCATTGGAGCGATAGGTTCTTTCAAACATATTACCGCTGATCATGTTACGCATCTTCGTGCGGTACAGTGACTGGCCCTTACCAGGCTTGGAAAACTGAAAATCAGTTACCACATAGGGCTCACCATCAATTTCAATCTTTAATCCCTTGCGTAAATCAGAGGCATTATACATATAAATCTCCAGCTTAATACTTATAATTATTTCGTGTAATTTCAGTCAAACAATCGGGGTGAATCAGGCCTCTTGGTAGGCGCTTACAGAATTTTTACATCTCAGCCTGGGGGAATAAGGCGCACAGCACCTCTTTATCCTTTAAAATCTCCTGAAAACGTTCATAAACTGATATAAAATGGGCCGGAATCGTACCATGGCTCAGCATCTTATCTCGAGCCCTGGCCAGCAGAGTGTGATCGCAATCATGAATAGCCTGAAATATACGGTCAAAGACCTCGAGAGGCCGCTTCTCGTAGAGTGGCGGAATTTTCTGCAGGGCCAGGACAGCCTCATCCACCGTGAGATGACCTATTATATTAATCAGGGTGGGAATATCATAAATTTCAGCACATTCCAGAAGCCGCGTAATGATTTCACGAGGCAAACTGCCGATATCTAAAATTTCGGCCTGTGAACTAACGGCTGGATTTCGGTCTCCAACGATATTGTCATACTGGTATTCTTCAATAAGCAGGTGAATATAGGGGGCAATTTCCTGATCCGTCAGGCGGCCTTTACGCAGAACCCGCAGCAGCCAGGCCCGCTTACGTTCCGGAGTGAGAGCCACAAAGGGCAGGGCCTCTGACCATATTTTTCTAAAAAGATTAGTCTTTGCCATGAATGGCATTATTTATAATTTAATTTCATTTTTCTGACAAGACCTTTTGGGACGTTATATCCCCCAGATGTCCCTGGCGTACTCGCTGATGGTGCGGTCGCTGGAAAATTTACCCATATTGGCCACATTCAGGATTGCCTTCTCCGACCAGGCGCGGCTGTCTCGATAGGTATCAGCCACTCGGCGCTGGCATTTTAAATAGTCCTCCAGATCAATAAGGTGCAGATAAGGATCACGGCTGTGATTTAAGAGATCATCAACAATGGGACGAAACAGATCACGATCACCGTTGCTGAAACAACCGTCACTGATGGCATCCACCACCCGCCGAATTTCCTCGTTCTGCTCGTATATCATGGCAGGTGTCCGCCGCGGCGCCTTTTTCTCCCACTGAGCCTCCTCGGCGTTAAGCCCGAAGATGAAGATATTCTCTTCCCCGACTTCCTCCATTATCTCAATATTAGCACCATCCAGGGTACCGATGGTTAAGGCGCCGTTTAAGGCGAATTTCATATTACCGGTGCCGGAGGCCTCGGTGCCGGCGGTTGATATCTGCTCCGAAAGATCAGCAGCCGGAATAATTATTTCGGCCCTGGAGACTCCGTAATTGGGGATAAAAACTACCTTCAGAAGGTCGCCGATCCGTGGGTCATTATTTACTACTTCGGCAACAGAATTTATGAGTTTAATGATGAGCTTGGCCTTCCAGTAACTCGGTGCCGCCTTACCGGCAAAGATACAGGTTCTGGGCACAACCTCTTCCGTCTGGCTGATAATACGCTGGTAAAGGTGGATAACATGCAGCAGGTTTAAGAGCTGCCGTTTATACTCATGAATACGCTTCACCTGCACATCAAAAAGCGAATCTTGATTAACCTCTACCTGACAATATCTCATGATAAGCCGGGCCAGAACTTTTTTATTGCGATGCTTGGCGGCCATAAATTTTTTCTGGAAATCGGCCTGCCCGGCAAAATCGCGCAGGCGGTGTAACTGCTCCAGATCGGTAACCCAGTCCTCACCGATTTGTTCCTTAATCAGGGAACTTAAGGGCGGGTTACATTTTAAGAGCCAGCGCCTGGGAGTTATGCCATTGGTTTTATTATTAAACAGGGTGGGCCGCATCTCATTGAAATACTTAAAAAGTCTGGTGCGCAGCAAATTCGTATGCAGAGCGGCCACCCCGTTTACCGAATGGCTGCCGACAATGGCAAGATTGGCCATTCTTACCCGTTTGGGCGGCCCCTCATCAATAATTGACATGGCCCTGATCCGTTCGTCATCACCGGGATATTGTTTTCGCACCGCCGCGAGGAAACGCTTATTAATCTCAAAAATTATCTCAAGATGGCGGGGCAGAACCTGACCGATTAAATCCACCGACCAGAGCTCCAGGGCCTCGGGCATCAGGGTATGATTGGTATAAGCAAAGGTCTTCACCGTAATATCCCAGGCCTTTTCCCAACCCAGGCCGTATTTATCCATCAACAGCCGCATCAGCTCAGGAATGGCGATGGTGGGATGGGTATCATTAAGCTGCACGGCCACCTGATCGCTGAATTTACTA
>JAJRZN010000101.1 GCA_024275235.1 Deltaproteobacteria bacterium
AGAGATGAACTGCCGATTCCAATAAAAGTTAATTTTGACGAGTATTATTATAAAAATCGTTCTTTTCCCTTAGATATGAAAATATTGCTCATGACCTTTTTTAAAGTTATGCGCTGTGACGGGGTAGATCATTGAACAGTCGCAGCTTACCAACGACATAACACCCCTTATTTACCCCTTTATACACCTCTAAAAACCGCTTGTAATTAATTCCACATTATGGTTAATCGTTCAACTTGTAAACGGGCCTGAAGGCCCGGAAATCGGCTGCCCCACCATCTTAATCAACGCCGGATGGCGGACAAAATGTTCATCCGCTGTAACTATTCAGCATAATTACCAACTATGATGGACTCGTAAAAAGTCCATCACTAACTAAAGAGGGCTAAGTCAAAAAGTTCGATATACAAGGCGTGGTGGTTCGGCAGGGCTTCGGCCATACATATGGTATGCCGAAGGTCTGCCGAAACGCCACAACGCCGTAGATCGGACTTTTTACGACGCCATCAACTATGGTATTGTAAACTTATGATAAAAAAAGCATTAATAACCGGTGTAACCGGGCAGGACGGCGCCTATCTCGCTGAATTCCTGCTTGCCAAGGGCTATGAGGTGCATGGGCTTAAACGGCGCTCATCTTCATTTAATACCGATCGTATAGACCATCTCTATCAAGACCCCCACGCGGAGAACCGCAACTTTATCCTCCACTACGGCGATATGACCGATTCGAGCAGTCTGGTGCGGATAATTCAGGCCGTGCAGCCGGATGAGGTATATAACCTGGCGGCCCAGAGCCATGTGGCGGTCTCTTTTGAAGAACCGGAGTACACGGCAAACTCAGACGCCCTCGGCACCCTGCGCCTGCTTGAGGCCATCAGGATATTAGGGCTGGAGAAAAAAACCCGATTTTACCAGGCCTCCACCTCCGAGCTCTTCGGCAAGGTTCAGGAAACGCCGCAGAAAGAAACAACCCCTTTCTACCCCCGCTCGCCCTATGCCGCCGCCAAGCTTTACGCCTACTGGATCACGGTTAACTACCGTGAGGCATATGGAATGTACGCCTGTAACGGTATCCTCTTTAACCACGAATCCCCCGTCCGCGGCGAAACCTTTGTCACCCGGAAAATCACCCGGGCCCTGTCCAGAATAAAGTTGGGGCTCCAGGATTGTCTATATCTCGGCAACCTGGATGCCAAACGAGACTGGGGGCATGCCAAAGATTATGTGGAGATGCAGTGGCTCATGCTGCAACAGGATGAGCCGGAGGATTTTGTCATTGCCAGCGGCGAGCAATACAGCGTGCGTGACTTCGTCGATGCCGCCGCCCGGGAAATTGGTCTCTCCATCTCATGGCAGGGACAGGGCATGGAAGAAAAAGGCTATGACGCTCATGGTTCATGTATAGTCGAGGTTGATCCGCGTTATTTCCGCCCCACAGAGGTCGAGACTCTTCTCGGCGACGCCGGCAAGGCCAAAGAGAAATTAGGCTGGTCGACTAAAATTCCTTTTGCGGAACTGGTAGCTGAAATGGTGCGTGAGGATTTGAAAACCGCTGAGCGTGATGAGTTGGTTAAACGTAAGGGCTATAAAGTCTTCGAACATAACGAGTAAGTAATGCGGAAAACAGACAAAATATACGTGGCCGGTCACAGGGGCCTGGTCGGCAGCGCCATTATCCGCCGCCTGCGGGGTGCGGGGTACAACAATATTATAACCCGCACCCATGCGGAACTTGATCTGACCGATCAACATGCCGTGGCTGATTTTTTCAACGCCGAGGACCCGGATTATGTCTTTCTCGCTGCCGCCAAGGTCGGCGGTATCGCGGCCAATAATACCTATCCGGCCGATTTTATTTATCAGAACCTAACCATCCAGACCAATATAATTCATGAGTCCTGGCGGGCGGCGGTTAAACGTTTATTATTCTTAGGTTCCTCCTGCATTTACCCCAAGGAATGTCCACAACCCATGCGGGAAGAGTATCTGCTCACCGGGCCGCTTGAACCCACCAACCGCCCCTACGCCCTGGCCAAGATCGCGGGCATCGAGATGTGCTGGGCCTATAACCGCCAGTTTGGCACCAGATTCATGGCCGTAATGCCCACCAACCTCTATGGCCCAAATGATAATTACGACCTCAATAACTCCCACGTCATGCCGGCCCTGATCCGTAAAATGCATGAGGCAAAACAGCGGGGCGACCAAGAAGTGGTGGTGTGGGGCACCGGCACACCGAGGCGCGAATTTCTCTACAGCGACGATATGGCGGCGGCCTGCCTGTATCTGCTGGAACAAACGGACGAAAAGCTGCGGACGCTACTCAATAATGAACAGCCGCCGTTGATTAATATTGGCTGCGGCACTGACCTGACCATCCGGGAACTGGCAGAGATGATCCGAGATGTGGTTGGCTTTAACGGTACCCTCACCTTTGACCCCACCAGGCCCGATGGTACGATGCAAAAATTATTGGATGTAGACCGGCTGAACAAAATGGGCTGGAAGGCCACAACCTCTCTGCGAGACGGCATCGTCTCGGTCTATGAGAAATATCTACAGAATTCGTAATCCGGGACTCAATTCCAGACAGTAACCGTTTCTACGGTACAGAGTATGATAAAAAAGACAAGCAAGATGTAAGTTGAGGAACAAATACCAAGTCATATTATAACGCTATATCAGTTAAAACGCCCGCCAGGGGAAAAACCGCCATCCCCCTACGCGGCCTTGAATTTGTTGTTTTTGCGGTGATACATGCCCCCATGTTTGCGCTGAGCCGGAGAGGCAGCGGGCCTGGCAAGCTCAATGGAGACATTTTTACCATTAATGGTAAAATGCTGAAAGGCGTTAAGTATTTGGGGGGTAAAACGGCTGTCGGCCTCCAGTGTCACCTTGTTACGCATAATCTCAATCTTACCGACCGTGATTTTTCCACCACCGGGAGAGCGGTTAATCGCGCCAATGAGTCCCTGGGGCATAATTCCATCCCGACGGCCGACATTAAGCGAGAAACGGGCAAACTGCGGCCGGCCGCGGTGATTGGTATTGGCCTTTGATTTATCCCAGCCGACGCGCTCCCTGTTCAGCCGCTGTTTTCTGCTCTTCTCATTGGCCTTCAGATTAAGGTCAGGGGCATTTTTATAATATTTAAGAAAACGGTTGAACTCCAGAGAGACAAATTTCTTGATTAATTCCTCCCTGTCCAATTCCCCTAACCGGGCTGCTATTTCGTCGTAAAGGGGATCAATCTGACCGTAATCGACCTCAACACCGGCAACGCTGTCCATGAGGTTTACCAGCTGTTTCCGGCAGATTTCCGCCCCGCTGGGAATACGGCACTGCTTGAATTTCTTTTGAATCTTCTTCTCAATCTGTTTAATCTTAAAGCGTTCATTCATCTGCACCAGGGCGATGGACACCCCCGTATGCCCGGCCCGGCCGGTACGGCCGCTGCGGTGGGTGTAACCAGCAATATCATCGGGCAGATTATAATTAATTACATGGGTCAGATCGTTAACATCAAGGCCGCGGGCCGCAACATCCGTAGCCACTAATATCTGGAGATTCTTACTGCGAAATTTTTTCATCACCTGATCACGCTGGGCCTGAGACAAATCACCATGCAGGGCATCGGCGTTATAACCGTCCTGAATCAATTTATTAGCGACATCATTGGTGTCCTGCCGGGTTCGGCAAAAGATAATCGCGTAGTTATTGGGGCAATTATCAACAATACGCTTCAGGGCCGCGTAACGATCACGATGGTTAACGAGGTAATATTCATGCTGGACATTTTCGGCCCCGGCGTTACGGCGGCCGATGGTCACCTCAACCGGATCAGACATATAACGGCTGGCAATACTGGCCACCTCTTTGGACATGGTAGCCGAAAACAACAGGGTATTTTTCTCGGCCGGAGTCTGAGCCAGAATGGCGTTTAACTCATCCTGGAAGCCCATCTGCAGCATCTCATCCGCCTCATCAAAAACCGCGTAACGTACCTTGGATATGTCCACCTTTCCCCGGTTGATCAGATCATTCAAACGGCCGGGGGTAGCCACAATAACCTGAACCCCCTTGCGCAGAGCCTTAATCTGGGGCTCAATACTGGTACCACCATAAACGGCGAGCACCCTTACCCCCTCCACAAAGCGGGCGTAAGAGGCCAGATCCCTTGAGACCTGCATGCAAAGCTCCCGCGTCGGGCAGAGAATGAGTCCCTGGGTCTGACGGCTGCCGGGGCTGAGTAACTGAATCAGGGGCAGGCCAAAGGCCGCTGTCTTGCCGGTGCCGGTTTGAGCCAGGCT
>JAJRZN010000102.1 GCA_024275235.1 Deltaproteobacteria bacterium
ATATTTTTCTAAAAAGATTAGTCTTTGCCATGAATGGCATTATTTATAATTTAATTTCATTTTTCTGACAAGACCTTTTGGGACGTTATATCCCCCAGATGTCCCTGGCGTACTCGCTGATCGTGCGGTCGCTGGAAAATTTACCCATATTGGCCACATTCAGAATTGCCTTCTCCGACCAGGCCCGGCCGTCTCGATAGGTATCAGCCACCCGGCGCTGGCATTTTAAATAGTCATCCAGATCAATAAGGTGCAGATAAGGATCACGGCTGTGATTTAAGAGATCATCAACAATGGGACGAAAGAGATCACGATCACCATTGCTGAAACAACCGTCACTGATGGCATCCACCACCCGCCTAATCTCCTCGTTTTGTTCATAGATCATGGCAGGTGTTCGTCGCGGCGCCTTTTTCTCCCACTGAGCCTCCTCGGCGTTAAGCCCGAAGATGAAGATATTCTCTTCCCCGACCTCCTCCATTATCTCAATGTTGGCGCCATCCAGGGTACCAATGGTTAAGGCGCCGTTTAAGGCGAATTTCATATTTCCGGTGCCGGAGGCTTCGGTGCCGGCGGTTGATATCTGCTCCGAAAGATCAGCAGCCGGAATAATTATTTCGGCTCTGGAGACTCCGTAATTGGGGATAAAAACTACCTTCAGCATCCTGCCGATCCGTGGATCATTATTTACTACTTCGGCAACAGAATTTATGAGTTTAATGATGAGCTTGGCCTTCCAGTAACTCGGTGCCGCCTTGCCGGCAAAGATACAGGTTCTGGGTACAACCTCTTCCGTCTGGCTGATAATACGCTGGTAAAGGTGGATAACATGCAGCAGGTTTAAGAGCTGCCGTTTATACTCATGAATACGTTTCACCTGCACATCAAAAAGCGAATCAAGATTAACCTCTATCTGGCAGTATCTCATGATAAGCCGGGCCAGAACTTTTTTATTACGGCGCTTGGCGGCCATAAATTTTTTCTGAAATTCGGCCTGCCCGGCAAAGTCGCGCAGGCGGCGTAACTGTTCCAGATCAGTAATCCATTCCTCACCGATTTTGTCCTTAATCAGGGAACTTAAGGGCGGATTACATTTTAAGAGCCAGCGCCGGGGGGTTATGCCGTTGGTTTTATTATTAAACAGGGTGGGCCGCATCTCATCGAAATACTTAAAAAGTCTGGTGCGCAGTAAATTTGTATGCAGGGCGGCCACCCCGTTTACCGAATGGCTGCCAACGATGGCGAGATTGGCCATTCTTACCCGTTTGGGCGGCCCCTCATCAATAATTGACATAGCTCTGATCCGTTCGTCATCACCGGGATATTGTTTTCGCACCTCCGCGAGGAAACGTTTGTTAATCTCAAAAATGATCTCAAGGTGGCGGGGCAGAACCTGGCCGATTAAATCCACCGACCAGAGTTCCAGAGCCTCGGGCATCAGGGTATGATTGGTATAGGCAAAGGTCTTCACCGTAATATCCCAGGCCTTTTCCCAACCCAGGCCGTATTTATCCATCAACAGCCGCATCAGCTCAGGAATGGCGATGGTGGGATGGGTATCATTAAGCTGCACGGCCACCTGATCGCTGAATTTACTA
>JAJRZN010000103.1 GCA_024275235.1 Deltaproteobacteria bacterium
CGGGGCTGAATATGGCTCGCCCGAGATTCAAGAGATTCTGGAAAACAATTAAATAGAAATTGTCTCAGCAAATTTCTTTCCAATTTTACTATATCTCACTGAACTATGCCGGACAACAGAAAAAGAAAAAGGCCCGAAATTCCGGGCCTTTTCGGACAGTATCGAACGATACTGGAATGTGTAATGGTGGCGATGCAGGGAATTGAACCCCGGACACTACGGATATGAGCCGTATGCTCTAACCATCTGAGCTACATCGCCATGGGGTGAAAAACGAGCCATTAAGCGGCGGGTTAAATATTTTAACCCGCCCCAAAATGGTAAAATTATAATCTTTTTATCCTTTACAGCAGAAAGCAAAACCATATAACATATTATTTGGAGAAAAAAAAGATGTTTTCTTGAGAAAAAAAGTAATTTAAGGTAATCATTAATAAATATAGATAGTTGGTTTTAATTCCTCTCCTTATCGCTGATGGACTCGTAAAAAGTCCATCACTAACTAAAGATGGCTAAGTCAGCTAAGCGAAGACTGCGAAAAGTTCGATATACAGCTAAGCGTAGATTGCGAGGCGTGGTGGTTCGACAGGGCTTCGGCCATACATATGGTATGCCGAAGGTCTGCCGAAACGCCACAACGCCGTAGATCGGACTTTTTACGACGCCATCATCGCTATAAGTAATGAAGATAAATGATTTAAAAACTAAAAAGCTTATAACCCGTAAGACAGCGAAAAATTCTCGGGGTTTAGCGGCTCCGGAGGCCGGTTTCCAGGCACTTTTAAACGGGCTTAAAAGTCCGGAAGAGATTGTTGCCAGCCCGGCGGTCGAGGCCCCGGCTCCTGCCGCTGCTGTTTCGCCGTCCGTCCGCCTCCAGGGTTTGTCTTTGAGCGAGTCAGCCATTGATCTGCTTGATTCTCTGAGCCGGGGGCTGGCTGATCTTACTTTTAACTCCGATGATCTTACTCCTCTTGTTGACTCTCTCGAAATGGACTCCACCGCTCTGTTAGATGTCAAGGAACAACTGTCCAAGGACGACCCTCTGGCCCGCCTGATTGACCGGGTAACCGCCGTTACTTATGTTGAGGTGGAGAAGTTTCGTCGGGGTGATTACAGATAGATGGAAGAACGGCTGCAGAAAGTATTAGCCCAGACCGGTATTTGTTCGCGGCGGCGGGCCGAGGATATGATCCGGGCCGGCCGGGTGCAGGTTGACGGGTGCGTTGTTACCGTCATGGGGGTCAAGGTTGACCCGCAGCGCCAGCGCTTGACCGTTGATGGCAAGCTGGTCTCGAACTCTGCCAAAAAAATTTACGTTCTGGTTAATAAACCCAGGGGCTATATTACCACTATGAAGGATCCCCAGGGACGACCTTTGGTGACCGAATTGGTGCGCGATGTAAAGGAACGCCTCTTTCCTGTCGGCCGTCTGGATCTGGATACGGAGGGCGCCCTGCTGATGACCAATGACGGGGCTCTGGCCCAGCGGGTTATTCATCCCAGTTTTGAGATCAAAAAGACCTATCTCGCCGTGGTTAACGGCCGGGTGGCCCGCCAGCAGATTGAGGCTCTGCGGAAGGGGATAGAGCTTGATGGCCGGCAGACCTGGCCGGCGGAGATTGAGGTAACCAGGATTGATGATAATTCCACCACCCTGCGCGTTATTATCCATGAGGGGCGGAAGCGGCAGGTGCGGCGGATGTTCGCGGCGGTGGGGCATAAGGTGACTTATTTAAAAAGGCTGGCCTATGGCGGTTTGCGGCTGGGGAATCTAAGGACGGGTAAATATCGTTTCTTGAATAAAAAAGACCTGCAGAGAATTTTTTCTAAGAATATCCTTTACAAATAATAAAATGATTTATAACATCAAATAGTTAGCTTGAACTATTGTCCATAACACCATATTGGTACCGGTGAGACCGGGCTGGTATTATGCTTAATTGGGGTAAGGATATGAATAAATCGGAACTAATTGATATTTTGGCGCAGGAATTAAAAATGCCCATGCGGGAGACCAATTCCATCATCAAGACTATTGTCTCCGCCATGACCGAGGCTCTGGTACATGGTGAAAATATAGAGATACGCGGTTTTGGCAGTTTTATGGTTAAGGAGTATGAATCCTATTGCGGCAGAAATCCCAAGACCGGTGAAAAGATTGAGGTTCCACCCAAGAAACTACCCTTCTTTAAGGTCGGCAAGGAGCTCAAGGAACGGGTTAATCTTTAGTCAACAATGGCTGGCCGCGCAATCAGCGTCGGCTGCTGCCGCATTGTATTTGTTTCTTCCGCCTCTTAGACAATTTCACCAATCAGATCATAGGGGTGAGCGTCGGTAATTTTCAGATTAACTATGTCGCCTTTATTGCAGGTGCCGGAATTTATATAGACGCAGCCGTCAATGTCCGGGTCCTGAAAACGGCTGCGGCCTTCCAGCAGTAAATCTGTCTCCCGGCTTAGCCCTTCTACCAGTACCTTTTCTGTTTTACCAACCATCTTCCGGTTGCCCTGGGTTGAAATATCCTTCTGGATGACCATAATTCGTTGCCGTCGTTCCTCCTTTTGTTCTTCGTCGCAATGATCTGGTAATGCCGCTGCTGCACATCCCTCTTCATTGGAATAACAGAACACCCCGACATGATTCAGCTTCACCTCGGTGATAAATTCTTCCAGTTTGATAATATCCGCCTCTTTTTCGCCTGGGAAACCGACAATAAGAGTGGTGCGGATAGCAGACTCCGGCATAATCTTTCTGATTTGGTCAATAAGGCCGATGAGATCACTTTGCTGATACGGCCGCCGCATGAGGTGGAGGATGTTGTCGCTGGCATGCTGCATGGGAATATCGAAATAGGGCAGCAGGCGGGGGTTATCGGCCATGAGGCTGAGCAGCGGGGAATCTATGCGGTTGGGATATAGATAGAGCATGCGCAGCCATGGAATGCTGGTTTCGGTCAATAGCCTGGTCAACAGCTCAGGGAGTTTGTCTCTCTGAGGGCCGAAATCAAGGCCATAGGCAGTAACATCCTGGCCAACCAGAGTCAGTTCCTTTACCCCTGCCGCTTCAAGCCGTTGGGCCTCGATTATCAAATCGTTAACCGTACGGCTTCTTAACGGGCCTCTGAGCTGGGGAATAAGGCAATATGAACAGCGGTTGGAGCAGCCCTCGCTGATCTTCAGA
>JAJRZN010000104.1 GCA_024275235.1 Deltaproteobacteria bacterium
AACCAGCTCAATGAGCTCATCATCATCGACCATATCGCACTTGTTCAGGAAGACGACAATGGCCGGTACCCCTACCTGACGGGCCAGGAGTATATGCTCACGGGTCTGGGGCATGGGGCCGTCATCGGCACCAACCACCAGGATTGCGCCATCCATCTGGGCGGCGCCGGTAATCATATTTTTGATATAATCAGCATGGCCGGGACAATCAACATGGGCATAATGGCGTTTGTCTGTCTCATATTCAACATGGGCGGTGGCAATGGTAATTCCACGTTCCTTCTCCTCAGGAGCCTTATCAATATCCGCAAAATCAGTGCTCTTGGCATAACCCTTAGTCGCTAAAACCCGGGTAATGGCGGAAGTCAAGGTTGTCTTGCCATGATCAATGTGACCAATGGTACCAATATTTACATGCGGTTTTGTTCTCTCGTATTTTTCCTTAGCCATATTCCCCTCCACACCAATTAATTTTCGTAACTATCCAGACACAGCACTTTTCTGAACAATTACAGCTTACAACCATTTATCCGCCCCTGGTTGAATAGTTACTAACTAACGTTCTTCACTAAAAAATTTACAATTCAAGCTAAACCAGACACGCCCATTAGCATTTGAATTAATACTTAGCCTGATTGGAGCCCACGACCGGACTTGAACCGGTGACCTCTTCCTTACCAAGGAAGTGCTCTACCTGCTGAGCTACGTGGGCATTAAATATCGGCCAGTTCTTCCTAAAAAAGTGCCGGCCAATAAATAAAGCCTGCATAACTATTTAAAATGGAGCGGGAAACGAGACTCGAACTCGCGACCCTCAGCTTGGAAGGCTGATGCTCTACCAATTGAGCTATTCCCGCCTACAGGAAAAACTTTCAAATAAATTGGTGGAGGGGGGAGGATTCGAACCTCCGAAGGCGCCGCCGACAGATTTACAGTCTGTTCCCTTTGACCGCTCGGGAACCCCTCCAGTCAATCCAAAAAAAAGGTCATCCGACAACTGAACACAAGCTGTCTTATTCAATTTTAAAAAACAAAAGATGGAGCTGGCGATGGGACTCGAACCCGCAACCTACGGTTTACAAGACCGTTGCTCTACCAATTGAGCTACGCCAGCACAACACGAGAACATAACCCAAGAGAGATGATACTGCAATAGTTTTTTTTTAAAACAACAACCTCGTTTTTAGTCAGCCTTGACACCGTTGGCAAACCCACTGTCACGATAACGCTCAAAGGCCATGGCAAAGGTTCTGTACACCATATGGGCAAATTTCGTATAAGGCATATACAGAAAGAGCATCATGATGGAGACGAGATGACAGAAATAAAAGAGATAGGCCAGGAAAGGCAGTCCGGCCAGCCGGGTTAACTCGGCAAGAACACCGGTTATACCCACAGCGGCAATTTCGTAAATCAGGAACCAGTCATAAAAGGTACCCTGCTTCCCGCTTTCACTCTCCTCACGAGAACGATTACCCCAGAGAATAAAGATACCGTAAAGCAGAGCCACGGCACTGACATTGGCCAGAATTTTAAAGGGATCATAGAGATGTAGAGGGCCATGCAGAGAAGGAACAAAAATACCAATGAAGTCCTTGGAGATAAAACCGTATGTAGTAACAATCAACAGGCCGATAAAGGCATACATAAGGGGTTTATGTCCCCGGGCCCGATCCTTATTAACTCCACACTCGTTAAAACGATCATGAGAAAGGATTTCCTTGACGGAGGGCCATAAAAAATCATTTATAAACTTACCACAGGACGGCCGCCACTCAGGACTCGCATTGATCCCTTCACACATTTTTTTCCACATACGGGTTACCCCCATATAGGCCGAAAAAACAGCGAGCCCCGCGGCGGGCAGCATGATAAGATCAATAAACATAGTGGTCTTGGTCAGATATTTAAAATCCCAATGACCAAAAAAATGACCGAAATCTATCTCACCGGTGGGCAGGTGCATGCCGCCGGAGATATACCACATTATCAGGACAATGGCCGCCGGAATACCGATCAAAAGCGGCAGATTTTTGGCGGCTGTCGCGAGACGCGCCAGGCCGGATGGGAAGCCGTACTCGGTATAGGCATAGGCCCGGATAGCACCAAGCACATCACCTGGTTTGGCACCTCGTGGACAATAAGCCGTACAATCTCCACACTGATGACAGAGAAAAATATCGGGGTCGGCAACCAGCTTGTCCTTCAGCCCCCATTGAGCCCAGATCATTTCCTTCCGCGGAAAGGGCTTATCATCTCCGGACAAGGGGCATACCACTGAGCAGGTTGCACATTGAAAGCATTTCTTCAGGGTGTCACCACCCGCTCCCTTAAGATACCTAATGAATTTCAAATCTGGATTGATCTGCATTTGTCTTCTCCTGTTGTGTTATCAAAAAATCTCCCGGCCTCCGCCAAGATCAATCTGATACCTTCATCTTCCATGCCTGCCACAAAAAAACAATCTATACTATTAAATAAGCGAACAATCAGCGCCGGAGATCTCCACCAGTCGATAATTGCCCGCTTATTTTTTAAACAAAACTATTTTAGAAACCCTTGAAGGGGTTTGGCCCTAATTCAATGATATCTTCAACAAATTTGTTAATCACATCAGGAACGGTATCATAATCGGTAATGGCAATCTGCTCGGCCACACAACGCTCCGGTTCCAGCCCCAGAGTCCCCAGGGTCTCACCGATATTCTCCATACGCTTGTTGGCAATCTCTGAGCCCTTAACAAAATGGCACTGATAATTATCACCATACTTGCAACCCAGCAGAATAACGCCGTCCATCCCTGAAGACATGGCATCCTTGATCCAGACCATATTTACCGAGCCGAGACAGCGGACGGGAATCACCCGCACCAGATTGCTGATCTTATTACCACGCATACCAGCCATGTCAAGAGCCGGGTAGGCATCATTTTCACAAACCAGGGCCAAAATCCTGAGTTTATCCTCATCGTCATCCGGCACCTCAACGGCCTTGATCATTGAGCCGATCATATCGACATTATAATCCTTGAAGCCGATGATACGCTCCGGGCAGGCTCCCATACAGGTACCACAGCGCCGACAGCGGGTGGGGTTAGGCATTGGTGTTCCCTTCTCATCATCATCCAGGGCTCCGAAGGGACATTCTTCCGTACAGCGTTTACACTGCGTACATCTCTGAAAGAAAAACTCGGGGAAGGTCTTATCACCGGAACGGGGATGAACCGCCACTCCGCGGTCAACGGATTCAATACACTGAATCGCCTTTAATGCCGCCCCGGTTGCGTCATCAATAGTCTCTTCCATATTAGTGGCCTTACGAACTCCACCACAGGTATAAACTCCTGTTCTTCTGGTCTCATAGGGAAAACAGATAAAATGAGAATCGGCATAACCGTCAAAGAGATCAAGATCCAGGAAGGCCGGCCCCTGACGATAGGCCAGATTAATGGTGGACTCATCACGGGTGGTGGGCACCATACCGGCTGCCAGAACCACCATGTCAACATCAATAGTGAGATCCTCATTCAAGAGGGTGTCCTGCATGGATACCGCAAGACCGGAGCCGCTCTCAGCAACCTGAGTGACAGCGGCCTTGGTCAGAAAAATGCCGTCATCCTGCTGGATTCCCTTATAGAACATCTCCATTTGGCCTGGAGTACGCATATGTTGATATAGGATATAGGCCTGGCCGTTATCAGGGTTATCTTCCCGCACATATTTAGCCTGCTTCAAGGCCACCATGGAGGTAACAGAGTTGCAATAGGGGAAATCCTCATCATTTTCCGCCCCGCCGGGACTTTGAATAAAGGCAACCTTGGCCGGAACCTTCCCCTCTTTGGCCAGCTTCTCAAACTCGGCATTGGTAACGACATTATTTAATTTACCATAACCAAGGTGTTCATATTCTGAGACATCGGCAGGAATCCAGCCGGTGGCAAGAACTACCCCACCAAAGGTAACGGCATCGGGGTTATCCATCATATAGTCATTCTTACCGGCGTTGGGGTCTTCCATCTCACCCTTCTCAATAAGATCCTTCTCGTCAACTCCTACCTTGGCGGGAGCATCCCACTCAGAGGTGCTGCCGGCCGCCTTGAAAGAGGCCTTGAATGCCCCAGGCGCTCCGGCAATCCGGGCAACCTCGGTCTCGGTTTTGACCGTAATATTGGAATCACTCTCCACCTCTTTTACCATATCGGCAACAGTGGGATTCTCCAAGTCACTCCACGGAGCCTTGGTGGGGAATTGCTTCCGCCAGCCCAGAGCCTTACCGCCGAGGACAGCCGCCTTCTCGACCAGGGTGACGGAATAACCGGCAAGAGAGGCCTCTTTGGCCGCCGTAAGCCCGGCAATACCACCGCCCATAACCAGGATGTCCTTAGTCAGCTTCTCTAACTTAAAGGCCTCTGGGATTTCCTGCTTTTCGGCCTTGACACAGGCCATCCGCATATTGTCAGAGGCCAGTTCCTGCACATATTCGGCATCGGGTTCCTCACCCTGGCACCAGGCGCATTGCTCCCTTAAATTGGCGCGGGTGACAATCTTGTCTTCACCAAAATCAAATTCGTCCTGCATAACCCGCATGGAGCAGGCCCCGATAATTATGGTATTAACTCCATCACTGATATCGCCTTCAATGAGAGCCCGACCGTCCTTGCCGCATAAAGCGCCATGGCTCTTACAGTCAATGCTCATATCCGAAGACACCATCTCGGAGAGGGCCTCAATATCGAGAGCATCACCTATTCCACAACCAGTACAGATATATGCTTGAGTTTTCTTCTCCATCTACTTATCTCCTTGAGGCTTGAATTGCTTTTAAGGCAGCCG
>JAJRZN010000105.1 GCA_024275235.1 Deltaproteobacteria bacterium
CTGTCCACGGCAGCGGGGCAGAAGTTTACCTTCTTCCTTGGTACGGCTCCGAGTTCCAAGTCAGTTCATCTCCGCCGTGAGGGTGATGATAATATATATCAGGTCAGCGGTCTCTCCACCTGGCAGTTAGGGGTGGATAATTCCTCCTGGTGGCAGACGAAATATATCGCAATCAACCCCGATGACTTAACGGCTCTGAGCTTGCGCGGTAAGAAAGATATTGAGTTAAGTCGTGATGGGAAGAAGGTCTGGCAGGTAGCCGGGGCGGGGGCCGGGCAGGTGGTGAATAAGCCGCGCCTGAATGGATTACTTTCTACCCTTTGCGCCCTGAATGTTACCAGCTACCAGGCGGCTGATTTTAAACCCCAGGGCAAGGCCGGGACAGTTATAACTTATACTTATAAGACCGGCGCCAAATCCAAAACTATAGAACTTGAAATCTGGCCGCCGAATACCAAGACCAGCGACCAGCTAATCAAGAGTTCGGGCAGTAAATTTTACGCCCGGCTGCCGTCTTATATCCTGAAGGACCCCCTGGGGCTTACCAGCTCTGATCTTCTGCAGAATAAAACGCCGGCGGCTCCCCCAAAAAAGAAACCCTGAGAGGGGGGCAAGCGGTTACGCCGGGAGGACCTAACCGCTTGCGAAAAAGGGGCATTTGCTTTTAGCAAGCAGCCTGTCGGCCAAATGGGCGCGATCGATTACAGGAAGCGACAGAACCTGGCCTGTTAGTTTGAGTATCACTGTTTCCATGCATAAATATTACACCGGTATGAACCATCAAGTCAGTATTTTAAAGTCCCACGAACTATCCCCTTCCATAGAGTGAACTTGATGAGACTCCGAAATGTCACAACATCTTAGGTCGGATTTTTCGTTTTCATGACAAGCATGTTAAGGGTTTGGCAAGGCAGGCAGACGAATATAAAACAATTCTGCAATCCGCTGACACTCCTCGCCAAGGTGATCTGGATGGTCGGGGAACATTATCTCAAAAAGCGCTTGTTAGTTTCTGACACCCCAAGAGGTTCTGTCCGCCTATGCTTTCCTATAGATGTTGTTGAGAGATGGTTTCCTTTGCTTTACCCGGGCACCAAAAAACAGGCACCTCCTGTAAATTATCAGGCTTGCAAAACGGCGTTTTGATTTAAGGATCGTTTTGTCTGTATTGTGATTGTTGAGGCGCTTGCAATATTGACAGTCACTAAAGAGCTATATAAATCTTTATGGAAACTTCGCAGGAATTTTGAAAATCGCTTCGGAGGATAAAGCTGTAAAACGCATGATGTTAGAAACAAAAAAGCTCGAAAGGAAAGCTGTCAATGACAATTTTCTTTTCGAGCCGTCTGTTTAATTGGTAGCGGGGAGAGGATTCGAACCTCTGACCTTCGGGTTATGAGCCCGACGAGCTACCGGACTGCTCCACCCCGCGTCACATCAACATACTATAACCTATCGTGTTTTATTGTCAAGCTGATAAAAGGAGCCGTCAATAATTTCCTGCAGAGCGGTAAAGATGTCAGCCGGTAACCTGGTCAGTCTTCCCTGGCGGTTGACTACGGCATGCAGGGTAAAGCCCTTAACCAGTAATTTTCGGTCAGCGGTCTGGCGTATTTCATAATTGAAGCGGCAGGAGAGGCGTTTGATCCAGAGAAAGGAAGTGGCAATTTCTATCAAATCGTCATAACGGGCCGGGGCTTTGTAACGGCTGTAAGCCTCCACCACCGGCATAATCAGACCGCGGTCTTCCAGTTCACGGTAACTGATTCCCCGCTCCCGCATCAGCTCGGTACGGCCCCGTTCAAAATAACGCAGATAATTGCCATAATAAACCACCCCGCCGGCATCAGTATCACCGTAAAGTACCCTGGCCCGGCAGTAATGAGGGGTAATCAGCTTTATTTGGGTTGACTCGGCCACTGGATATTAAAGTAGAATATCAAAAAACTCCTCACCGTTGGCCAGATGTCGGCCGTGACGATGGGCGTTTTGTTCGCTATAGGCCGGGCCGCCGCTCATTGAAGTGCGGGAATCATAAATAAGCAGAGGCACCGCCTTGGCAATGTGGGAGCGCAGGCTGACGGGGGTGTAGTGGTCCGGGGTTATTGCCATCCGGAATTCCGTGTCTTTTAAGGCGGCCAGCAGGGGCCGGACAATTTTTTGATCAAAGTCCTCAATGGCCTGTATTTTCTCGGCCACCAGCCCTTGATGACCAGCCTCATCGGCGGCTTCGACATGGACAAAGACCAGATCATGGCGGCCGGCGGCCTCTATGGCCGCCTGGGCTTTGCCTTGATAATTGGTGTCAAGATAACCGGTGGCGCCCGGCACTGTAATTACCTCCATCCCGGCGTAGATGGCAATACCCTTAAGAAGATCAACGGCCGAAATCAGGGCGCCGCTGATCCCGTAGTGGCTGCTGAGTCTGGCCATCTCAGGAGCCTTACCCTCGCCCCAGAGCCAGATGGCGTTGGCCGGATTTTTCCCCGCTGCCAGCCGGAGACGGTTCACCTCCTGGCGGCTTAGAATTTCCCTGGCCCTGTTTACCAGCCCGGCAAAAGGTTCCTGGGCCTGGTAACGCTGCCAGTATTCGTTTATCTCATGCCCGGTGTGATCGTGGGGCGGGGTGGTACCCAGAGCGGGATATTCGCCTCGGGTTACGAGGAGATGGCGGTAGCTGACTCCCGGATAAGAATGAATGGCTGAACTATTTAATTCCGCGCCGAGGGCGGCAATGAGCTCTCCCGCCTCCGGGGTGGAGACATGACCGGCGCTGTAATCGGTCATTATCAGTCTCTCATCCTCCTCTGTCAGGGTCACTAAATTGCAGCGGAAGGCTGTTTCATCGGCCGCGAGATGGACATTCATACTGGCCGCCTCCAGGGGAGCCCGGCCGCTGTAAAAGCGCTCCGGCCGATAACCGAGAAGGGATAGATTGGCCACATCGCTGCCCGGCGCCATCCCCTGGGGTACAGTGGCAAGGGTAAAGAGCTCACCGGCCGCGGCGAGGCCGTCCATGGCCGGGGTATGAGCCGCCTCCATGGGGGTGCGGCCGTTTAATTCAGCCAGCGGCTCGTCGCCCATACCGTCACATACCAGAATAAAATATTTCATAGCCGTCCTATTCCAGAATTCTGATAATGACTGGAGTTTTGGCGCAGATATCCAGCTTGTCAATTTCATTCATGGCCTGCACAACGGATTTTTCAGTTGCCTGGTGAGTTCTGATAACCACCGGCACCGGCCCCTTTTCCTGTCTTTTCTGTTGAATCACCGATTCAATACTGATCTCGTTGTTCCCGAGGATACCGGCGATATTGGCCAGAACCCCCGGCTCATCCATAACCGACATCCGGAAATAATAGGCCCCTCTGAGTTGCTCCATGGGGGTAATCCGGCCCTTGATTATATTATCCTCCACAAAGGCCAGGCCGGGCACCCGGTTAATGGCCCCGGCAGCGATATCCCGGGCAATATCAACAATATCGGCGGCCACGGCACTGCCGGTGGGCATCTTCCCCGCTCCCTGGCCGTAAAGCAGAATATCACCCGCCATATCGCCATTAAAATTCACCGCGTTATAGGCCCCGTTGACGCTGGCCAGCATATGATTTTCCGGTACCATCGTGGGGTGCACTCTGGCCTCCATATGATCACCATGATTAATGCTGATGGCCAGTAATTTAATGCGATAGCCGAACTGTCTGGCGTAAACGATATCAATCGGTTCAATGCGGGAAATTCCCTCCACATGGATGTCTTTAAGCTGAATATTAATGCCGTAGGCCAGGGCGATGAGAATGGCCAGTTTATGGGCGGTGTCAATGCCGTCGATATCAAAAGATGGGTCGGCCTCGGCATAGCCCTTATCCTGGGCTTCACGCAGAACCTCGGCAAAGGGCAGCCTCTCATCCGTCATGCGGCTTAAAATATAATTTGCCGTACCATTTAAGATGCCCATAATGGAGTTGATGGTATTGGCGGTCATGCCCTCCTTCAGGGTCTTGATAACCGGGATTCCGCCGGCCACCGAGGCCTCCATTCCCACCGTGACCCCGGCCTCAGCCGCTGCCGCCAGGATCTCCCGGCCCGCGGTTGACATCAGAGCCTTGTTGGCGGTTACCACATGCTTGCCCCTGGCAATGGCCCCCAGAACCAGAGTGCGGGCTGGTTCAATGCCGCCGATTAATTCAACAACTATATCAATGGCAGGATCATTCAGCACATCTTCCGCTTTATTGCTTAACGGGCATTGAGCAAATTCCGGCGGCAAAGACTGGGCGCTGCGATCCGCGACCCGGGCCAGGGTAATATTGAGGCCGGTCTTGCGGCGCAGGTTTTCCGCCTGGCAGCGCAGTACCTCGGCTGTGCCGCTGCCCACCGTGCCGAAACCAATTATACCGACTTTAATTTCTTTCATATGTTTGTCTCGTGTTGCGATTACCGTAGTTTACGTGCCTGTCTGCCGCTCATGGGAAATACCTTGCCATAACAGTCCGTAAAACGTATAAGTAATGGTTTTTAGCCGATTACGGTCATATTATCAACGCTTTTATAGGGCTGCCCCCAAGAGGATTCAGGTGTGGCGCTATGCAATCGGCACTTAAAGGATTTAAGCGCACGTATGGCAGGCAGACATTCCCATAAACTAAGATCATTACCCGCCGCCTGGCGGTTCATCGGCCCGATCTTCAAGCGCTGTCGCTGGCGGATAACAGCCGGAGTTCTGGCCCTGCTGGCCGTTGATCTCTGCCAGCTTGTTATCCCCCGCATTATCAAATGGGCCGTTGACGGCCTCAGAAATCATACGGTAGACGGCGGTCAGTTACGAAATTATGCCGCCTTGATTATGCTCCTGGCCCTGACAGTGGCGGTTTTACGTTTTCTGTGGCGTTATCTTATCCTGGGCTTTTCCCGCCTTCTCGAGCAGGATATTCGTGATGCCCTGTTTCACCATCTCCTGAGCCTCGACAGCGCCTTTTTTCAACGCCGGAGTCCCGGCCAGTTAATCGCCCTGGCCACCAATGATCTCACTGCCGTGCAGATGGCCTGCGGCATGGGGCTTATCGCCGCCATAGATGCCCTGCTTATGTCTTTTGCCGCCATATCCTGCATGGCTTATATCGACCCGCGCCTTACTCTGCTGGCCATTTTGCCCTTCCCGGTGCTGGCCGTAACCACCCGTTTTCTCGCCTCCCGTCTCCACCGTCATTTCAAGCGGGTACAGGAGCAGTTCTCTCTCCTCACTGAAGAGGCCCGCGGCGCGATCAATAATATACGCCTTCTGAAGATATACACCCGCGAGGCGGCTCAGTGCGCCCAGTTTGACAACACGGGACGCAGTTATATAAAACACAGCCTGAAAGTCGCCAGAATCCAGGGGGTACTTTTCCCGGCCTCCGGGTTTATCGCCAATATCAGCCTGCTGATTATTGTCTTTTTAGGGGGGCAAATGGTTATCAGCGGCACCATCAGTATTGGCGGTTTCGTGGCCTTTATCAGTTATCTCTTCATGCTTACCTGGCCCATGATGGCCCTGGGCTGGGTGAGCAACCTCTTTCAGCGCGGTCTGACCTCACTGGCCCGGATTCAGGAGGTGATGGATGAGCGTCCTCTGTTGCGGCCGGTGACCGCGGGGCGTGAAGTCAGCCGGCCGGATATTATCACTCTCCGCCGCCTTACCTTTACCTACCCCGGCCAGGAGAGGCCGAGGCTAAAGGATATAAATCTTGATATCCGCCCCGGTCTGCTGGGGATTGTCGGTCGTACCGGCAGCGGCAAATCCACCCTTTGCGCCCTGCTGGCCCGCCTCTATCCTGTGGAACGGGGCCAACTTTTTATCAATAAACTGGATATAAATGATATTGAGCTGAATTCCTGCCGCCGTTTATTGTCCTTTGTGCCTCAGAACGCTGTACTCTTCTCCACGACCATTGCCGGAAATATCGCCTTCGGGGCGCCGGAGACGGGCAGGGAAGAGATAGAGGCGGTGGCCGGAGCGGCGGCCATACATGACGAAATAATGACCTTTCCCCAAGGCTATGAGACTGAAATAGGTGAAAGGGGGGTGAAGTTATCCGGCGGCCAGCGGCAGAGGATCGCTCTGGCCAGGGCCTTGCTGCTGCGTGCCCCCATCCTCCTGATTGATGATGCTCTGGCGGCGGTGGATGCCGAGGCCGAGGACAGGATAATGGCCCATATTCTGGCCTATGCCAAGGAAAATATGGTGATTATGGTTACCAACCGCTTAAGTCCCCTGCGTCGGGCCCGGCAAATC
>JAJRZN010000106.1 GCA_024275235.1 Deltaproteobacteria bacterium
CAAAGACACTATCCGGTCAAAGGTGCCGTTAAGTTTGCGGTAATCCAGCATCTTAATGGTCACCGGCAGTTCCCGGCACAACTCCCTGGCATAGGCCGCCTGTTCCTTGGAAATTGTGATCCCCAAGACCTCAACACCGTATCTCTCAGCGGCATAGGCCGCCATACCGCCCCAGCCGCAACCTATGTCAAGGAGCCGCATACCTGGTTCTAAGCCGAGCTTACGGCAAACCAGATCTAATTTGGCCTCCTGGGCCTCATCCAGGGTCTGGGCGTGCCGCCAATAGGCGCAGCTGTAAATCATTCGTTGATCCAGCATCCGGCGATAAAAGTCATTACCAATATCGTAATGAGTCCTGCCCACCTCCAGAGATCGAGACAAACTTTGATGATTGAGCAAGCGGGCCTCAATGGCCGCGCAGCCATCCTTCCAGGTTACCACCCGCTCGGCCAGCCCGGCCCGCAGCACCCGGAAGAAGAACTCATCCAGAACAGGACTGTCCCACCAGCCATCCATATAACTCTCGCCCAGCCCGAGAGAACCCTGGGCAAAAATTCTGGCATAGACAGAGGAATTATAGACTTGAAAATCATAGGGCCGAGTACCGTTAACATTGACATCAGCCCTCGACAAGAGCCGCTCAAGACGCCGGTGCAGAGGTTTATGATCCTGGCAGGTCTGCCGCGCGGAGCTATGCGGCACACAGGGCGCTGGAGCCGGAGATGGATGAAAAAAATGTTCTGTAAAGTTCATAACTAACACCTTAAAACATTTAATTTTTCAGAAAAGCACAGAGTATTGGGGCAGGACTTTATACCAGCCCCTGAGCCTCATCACGTACCCTACATCTATTTTACTAACGCGAATAAAATAAATTGGCAAGAAATATAATTCATCGGGCGATTCCCCCCGGCCCTACTTGAGATTAGAACTATTTTATGGTATGTGGATAACTTAAATTTTCTGATTTTATTCAGCTGCACCCCATTTTTGTTCAATTCTGGATCAAGGACTGAATGAAAACAAAACGACCCTGATATGCCTGGAACTAATTATAATGAATGAGGTAAAAATGAAGAAGATAGCGATTCTGGACGGCGATGGTATCGGCCCGGAGGTTATGGCTGAGGCCTTAAAGGTATTAGAGGCGGTGAGTGCTGAATTTTCCCTGCCCATGCAATACGAACCGGCCGACGTCGGGGGCCTGGCTATTGACAATCACGGTCAGGCCCTGCCGCCAGCCACCCTTACCCTCTGCCGGAACAGCGATGCCGTACTCTTTGGTTCGGTGGGCGGCCCCAAATGGGAGTCTCTGCCGCCGGATCAGCAACCGGAACGAGCGGCCCTGCTTCCCCTGCGTAAAGAACTGGAACTCTTCTGCAACCTGCGGCCGGCCAGGGTCTTTAAGTCCATGGCTGCGGCCTGTCCCCTGCGGGCCGATATCGCCGCCAGGGGCTTCGATATCCTCTGCGTCCGCGAACTCACCGGCGGTATCTATTTCGGCCGGCCCAAAGGCCGGGAGGGC
>JAJRZN010000107.1 GCA_024275235.1 Deltaproteobacteria bacterium
TAGGGGCGGCCTTCCTGCATATGGGGTACTTTGAGCGGGCCGAACAACACATCAAGCAGGTTCTTGAGATTAGCGGAGGGCTTGGACACCGCTATTTTACGGGAGCGGCCTGTCTGCAGATGGCCTGTATAAGGCACCGTACTGCGGCTGCTGATGATGATTTTCTGCGCCGAGCTTTAACTATTTTTAAAGATAAAAAACGAACTTATTGCTGGGGCTTGACTCCTGCCATGATAGAAGAACTGATGGGGCAGGCCGTTAAGGCTGATATTGAGGTGGAATGGGCCCGCAAAATTGCGGCTGACAGTTTGAATTGCGCGGTAATGGACAGTGGGAAATTAATACTTCGCCTCGAAATCAAGATATTGGGCAGTTTCTCGATAAGTATCGCGGGCCGGATCGTATGCCGGACTGAGGATCTGCCTCCGGCCCAACGGCAGCTTATGGCAGTGATTATCGCTGAGCCTGAGCAGCGGATCAGCCAGGAAAAGGTGCAGTTGTTATTTTGGCCGGATAGTTCGCCGGCCAAGGCACGTTCTAAGTTAGATGTTCTTATGCTCCGTCTGCGCAAGAGTCTGGGAACCATGATAAAACCTCTGGAAATTAAGAACTATCTGAGTTTGCGCAAGGGGATTATCTGTCTTGAACGCTGCTGGATAGATGCGGTTGATTTCGCTGACAAGGCCAAAGCAGGTCTCTGGTATGCCCAGCGGCGGGAAAGATGGCGGGCAGGTAATAACTTCTATCCGGCTATGAAGTTGTGGCAGGGGTGTTTTGCCTCAGATATTTTCAGTGAGGATCAGGTACAGGAATATTGCTATGAATTACGTCTTCTCCTGGTAAAATCATCAATGAAATGGGGAGAGATTCTTATCGAAATGGGGCGTCAGACTGAGGCTCTTGAGGTTTTGGAGCGAGCCTTTGTTTATGAGCCTCTAAACGAGCAGTTAGTAAAAATGCTTTACGGTCTGCATATGGCGGTTAATAATGCCCCGCAGGCCCAGCAGGTGGTGGAACGTTACGAAAATATCCTCCGGATGGATGATTATGAGTCGGCTGAAATCAATGAAATGCTCCGTCAGGTGGTTATGGTAACGTAGAGACAAGGCATGCTTTGTCTCTACAATGGTACATAATTTGGCATCGCTAAGAGCGAAGAGTCGCTTTTAAACGGTCGGGATTTGTAAAAAGGTCGAGTGCGTCATAGATGTTCCGACAAAGAACATCCGCACTCATGATGGTCTCCACCGCGGCGCCTTCCCGGTGGATAACGGCAATCCCGAGGGCGGAGAGCTTCAGCATAAGGCTGTCATTTCTACCATTGCCGATGCTTGCCACGCGAGAGCTGCCGATTTTTTCTATGTATTCTTTTTTCCCTGTTATCTGATCGGCTCGTTTCATAATTTCAAGCTTACAGGGAACGCCTTCTAACTGTGAGGTGGCCAGGCCAAAGGTGTCCGCGGTGATAATATGCAGCGCCATCCGGGCGGACAATGCGGTTAATATATCACCCACGCCTTTAATCAAAACCCCGTCTTCAGCGAGGGTACCATTATAATCCATTACCAGGTATTCAATGGCAAGGGTATTGAAGCCCGGTATATCTAATGTAAACATATCTGCATCCTCCTCAAAGTTTTCCTTACAATATAGCAGCTTTTTAAAATAAATCCACTTGAGCAGTTCATATGTGTGTCTTCCTGTATGTAGCTCTTTAAAGTGCTCCAACAGTGAATTGTTCAGTTATGTGAACTCAAATAATTGCAAGAGAGAGTCAGTTTGGGTTAATTGGCTGAAACGCATGAAATCATAGACGTCCCTAGTAATGACTGTAATAATGTCTTGGTGCATATAAGCCGCAAACTGGTGGTTTATATGCACCAATGAACCAGTTCGCCAGCCTATTATCAAGCTATCCTGACATTCATAACTTCCTGCCAATAAAGGGCAATTACATCTTTCCGTTTAACTGGCACACTGATTGCTTTATATGAAAATCATCTGCCAAGGGTATTGGTCTTGGCAGGTGATTTTCATGTTTTGTTATGCCCGGACAGTGGGGCATGGCTGTTAAATAAGAGAGAACAGCCGTATTTTTTAAATAATCACAATCAGAAAAAGGGGGAAAAATGAAGAAAAAAATTTTGATCGGTTTGACCGCCGGTATACTTGCCATGGGAACAGCCGGTATGGCAGCAACCATTCAAATAAACGTAACAGGTCAAAATGATAGTTATTATCACCATGAATGGTGGTCTGGCGGCTACTACAACCACACCTACACTGATACTGATTCTATACCTACTTCCTATTACTACTACCAGGGAAGCGGCGGCGCGTATGATAAAATGAAGCTTACGTTTGACCTGAGCAGTCTGGCAACCATAAATGTTAATGATATTACCGGCGCAACCCTTAACCTGAATATTACCTCAGCGTATAATAACGGCGGCGGCAGCGATGCCGGCAAAATATTATATAATTCAACAACTGCATACGTGTCAGTTAATGATAACGGTTGGACTTCTTTTGACATTCTCACGCCGTTAATCACAAGCCTCACGGCCGGCGGCACATCTGCAGTTTTTAAGGGAGAGAACATGCATGTTTACGACGGGTGTGGATACTCTTTTACAAGCGCGGAGGAAGGGCATCCGGCCTATCTTGAAATTACCAGCGGTGGCAGTGGCGGCGCCCCCGTCCCAGAACCAGCCACCATGCTGCTGTTCGGTACCGGCCTGGCAGGTTTAGCCGGCTGGCGTAAAAAAAGAAATAAATAAGCCGCATTTTAGATTTTACGGGGATGAACAGGCTTCAGCCCCGTAAAATTTTTCCTGCCTTTTTCCTATTCAGACAATAGTGCTGCAAAATCCGTCATATAATGACCGTCGTCGTACCAGTCGCCGCCTGTTTACGCGGCTGGTTTCCTTTTCTTTTGCCGATGAGAACGGCAGCTCGAATTGGTATCTTGGCTCGATCATGGATGCCGGCACCGGCGGGGTTAAAATCCATGCCAGGCGGGCGGTGATGTTGCGCCGGGGGCAGCGGCTTACTGTTCTTTGCGTACCGGCTCGTCTGCCAGGCAATGGCCGGGAAGTTGTGCGGATGCATGCTCAGGTTGCCTGGCAGGACAGCGATAGTCGTTGTTTTGGCCTGGAATATATTTGATTTATCAGTCGCGGATTGTTGTTATCCCGTATTTTTTTACTCTGTAGCGCAGGGTATTGCGGGTAATGCCCAACTTAAGGGCGGCCCGTGACTGATTCCAGCCGCATTCTTGCAGAGCCTTAATAATAAGTTCCTGTTCCCTGCCGAAAAGATTAAAGTTGATTTCTGAAGAGTTTTTCTCCTGATAGTCTGTTTTTCCCCTTGTTATTGCTGTCGGGAGCAGGTCGGCGGTAAAGATGTTTCCTCGGCATTGCAGGCAGCCGCGTTCAATTATATTGCGCAGTTCACGGATATTTCCCGGCCAGTCATAGGTCTGCAAAACGGCCAGGGCAGTGTTGTCGAGTTGGAGTGGCGTTTTGTTATATTGATGACAAAAGGCCTGTATAAAATAATTGGCAAGTTTCTCAATGTCTTCCCGGCGCTGCCGCAGGGGTGGCATTTGCAGTTGCAGGGCATTGAGCCGATAATAGAGGTCTTGCCTGAATTCTCCGTTATTGACCATGCCCTCCAGGTCACGGTTGGTGGCGGAGACGATTTTGACATGTACAGTTTGCGCATATGTTCCGCCAACCGGGGTCACCTGTTTCTGCTCTACCGCGTGCAGCAGCTTGGGTTGCAGTGAAAGGGGCAGGTCACCGATTTCGTCGAGGAAGAGGGTGCCGCCATTGGCTGCTGTAAAAGCGCCGGCCCGATCTTCTATGGCCCCGGTGAAGGCCCCGCGTCGATGGCCGAAGAGTTCACTTTCCAGTAGATCCTTGGGGATGGCCGGGCAGTTAACCCGAATAAAAGGTGAATCTTGTCCGCTACAGGCTGCGTGGACGGCCTTGGCGGTTAATTCTTTTCCTGTTCCAGACTCGCCGGTGATAAGAACTGAGTTGGTGGTTTTTGCCGCCATGGCGATTTCCTGATGCAGCTTCTTCATGATCGGTGAGCTTCCGATTATCCCGGCATTCTCTGTTGCGCGGGCCGCGCTTGCGGCCAGGGCTCTTGCCACCAGTTCCAGAACCAGGTTGTTGTCTATCGGCTTGGTCAGGTAGTCAAAGGCGCCTTCTTTCATGGCGGCCACGGCTGTTTCCACGGTGCCAAAGGCGGTGAGCAGGATAAATGGTGTATCGGGGAAGTTGCTGTTGCGGTAACTCAGAACCTCCAGGCCGTTCATTTCCGGCATCTTCATATCACTAAGCACCACATTGGGCTGCCACTTCTTCCAGAGGAGTATCCCCGCCTTGCCATCGGCGGCCGATTGTACCTCATAACCTGGTTCCCGCAGTACCAGTTCCAGTAACCGCCGCATCCTGGCCTCATCTTCAATGATCAGTATTCTGGCATTCATTCTATTATCCTGTTATTTTTAAGACCAATCTGAATATTTATAAATCGTTACGCTGTTTTGTTTGTCCCCGGTGTCATCATCGGCTGGAAAGGCAGGCGGATTAAGACCTCCGTTCCCCCGTCTTCTCTGTTGCCGATGGTGATTGTACCATGATGAGCGTCAAGAATCTGTTTGCAGATTGCCAGACCCAGACCCAGGCCGTCTTTCTTGGTTGTAAAAAATTTTCCAAACAGTTTGTTGATATGCTTTTCGGCAATGCCGGGGCCGTCGTCCCATAGGCGAATCAAGACAAAATCATCCTGCCGCTCAGCGTTGAGAGAAATAACACCCTTTCCGGCCAGCGCCTCTTCACTATTTAGAAAGAGGTTGAGCAGCACCTGGCGGATTTGGCCGAAATCCGCATGCAGAACCTGCAGCCGTCTGGCGACCGCGCAGTGGATACTGATATCTGGATTATGATCGTCAGACTCCCGCCATTTAGCGCAAAGTGCTGTGAGCTCCTGCCGCAGATTAATGGGTTTGAAATTGGGGTTTTTAAATTTGGCCAGGCCGAGAATATTAGTGATGACCATGTTCAGGCTGTCCACTTCGTCAATTATATAATGGAGCATTTCCTGGTTGATTTCGGCTGACCGGATGTCTTGCGCTAAATATTGAGCTGAACTGCGGATAATGCCCAGAGGATTTTTGATTTCATGGGCCAGGGTAGCGCTCATCTCGCCCAGGGCGGCCATCTTTCGGTTTGCACCAGTTTGGAGAACAGGCTCTCAAGCTGTTCCTTGCTTTCGACCAGCGAGGTGTAGTGTAGACTGTTGGTCAGGGCGACGGAAATCTGGTTGGCCAGGGTCGCCAGCAGACGAATATCTTGTTCCCGGAAAAGCCGCTCGTCCTTTCGGGGGCCAAGCAACAGTATCCCAGATAATGATGAATCTCCATGCAGGGGGATGGCAAGGACATATCCTGCCATATGCAGTTCCTGTAACTCCCGGTTTAATTGTGGGTCAGATTGATTTTCATGGCAGAAAAGGAACTGTTTTCCCGTGTTGAATTGTTGAACAAGACGGCTTTCAGGCCATGGCGTTGAGCCGATCCGCAGATGCTCCGGATACAGTCGGCTGTATCCCTTTTCCAACAGCAACAGACTGCTGTTGCTGATCTGTACCTGTTCTGGGAGGGTATGAGTGATTAGAAAAATCAGAGCGGAAAGTTCCAGAGTTAAAGAAAGTTCCTGGCTGAATTCAAAAAGAAGCGTATCGTCTTCCGGCCGGTAACGGAAGAAATGGCGGTCAATAAATTTTTGAGTGTGGTTGATAAACGGGTTGACGGCAAGAGCAACGATGACAATAAACAGGAGAAAAAGTTCCTCGGAAAATATTTTATTTCCAAAGAGCCATCGTTTAAGCCCGGTGAGAAATATTATGTAGCTTAAAACCAGGAAGAAAATAACCAGAACATAGGCCGCGGAGCGGCTTATCAGCCTGTCCACCCCGAGAAGACGGTAGCGGAGCAGAGCCATGAGGTATGCTGTCGGCAAAATGATTGCGGCCAGGAGAACGATACGAAAGGATATCAAGGGTTGATCAGAAACAAGATTGGGCAGGAGATAGAAAAAAAGATACGGGGTGAACGTCATCCCGTAGGCCGCAAGGGAGAGTTTAACCTGATTTTTGGCAAATGGGGATTGCAGGGAGCGCAGGTCAACGAGATGTTTTAAAAAAGAGCCAAGAATGATAAGCGGCACACAGAGGTTACGGAATCGTTGCAAGGCTCCGAAAAAATTAACCGTTATTCCGGCAGTATATAGTGCGCAGCCCAAGGCCAGAAGCGGGGATGCAAGATAAAATATCCAGATCAGATATGGTCGTGAACGGCAGAGATCTCTTTCCTGAGGGAATCTGGCGATGAAATGAGCCAGGCCGCCGAAAGCCAGCCAGTTGCTGATAGTAATAATTAAAAAACTCAGCGAAATAGATTGTGGATCAAGCAGGCCGAAATGGGAGGGCAGCGTTGTGGTGATGGTGGTCGCAAACCAGCAGAGCATGAAGAAGAAGATCCCTGCCGGTTGACTCGGCTTGGCCAGAAACAGGGCGAGGCAGGCCAGAATCAGGAAAAGGGAGACCAGGAGCAAATGCGGCCAGGCAATAGATAGATAGTCCGGCCAGGTAATGGGTGCGCTTGTAGTGGTGAACCTGATTAATTGCCCGTTGCGGCGTACCGTGATGGTGGATTCCGCCTGTTGGTGATTTCCGGGAGCTGAACCAAGAAGGAGTACGCCGAGAATTTTGGTGTAGGGCAGACCATTGATTTTTACAATCAGGTCGCCGGGCCGCACAGGGTTGATCTGGGTGAATACCTTGGAAATATAGAGTCCGTGCTGGGTTTTGTCCACCCGGAAACCCGGTGTGCCGTATCTGAAAGCGGCACTGGTGAACAGGCACGCCGTCAGTATGGGGACGATGATTAAAATGAAGAGATATTTTCGGGCGGGCTGCTGGTGCGGTGTTTTTTCTTGAACCATAACGTCGATGGCGGTTTCCGATGACATGGCCAGAGTCTTCATCCTATAAACATAGCATTGCCGGAAAATTTTAGCAATGAAGCTGATGAACTGGTATCAAGGGTGGTTCTTAACTTACTGTAACTGTTTAGAGTTTAGGGGCAATTTACAGTCAGACCTAAACAGTTGCAACATATTGAATATATCTCACCATAGCTATCTATGGTGGCATGGCCGATTGTTTCGCCATAATAGTTTTCAAATCTGCAATGAACGAAGAAATTCATCCCTGCGGTTGTTTTGCCTCTTGTTGCTCCAGATATTGTCTGGTAGTATCAATCATAGCCCTTCCTCCTTGATATTATTGAAGTTTTTGTTAAAATTAAATACTCTGTGGAGTGAAGGGGACTTTGAGATTAATGCTAATTATTACCGGTAGTTATACTGAAAATGCCTTTCTTGAAACGCAATCTGGAAAGTTGAGTTTATGAAAACAATGAGTGGTCGATATTCGGTGACAGGATGCTTTTCTGCATATCGGCAGGCTATTTTTTTGTTTGAGGTAGACGTCAAAACGGTGTTTGGGGGTCTTGACTGAGAAATCCGGTCGTCGGCCGCCCAGGCAGGCTGCCTGGGCTGGTCGTTTACAGACCAGGCGCTGGCAGCCTGCCTGGACGGCGGCGTTTAAAAGTCCCGCGCTGTCTGAATCTTCTCCAGCCACGGCCTGTAAAACACGCATTTCGTTCTTGACCAGAGCGCTTTTTCGGCGGGGCGGGAACATGGGATCAAGATAGACCACCTGTGGTATTTCATTGTCGGTGAGGCCGGGAATCAGTATCTGGCTGTCTCCCCGGTAGAGGCGAATGCGGCCGGCGGTTGGAGCCAGTTCTTCATCTTCCAGAGCTCGGCGCAGGCCGTCAGCCAGCAGGGCATGAATAAGGGGGGAACGCTCGCACATGATAACCCGGCAGTTTAAAGCGGCGATGATAAAGCCATCCCGTCCCAGGCCGGCGGCGGCATCCAGAACCAGGGGTTTTGCCCCGTGCTTCAGGCCCAGGGCTCTGGCTAAGGGTTGACCGCGGCCGCCGCCCCGGCGCAGCCGGTATTTAAAGGCCGGGTTGGTGAAATCAACCGAGATGGGTTGGAGTGACATCCCCCGGGGAGGATGAAGTTCCAGACGGCCTGAACTGGTAATCAGGGAAAAATTGCTGTCAGATTTGTCAGACATGGCTTCATGTGTTAGATAAAAAAGGCTGGTGAATCAGTGACAATCCATCCTGCCGCGGGCGGTTCGTCCTGAGCGCGGTTTGTTGATAGTTTACCTGTAGTTCAATATAAAACTAAAAAATGAGATTAAACCAGAAATGCAGCATAATGCAAATCCCAATGTAGTGGCAATTATTCCGGCCCGTTATCATTCTAATCGTTTTGAGGGCAAACCCCTGGCTGAAATCATGGGGAAACCAATGGTGCAGAGGGTCTATGAGCGGGCCGCCTCTGTTGAGCTCCTGTCCCGGGTGGCGGTGGCCACCGATGATGAGAGAATAGCCGATTGTGTCCGCGCCTTTGGCGGTGAGGTGGTTATGACCCGTAATGATCATGTCTCCGGCACCGACCGGCTGGCCGAAGCGGCGGAGCTGTTGAATATAGGCGAAGAGGACGTGGTGGTTAATATCCAGGGCGACCAGCCCATGTTCGACCGGCAGGTGGTGCGGCAGGTGGCTCAACCCCTGATTGATGATCCGGCTCTGCCCATGGCGACTTTAATTTATAAAATCATTCGGGAGACGGAGATAAATGACCCCAATCATGTCAAAACGGTCTTTGACCGTAATGGTATGGCCCTTTATTTTTCCCGTTCACCCATTCCATTTCAGCGGAATCCCGATGAGCCGGTGCCGCCCACTTATTATAAGCATCTTGGTTTTTACGCCTATCGCAAGGGCTTTCTGCTCACCTTTGTCGGTCTGCCCGAGGGGGAATGGGAGCGTTTTGAAAAGCTGGAGCAGTTAAGGGCTCTGGAGTTCGGTTATCGGATCAAGGTGGTATTGACTGAGCATGATTCCGTGGAGGTGGATACTCCCAGGGATTTACAACGGGTTGAGGAACTACTCCGGGGGTAATTCTCACCTCTTACTGAAAGATGATTAATGATTGCCTGCAAAAATTAGCCTCTGCCTCTTTCACGCCCCTTGATATTATCCAGGGGCGTAATCTTCCTGAAAAACTGGTGGAACTGGTTCTGCAAGGCCCGCCGGAGGGGCCACCTTTACCGGCGGCTGCTCTTAAACAACTCTATGAGGCCATTAACGGGCAGGATGTCAGCGGGGTACGGGTGGTGGTCTTTGGCGGCGGCACCGGGATGTCCACCATTATTGGCGGTGACAGCCGCAGTCCGGCCTGGACGGCAAATCCCTTTCAGGGCCTGAAAAGTATCTTTCCTCAGATCAAAGCCGTGGTCTGCGTCTCTGATGACGGCGGCTCCACCGGAGAACTGCTCAAACATCTGCCCCTCTTCGGCATTGGTGATCTCCGTCATGTATTGCTGGCAGCTATCCAGGAGTCTTTGCTGCGCAAGCGTTATAATCTTGATTCACAACAGGCCCTTGACGCGGCCGCCGCTCTCTTTGCCCTTTTTAATTACCGTTATCGGGCCAAACCGCTTAGTGTTGATGAACTGCTGCGGCGCGGCGGACTGGAGCTTGATGCTCTGCCGGTGGCCATGGCGGAGGGTATTCTTTATCTGCTGCGTAATCTTTTTAGTGATTCCCGTTTGTCCAGGGCTTTGTCGGCACCAAATTGTCTTGGTAATCTCCTCATCGTCAGCGCCATATATTCAGGCTGCAGGGACGACAATCCGCGGCCCTCGGCTTCAGCGGTACGTAACGGTCTTCTATTGCTCACGGATATGCTTGGGGTGGTTGAGGACGGGGTCATGCCCTGCACCCTTAATCCATCCAGCCTTAAGATTCATTATACCAACGGGGTGATGACCACGGGTGAATATAAATCAGGCTTGTCCCGGCGTGGTTATCCGGTTGAACGGGTATTTGTCGATTTTCTGGGTCTTAAGCCGCAGGTATTGCCGCAGGTTTTTGCGGCGGTGCGGGAGGCGGATATTATAATTTTTGCTCCCGGCAGCCTTTACACCAGTATTGTGCCGGTAATGCAGGTACCGGGACTGGCAGAGGCGGTGAGGGCCAATGAGGGGGCAATGAAGGTGCTGGCGGCCAATGTCTGGGTTCAGGCCGGGGAAACCGACCTGACCATGGACGAGCCCAGTCGCCGTTTTTATGTCTCGGATCTGATTAAGGCCTATAATCGTAACATTGTCGGCGGGGTTCGCGGCCTGTTTCAGCAGATATTATTACTTGGTCTGCAGGATATACCCGGCAGCATTTTACAGAATTATGCCGTGGAGGGCAAGGTCCCAATTTATCTGGATCGCGGCCGGGTCTGGGAAATGGGGTTTGAACCGGTGGAGGCCTGTATCTATGCCGCGGATGAACTGGCGGAACGGCGCTTGAAGCATGATCCCGCCGCTCTGGCCCTGGCTTTTAAGGCCATGTGGGCGGCCCGCGGTCAATTAGCCGCTGATCTGACGGACGGTAACCATTGGACGGCGGAGATAGAGGCCGCGGCCGATTTACGTCGCACCGCCTCCCTTCCCGGCCAGCCGCCGGACAATATTTCCTGGTTCGCCGAGCCTGACTGCCGGACATCCAGGGCAGCGGGAGAAACCCCCTGTGAACGTTATGCCGGGATCAACAGCCGCCTGAGGGCCTGGGATATTGAAGACCGTGGCCGAATTGCCGAAATTATCTGGCACCATGCCGATATTCCGGCGGCCCATCTTGATTATACGCGTGGTCTGCGTTTTATTGAGCGCCGTGACTGGCCCCGTTCACAGGTCTGGGATAAGGTTTATTCATTTTATGATCCCGAGGATGGCTTTCTGAATATCCGGCAGGATATTGGTTCTGAAAATTTCGAGGTGGCCTTTCTGGTGGCTCTGGGTCAGTCATTATTGGGTAATTACGCGGCCCGCAAGGATGTTGAACCATTATTGGCAGGCCGTGAAACCGTGGGAAAGTTGTTTCGTCTGGAGCTTCGCCCCGCCGAAGAACGTCTGAGCTGGTTCAGTGATCTGGAGTTGCGGAGCTACCTGATATTATCCCGCCTGCGGCCCTCTGCCGTTAATCCGCTGGTCTTTACCAGGGCGGTTAACGGTGAGGAGGGCTTTACTCCGCCGGGGCTGCTCTTTGGCCTTACTTACGCCTGGTATATTGACAATCGTTTTGCCGATCATATAGAGTATAAGATGGCTATTGCCAGGGCGGAGATATCTGATCTGGTGCCTGAGCAGGTCAAAACCCTGGCCCGGCGGCGGGCTATAATAGATTTTTTCCGGGAGGTTGTTTTTTGTCAGTGAATCCGGTTTTCAGTGAATATACCAGCGGTGGTTGTCTGCATGTGATTGTCAGAGGTAGTGAACCGCGGTTATCGGCCAGCCTCTCCAGCCTGCCGGGCTGCGGCGGGGTGGAGAGGCTGGCCGACGATATACTGGTGCTGAGCGCTGAACCTGAAATTGATATTGACGATTTTTTATGCCGCGCTCTCGGGGTTGCTACTGGTTTGGGGGCGGAGATTATCGAGGCCCGTCTTGGCGGCGATGGTGGACGGCGGGAGATAGTAGTTGCTGGTTTTAAGGTGGAGGCCGGGACAGCAGAGACAACACCAGGGATTCCTGAGAACGGGACGATAATTCTGGAGCCTGGTCTGGCCTTTGGCAGTGGTCAGCATCCAAGTACCAGGCTTATGGGGCGGGGGTTGGCATATATCAGCGGTCGCGCTGAGTCCTTTCCATCTCCGGTGCTTGATATTGGCTGCGGCAGTGGTATCCTGTCTATTATCTGTGCCAGACTGGGCGGGCGTCGGGTTGTGGGGCTGGATATTAATCCAGCGGCGGTAGCCGGTGCCCGGCGTAATGTGGCCTTAAACGGACTGGAGGGCAGGGTACGGATCAGCGCTGAACCCATAGAGAGTCTTAAAGGTTCCTTCGTCCTTATAACCGCCAATATTTCGCCCTTTGTCCTCTTTGAAATTGCTCCCCGGCTGCCAGGACTTCTGGCACCTGGAGGAATTTTACTCATGGCCGGTATGCGTGATGCCCAGATGGATGATTTGTGGAAAATTTTACGGCAGCATGGTTTAGACGGCCGTCGGCAGGTCTACAGGGATGGTGCCTGGCGGGGACTGCTTTTGGAAACATAAAAGGTAACAGCTCAGAGTCAGGGGCAATTTACAATCACCCCTGACTAATTACCATAAAAGAAATTAAGGAGGGAATATGGAGTGCGAAAATAAACCGGCCAATGCCGAATTCTCGGTGTCCTGTGATCGTCGTAAAAGCGCCCGGCCCCCGGAACCATGCGCCATTGTTATTTTCGGGGCCTCCGGTGATCTCACCGCCCGCAAACTTATCCCCGCCTTTTTTGATTTATTTAAGATTGATCGCCTGCCGGATGATTTTATCATTGTCGGGGCCAGCCGCAGCCCCTTGAATGATGATACCTTTCGGGCCCGTCTAACGGATAAGCATCAGGGTGAGCCCGGAGATGACGATAAATGGCAGTCGTTTTTAGAACGCTGTTTCTATGTTCCGCTGGATTATGATAAGGCGGCTGATTATGTGACTTTGCGGCAGCGGCTTGGCGCTCTCGATAAAACATATAATACCGCCGGCAATCTGGTTTTTTATCTTGCTATTCCTCCGGGGATCTATCCCTTAGTCTCCCGGCATCTTGGTGAGGCCGGTATGAGCCGTGAGTCGGCGGGCGGCGGCTGGGTGCGGATTGTCGTGGAAAAGCCCTTTGGCCGTGATCTGGCTTCGGCCCGGGAGCTGAATCATACCATGCACGAGAGCTTTAGTGAGGAGCAGATATTCCGTATAGATCATTATCTTGCCAAGGAAACGGTGCAGAATGTCCTGATGCTCAGATTTGCCAATACCCTCTTTGAGCCGCTCTGGAATCGTAATTATATAGAATATGTGGGGATATTGGCGGCCGAAAAACTTGGAGTGGAGCATCGGGCCGGTTATTACGAGGATTCCGGTGTTATCCGGGATATGTTCCAGAATCACATGATGCAGCTGCTGGCCCTTACCGCCATGGAGGCCCCTTCGGTATTCGAGGCCCCCAGAGTGCATGAGGAGAAGGTTAAAGTTTTCCGTTCTATTAAACCATTTACCGAGGCCCGGCCGGCCGAAAATCTCATTCTCGGTCAGTATGGAGCCGGTAAAATTGATAACGCGGCGGCGGCTGCTTATCGTCAGGAACCTGGAGTCGATCCCGGTTCCAATACTCCGACCTTTGCCATGCTGCGGCTCTTCATTGATAACTGGCGCTGGCGCGGGGTACCCTTCTATATCGCCTCTGGTAAACGGCTGGCTGAAAAAAAGACCAAGATTGTGGTGCAGTTCAAGGCCATTCCCCACTATATGTTCCGTTATCTGTTAGGGGACGAAATTCCAGCCAATCGTTTGATTCTGGGCATCTATCCGCGTGAGGAGATAAAGCTCTCTTTTCAGGCCAAGCTGCCGGGAACTCAGCTCTGCATGCAGACGGTAAAAATGGATTTTCAGTACCAGAACCGGGCTCATACCCTGGATGCCTATTCCCGCAGCCTGTTAGACTGTATTAACGGCGATCATATGCTCTTCTGGGGGCAGGACGGGGTGGAACAGACCTGGAAATATCTTGATCCCATTCTCTCTTCCTGCAGCCAGTACGGCGGTGAGGGGAGACGGCTGAATTTTTATGAACCGCGGAGCTGGGGGCCGGATGAATCCCTGGCCTGGATGCGGAGGATTTTAAATGTCTGAACAAACTGCCAGGGAGTTAACATATGGAAATTTAGAGGAACTGAGCCGGGCTGCCGCTGATCTCATTGTTGAACTGGCAGAGACTGCCGTCAATGAGCGCGGCTTTTTTTCTTTATGTCTCGCTGGAGGTCATACCCCGGCCAGGCTTTATGAACTGCTTGCCACAGATTATCGTGAGAAGATAAACTGGCGGCAGACCTTTGTTTTCTGGGGAGATGAACGGCTGGTGCCTCTGGACCATAAGGACAGCAATTATAGGTTAGCGGCAGCCTGTCTGCTGCCCTGTCTGCCGAAGGCAAATATTAAGACAGTGGCGGTGACGGCGGCCGATCCGGAGACCGCGGCGCGGTTGTACGAAGAAGAGATCGAGCGCTTCAGACAGGAGCAGGGAATTAATGACGGCCCCATCTTTGACTGTGTGCTGCTCGGTATGGGGCCTGACGGTCATTGCGCCTCGCTCTTTCCCGGTTCACCCCTCTTGGCGGAGGATAGAAAACTGGTGGCGGCCATCGCGGAACCTGCCGGTTCCCCGCCGGTGGCCAGAATAACCCTTACCCTGCCGGCCCTCGCCGCCAGCAGGGCGGTAATCTTTATGGTCAGCGGCAGCAGGAAGCTGGAAATTGTCTCTGAGATACTCAGCGGCAGGGGAATGCAGTTCCCCGCCGCCAGGGTGCGTTCGCTGGGGCCGGTTTATTGGCTGTGCTCCCCATAATTATACCCCTCTCTCTGTCTGCGGCCAGATAATTTTATGAATCTGTAATTGAAGACGGACGGGGAGTTTATCCTCTAATATCCAGGCGGCGAGAACGGCGGCCTCTAATTTATCTGGTACCGCCGAGAGGAGGAGGGCGGGCAGGGGGGTACCAAGGGCATCCGGCAGTTGGCGGCGGATTATCTCCACGGCCCATTCATAATCCCGCCTTGAGCTGAGAACAAATTTTAACTCATCGGCCGGAGTCAGGCGCTGGAGGTTTGTGAAGAGCATTTTATCACTCATGCCGGAATCAGGGCATTTGAGATCCATAATTTTGACAACCCCATCCGGCACCGTGGTGAGATCAAGGCTGCCGTTGGTCTCCAGGAGAACAGTACGTCCTGCCTCTTTGAGCTCCCGCAGCAGAAAAATGGTATTGGGCTGGCAGAGAGGCTCACCGCCCGTTATCTCAATAATGGCATCCGGATAATGAGCGGCATAGGCCATAATGGCGGAGATTGAACGACTTTCTCCGTCCGGGAAGGTATATTGTGAATCACAGTAATGGCAGCGCAGATTACAGCCGCTCAAGCGGATAAAGACGCAGGGCAGTCCGGCTCTCGTTGATTCTCCCTGAATACTGTAAAATAGTTCCGAAATTTTTATCGGCAGGTCAGCGGCCGCCACGGTAGATAACCCCGCTGCCGGCGGTCTCGCCAACCTGAATGCTGTAGAGATCATAACGCTCATTAGAAAGCACGGCACTGAGCTGGTCAAAGATATAGACCGAGATATTCTCGGAGGACGGGTTTTTGTCCCGGAAGGCCTTATGGCTGTTAAGATCACAGTGATCCAGATCGTCCATAACCAGGGCTACCGCCTTTTTGATTACCCTGAAATCCACGCCCATGCCAAGATCATCCAACTCTCTGGCCCGCACTGTTACCTTGACGTTCCAGTTATGGCCATGGGGCTTTTCACAATTGCCGGGATAATCCCGCAGGTGATGGCCGGCTGAAAACTGGGTCTTGATGAATATATCAAACATTGGTTTTCCTCTCGTGTTTTATTGTTGCAATTATCAGTACTTCATATAGTATTGCGGCATTAAATCAATGGCTGACCATATCAGGAGTCTCTGATTTTTAGACTCATGGTAATCGTTACAGCCTGAAGTTCAGGGCGGTTTGTCCATCCTGGTGGAATGGTTATAGTCAGTCCCGGATATTAATGAAGTTTGTCCTAATTTACCAGATTAAAGTTTATAAATTAAAGTTTCAGGAGAGATGAAATGGCCCGTATCGCGCCGCTTAGAGGATTACGCTATAATCCAGCCAGGATTGCCCATATGGAGGAGGTGGTATCACCTCCCTATGATGTTATTGATCCACAAAGCCAGCAGGCCCTGGCTTGTAAGAATCCTTATAACATGATTCATCTGGATCTTACCAAGAGCCTGGCGGCTGAAGATTTAACCGATGAACGTTATCAGCAGGTTCGGAATAACTTTGAGAACTGGCAGCGGGATAATATCCTGATCCGGGACAGTACGCCGAGCCTTTATCTGTATTTTACCGAATATACCCTGCCTTCAGGCAGGAAAATGATCAGAAAAGGCTTTATCTCTCTGGTGGGATTAGCCAAATTCTCCGAAGGGGTGATAAAACCGCACGAGAAGACCTTTAAAAGTGTGACCAGCGACCGGCTGCGTCTTATAGATACCTGCCAGGCCCAGTTCAGCCCCATATTTTCTCTCTATTCCGATCCCGAGGGTAAGGCCATGGCCAGCCTTGAGGCCCATAAGGCCGGAAAGCCGCTCGTTGATGTCTGTGATCATGACGGCTGCCGGCACCTGCTCTGGCAGGTCACCGATGCCGATACCATTGCCGGGGTACAGGCGCTTCTCGCCCATAAGGCCTTCTATATTGCCGACGGTCATCATCGCTATAATACCTCTCTGCAGCTGCGGGAGTTAATGCGCCAGCGTCAGGGTGAGGTGGCGGCGGACAGCCCCTATGACTATACCATGATGTATCTCTGCGGTATGGAGGATGAGGGGCTGTCTGTTCTCCCTACCCATCGTCTGGTTTATCTTCCCTATCTGATAACTCTGGAGGCCATAACAGCCCGTATGGCTGATTATTTTATAGTGGAGGAGGTAAACGGCGGTACTCGTGAATTACTGCTCGAGCAGGTATTGTTAAGGATGGATGAGAATTATTCTGCAACCATGTTCGGCTTCTATCACCCCGGCTCTGACCGCTGTTTTCTCCTCACCCTGCGGCCGGGGGTTATGGAGAAAACCTGTTCCGGCAAGCATCCCGAGGCCCTGCGTGATCTCGACGTAACGGTATTGTCGGAACTGGTGCTGGAGTGTATTCTGAAGCTTGATCATGGGCAGTGTGAACGTGATAACCTTATTTCATATTATCCTGATCCCGATGAGGCTCTGGACGCGGCGGTTAAGGACTGTGCCGCTGAGGACAAGAAAACCCCGTTGCTCTTTTTGATGAATCCGACCCTGGTGGCCCAGGTGCGGCGGGTGGCGGATGAGTCCCTGGTGATGCCGCATAAATCCACTTATTTTTACCCGAAACTACTCTCCGGTCTGCTAATCAATCAGATTCACGCCGATGAAAAGGTTAGTTGACTCTGACTGGCAGGTAGTTCCGGGTAAGCGCGTCGCGAAATAACTCAGTGAATGCTTATACTGGCAGATAAGATGAGCAAAGACCTGGCGGCTGAAGACAGCGGGATAAGTGTCGATACCCTCTTTAACGGCCGTCTTGTCTGCTGCCAGTCCCGCCGGGGATACAGGTTTTCGGTGGATGCCGTTTTGCTGGCTAATTTTGTGAAGCCCAGGGCCGGAGACAGGGCTCTGGATCTGGGGGCCGGTTGCGGGGTGATCTCGTTAATAATGGCCTGGCGCTCACCGGAGACAGCGATAACCGCCCTGGAGCTGCAGCCCTCTCTCTTTGAACTCTGCCGGAGTAATATTGAACGGAACGGACTTGTCTCCCGTATTCACGGCATTCATGGTGATCTCCGCCGTATCAGCTCTCTGCTCGAAGCCGCCTCTTTTGATCTGGTGGTCTGTAATCCCCCTTATTATAAAGTCGGCAGCGGCCGGATTAATCCGGCCTCGGAACGGGCGGCGGCCCGTCATGAAATAAAGGCGGACATCAACCAATGTGTTAAGGCCGCCGCCTGGGCCCTGAGAAGTCACGGCCGGGCGGCCTTTATCTTTCCCGTCCAGCGTGGTACCGCTCTGCTGACCGCTCTCCATACCCATCGTCTTGAAGCAAAACGTCTGCAGGTGGTTTACAGTTTTCCCGGCGCTGACGGCCGTCTGCTCATGGTGGAGGCCGTTAAGGCGGGTGGCGAAGAGTTACAGATACTGCCCCCGTTTTATATCTATAGAGCGGCTGATGGCAGGCAATACACCTCGGAGATGATGGCGTTTTTTTCTTGAGGGGCAGGGCCTTTTGCAAGAGATAAAAAAGGAGGGTAACTGTTCAGCAGCACCCCATTTTTGCCCATTTAAGACTTCTCGAATACCAAAGTATGCTTCGAAGTCCTAAATAAACAAACCTGGAGCACTGCTGAACAGTTACGCTCCGGGGTTTTTGTCACTTTTAGGCATCACGCTGAATAGTTACAAAGGAGGGGCAGATGCGTTTATTGATAGTCGAGGATGAAAAGTCTCTGGCCTCTATAATCAAGCAGGGACTTGAGGAAGAGGGGTATGCTGTTGATGCCGCTTATAATGGCGAAGACGGTCTTTTTATGGCGCGTTATGAACCTTCGGATTTGATGGTGTTAGACATAATGCTGCCCGTTATTGACGGCCTGACCATTCTCAAGAAGATCCGCCAGGCTGGTATTCAAACGCCGGTCATCATGCTTACTGCCAGGGATACCCTTACGGATAAGATTGACGGCCTGGACAGCGGAGCTGACGATTATCTGACCAAACCATTTCTCTTTGAAGAACTTCTGGCTCGTATTCGGGCTTTATTAAGGCGGGGCTTATCAGGGGCAGGCACCTCAGTTATAGAGATAGATGACATTTTTATTGACATGGCCTCTCACGAAGTTACCAGGGCCGGCCGACAGATTATTCTTACTGCCAGGGAATACTCTCTCCTTGAGTATATGGCCTTAAATCAGAATAAGGTATTGAGCAGGACAAGGCTTACCGAACATATCTACAATGAGGAGTTTGATCTTGATAGTAATGTCATTGATGTCTTTATAAATCGGCTGAGAAAAAAGATAGATAAAGGTTTTGCTAAAAAAATTATCCATACTGTGCGCGGGGCGGGATACATGTTAAAAAAGTAATGCAGGAGGTTGATAATGACCGGTATAATCGCCATTCGTGATGGGTTGCGGTAAAGATATTACCATAAAAAATTTCACGACTTGACATTCTACCATGAAAATCTTACAGTAATTGTATCGATCCGCAACAAGGAGAATATTATGCAGACGACTATCTCGAGTAAATATCAAGTAGTCATTCCCAAACAGGTCAGAGAGCATCTTGATCTCAAGCCGAAACAAAAACTGACAGTCATTGAAAAAGACAAAATGCTTATTCTCATTCCTCATGCCACTCTTGATGAGTTAAGAGGTATTGCCGCTGGTGCCGGAACTGATGATCATAGGGAAAAGAAGGATCGCTTTATATGATTATTGTTGATTCCTGTGGTTGGCTGGAATGGTTTACTGACGGCAGGCTTGCCAGCAAATATAAAGAATATCTTGCGGCTCCGGAGAATATTCTGATGCCCGCGATCATTCTTTACGAGGTTTATAAGGTTCTTAAAAGAGAGGTTGGCGAAGAAAAGGCTCTGCTTGCTGCCGGATATATGAAAAACTCTCAGATAATTCCGCTTGATGCCACTCTTGCGCTTGCTGCCGCAGATATTGCCCTGCATGAAAAATTAGCTATGGCAGACGCTATTATCGTGGCAATATCACGAGCCCATAATTGCAAAATTATCTCTTCGGATACGGATCTTAAAGGTCAAGTCAACGTGGACTATATTACAAAGAAATAAAATCTTTCGAAGAAATCGGGGCGGGTTCTCATAACAACATGGTCTTTTACTTGTAAGTTATTTACATATAAGAATATTCATGATTGCCTTTCTTTTTTTGTTTTCCGTCAATTTAATCACGTTATTTATCTCAGCTTGAATTCCTGCAGGCGCATAAAAGCTCGATTCAGTCTTTCCGAATGTTTCCGGGCCTGATTGGGCATTTAAGAATATCGCTTGATGACGCTCTGCTGGCAGTCTTTGCTAAGCTTCAGTTAAAAGATTCAATTGAGTTGGGCGGTAAAGTCATCGAAAAAAACATAAGAATCAGACTTTGACCATAAACCAATCTTACCCTCTATCTTCTTTTTAGATTCAAAATTGATGTACCTTTTGTTGTTCAGGTAACCCTCAACTCTACTGCCTTTGATAATAACCTTCAGGGTATACCATTTATTTGATTCTGTAGGAATATTGCGTATCCACTGTACAACAGAGCGGTTACCGCGCTGCATTTTGAAAGCCACTATATTATTTTCTAACGGGTTTGCCCTTATAACCAGATAATCACCATTTGGCCTGATATTAAATGCAATACCAGCCGCCTGATCAATTCTTCCGCTGATCGCCTTAAATTTTACGGATATTGTTCCACTGCTAAATTTTTTTCTCCCTTGATAAATAGTTAGAGGGAAATACTTGTATGCGGTGAGATTGTCCAGGAACTCCGCATACCGTTCTCCATATAATGCCTTTGCCTTGTCCGCAATTCCGGCAGACATTGTTCCTCTCAGCCATTTTCTGCCATCAACCGCATAGATAAGATTGCTGCCATCCTTGTCGATATACCATGTTCCCACAAAGGAGCTGAATGATTTTGATGGCGCGCCAACGACATCATTGTTGAAATTAACATTGATAATTTCTCCGCTGCAGACACCTGCTGATACTAAAAAGAAAAAAATGACCGCGATTAGTAATTCCGTTTTTATTTTCTTCATTTTTAAAATCTCCTTATTAATGTAGATTTAAAATTTTTAATTACAAATGCCAATATCATTGCCAGGGGAATAAGTAAATAATATATGTACTGAACAATCGACAAATTTTCTTTCACAACAAGTGGATACCCGGGATATTTAGTTTCACTATTCCCCGGATTGGCACTTATCCCGGCAAGTTTAAATATTATCGGGAATATTTCCTCTTCGCTGTTGGAGTATGTTTTCTCTGTTTTTCCATTAATTTTATAGACAAATAACCCATAGTTTTTCTTGAGCTCATTACCGGTCATTATTTTAATTTGCACATCATTTTTTACCAGATCCAGCTTTTTCAGAAAGCTCTTTTGATAATCTGCAAATCTTGAATCCCCCTTGTTCATATATACATCTATCTCAAGACCATGAACCTTTTTCAGCGCTTTTGAAATGCTGGAAGAAAATGAGTTTCTGTGGCTTTCTGTTATGTCAATGTTAATTGTAATATGAGAGATTATAAACATAGTGAGCAGAAATAGAATAACTGTCGATGATATTGATTTCCATTTACCCTGTAGATCAAATCTTAAAAGGATATATGTCAGGATAAAGAAGAAAGAGCAAATTAGAACAAAATACATAACAGCTGTAAAAGAAAGAATACCATTTTCGAAGTATTTCAAGACCAGCGTCACTGTCCACGCTGAAACAGAGACAAGAAACGGCGATATATTCATGTTGCTGCCGAAATCGATCAGCCATGATGATATGATCAGGAATATTGCAAAGATTGAAGAATTCGCCGTATTTTCAAATAGAGATGCCGAAAAAAAAGACACCGAAACAATAAACATACCATAAAGCAGATATCCCCCCATCAGCAGCAGCAACTCGTTAAACGGAATATGCCCGCCATGTATTTGCCACAGGATAATGCAGGGGAATGTCAGGATCAGGACAAATAACAGGAATAGAAAGGAAGCTGTTATTTTTGCTGTAAGAATATCTTTGAAGCTGAAAGGAAGCTGCGTTAAAACAGCCAGGGTATTGCGCTCTTTTTCAAGACTTATCAGTGGAATTATTACAAATGGCAGAAACAGAGAAAAAAGAATAAACAGGCCGCCGTAAGTTGGTCCAAACACGCCTGGAACCGGCTCAAAGCCTCTCGCGTACAGAGGATTGTTAACCGCGGATAGACTTTGTTCACTATATAACCCAACGGCTGTTAAAAATCCGTATCCGATAATAAAACTGACAAGCACGAGGAATAATAAAGCTGTTTTGGAATAAAACGTATCTTTAATTTCCTTTAGAGTGAGTATGAAAAACGGTCTCATTGGATTGCTCTTATGAAGATTTGTTCTAATGAAGGACTATCTTCCCCGAATGTCTGTTTCAGTGTCTGCATGCTTCCCATGGTCACGACCCTGCCTTCGTCAAGTAAGACGTAGTGGTCGCATATTTTTTCCGCGTCATGGAGTTGATGTATGGAGAGGATAAATGTTTGGCCTTTTCTGTTTTTGAATCTGATAAAATCCAGTATTTCAATCAGCTGTATAGGGTCAAATCCGTCGAAAGGCTCGTCAAGTATGATGATTTTCTTGGTATTTGACAAGGCGAAAAAGAGTTTTAATCTCTGCTGATAACCTTTTGACAGATAACGTATTTTTTTATTTTTTACCTTCGCGAGGTTAAGCATCTCAATCAAGTCAGTATCCACATACCTCGTGACTTGGTGAATAAAACGTATGAAGTCCGCAACATAGTAATCAGGATATATTTCAAGATGTTCCGGCATATAGGAAAGAATATTTCTTTTCTCTTTAAACAGCATAAGGGGAACGTCGTTAAAAGATATTTCACCCTCATCAGGATTCTGAAAACCTGCGATTATATCCAGAAGGGTGGATTTACCGGCGCCATTCGGGCCGATAATGCCAGTAATAGAAGCCTCTGATACTTCAAAACTGACCTTGTTTAAGGCGATAGTTCTAAAATGTCTTTTGGTAATATTACTTATTTTCAGCATGTTATCCCTCTTTACAGGTCTGTTCATGTCCTGATCCGTGTACGCTTTACAGACCTTAAATAAATAGAGACAATTGTTCCGGTGCCGATCTCGCTTTTTATCTCTATTTTACCATTATGCTGCCGGACAATTGCCTGACAGATGCTCATTCCCAAGCCCATACCGCCGCTGTTTCGGGAGCGGGATTTATCAACCCGGTAGAAACGATCAAATATCTTACTCAGTTCCTCACTATGCATGCCGATGCCGTGGTCCTTTATTTCTGAGACGAGAAACTCATCTTCCTTTCTGACCGAGATATCCACTACCCTCTCAGTTCCTCCATACTTGATGGCGTTGTCTATTATATTGATATATAATTGCAATAATGCCGTTTTGTCACCAGTTACCAGAAGGTGGCTGCTAAGGGGCGCGATATTTATGCGGGTATTGTTTTGATTGTTGACGGGGGCCAGTAACCCTGCCGCTTCAGTAATAATTTTATTCAGGGCGACTGGTTCTTTATCCAAGGTGATTCTCTCCGCGCTTAACCGGGCCAGGAAAAGCAGCTTACTGACCATTGCCGACATTATTTGGGCGGCATCCATGACGGCGGTCAGGGCCTTCTTATATTCAGGCCCGGATCTTTCTTTTCTGAGGGTTATTTCACTCTGACTTAAAATGACTGATAATGGGGTTCTGAGCTCGTGGGAGGCATCGGCGGTAAATTGTTTTTGACGTTTAAATGCCTCTGCCAGGCGGTCAAAGGTAGTGTTGAAGGAAGATGCCAGCACTCGCAGTTCCTTGGGGGTGTTCTCGATGTCTATTCTTTCCGACAGGTTGGCCTCAGAAATTTTATCCACAGTTTCTGACATTTTTTCTACTGGCTCCAAGGCTCTTCGTGCAATGACAAAACCGCCGGCGGCGGAAATCGCCATAACTGTAAAAATGGAGAGAAACAGGGCGATTTTATAGTTCCTCAGCATCGCGGTCTGGAGGCTTATGTCTTGGGCGCATTGCAGTAAGAGGTCTAAACCCTGTTTCTTTGCTTCACCCGCTTTGGCGGGGGAATTTTCGGTTTTTTCAACTTTGTTGTGGATATAAAAATTAATCAGCCGGGCTGGTGAGCCCTTCAGTAAAATGGTCTTAAAGGTTGTGCCCCTGTCTCCGGGCTGAAATAAGAGCTCGACATTGCCCAGAGACTCTGATTTTTCTATAATATTTCCATCAGGGCGGCGGATCTGAAAAAAGGTTCTGGCCTTTGGTGAGTTGTATTCCCACATAATATCATCGGAAAAGTTGAATTCAGTTTCGTCTTTATCCTCATAAATCAAGGTTGCCAGGGCTTTGGCCTTGGAGAGGAGACCTGAATCAATGGCATTGTAGACGATTTTGTCAAGAGTGGCGTAAAGCAGAACTCCAAGGGCGGGAAGGGTTACAAAAAGTACCGCCATGTAGAATGCTATTATTCTTGTCTTGATGGAAGACAGCATTTTATTCCTGTATGATATGTCCAACTATAGAATTTTTAGATGCTTAATAGAGACATTTAATGAAATTGATGTCAAGGCCGGAATTCTGTAAAAACCAGGGGGGAACTTCTGAAGATTCACAAAGTTTGTAATTCCTCAATAACCGGGCGGCGCGTTATATTCTTCATCAGCCAGACGGCAAGGATGGTCGAGGAAACCACCCGGCTGGCCCTGGCTGCCAGTTGCGCGGCCTTGCCATTAGTCCGCATCAAGACGATTTTCCGGGACTTGATCCCTGTTTGCCGGGCGATATAATCAGCATTCGCGATTAAAAAAGAGTCTTTGGGTGCGGTGGGGAATTCCCGGACTACGCCCAAAAAATGAAAGGGAATTATATTGATGACTGCCCCGCAGACCAGCCCGGTTAATGTCTTGATTGTTTTCATAATTGTCTCCTTAAATGTAAACTGCACCTTCAGTTATTGAGATTTATGGTGATAGTATAATTGCGCCAGATTACAGGAAGATGAATACCCAA
>JAJRZN010000108.1 GCA_024275235.1 Deltaproteobacteria bacterium
CAGCTTGCCGCTGTTCTTGTCGATTTTAAGGCCCGTATTCAAGGAAAATTTATGATTACGGAGCTGAATGAATCTCGAATTGTCCTGACCAATACGGCCTGCCCTTTTGGTGACAAGGTTTTGAACCGCTCCTCTATGTGCATGATGACCTCTAATGTTTTTGGCCTTATAACCTCAGAAAATCTTGGTTATGCCAAGGTCGTGATTGAGAAGAGCATTGCTCGTGGTGATGGCTGCTGCCGGGTGATTATCCATCTTACCTCTACCGCCGAGTCAGAGGCCGCTGAAGGGAGAGAATATTTCAGGGTGGATCAGGATGTTACGCCAATGCTTTGATGAATTTACCAGATCAGTTGTGCACGCCTGTTTTCTCATATCGCCAGGCGGAATAATCTTACGCTCTAATGCTGCGGCCGCTCAGATGCTGGGACAAGATGGGGATTTACTGGCCGACCGGAACATTACTCAGTTAACGACTACCCCGGCAGAGATGGTTGTCCATTACCTGAAGCGCTGTCTGCAAAGTAGAGAACCCGTGCCAGGGGCCCTGCGCTGGCGGACTGATACGCCGGGCCATGAGGTTGACTGTTATTGCCATGGATACCGTCTGCTTATCAGCTCGGATGAACAGGAGCCGGTTGTGTTGTTGCATTGTCAACTCAGAGAGAAGGCGGGTAACAGTTTTGCCGCTCTGAACCAGACGCTCGAAAATTTGCGGCTTTCGCACCATAAGCTCATTGATAAATCCAACCAGCTTACTGCTGAAATATTAGAACGTGAGGAGGTTCAAAAGAAACTCGCCGAGTCACATGAGAGGCTCACTACGGTGCTGGACGGTTTAGATGCTGTGGTTTATGTCGCTGACATGCAAACCTATGAGTTAATGTTTCTTAATAAGTATGCCAAAGACAATTTAGGCATCACCGATTCCGGTGTTGGTAAGATATGCTGGCAAACCCTCCAGAAAGATCAAACCGGCCCATGCAGCTTCTGCACCAATCCACGGCTTGTAGATGCCGCAGGCAATCCGGCGGATGTTTACCGCTGGGAATTTCAGAATACCCAGAACAACTGTTGGTATGATATTCGTGATCGGGCAATTCGGTGGATAGACGGCCGTATCGTCCGTATGGAAATTGCCACCGATATAACCAAGCGTAAAAAGTCGGAACAGGTGCTTGAACAAAAAAATGCTGAACTCGAGAATTTTACCTACACCATTTCCCACGACTTAAAAAGTCCCATTATCACTATTAAAGGTTTTCTTGGTTCGTTGGTTTCCGATGCCGGAACCGGTGATTTTGAGCGTATGGAGGCCGATGTCAAGCGCATAGCCAGGGCCGCCGACAAGATGCAGGCCCTTCTCGATGATGTGTTGGAATTGTCGAGAATCGGGCGGCTGGTTAATCCGGCGGCTGAATTATCCATAACAGAGGCCGCCAACGAGGCAATTGAAGATTTAGCGGCTTTTATCAAGGAGAAAAATGCGGTTATTACGGTGGAAGCGGATATGCCGCCTGTCTTTGTCGATTGCCACCGCATCAGGGAGGTGCTGCAGAATCTCATTGAAAATGCCTTAAAGTACAGCGGCAGTCAGGCTGAGCCACGGATTGAGGTGGGCAGTAAAGTTCTGGCCGATGGTCAGTGTGCCTATTACGTTAAGGATAATGGCATTGGTATAGAAGCGAAATTTTACGATAAGATTTTTGGCTTGTTTGAGAAGCTGGATCCGCGCTCAGCTGGAACCGGTATTGGTCTGGCCCTGGTAAAAAGAATAATCGAATTACATGGTGGAAAGATATGGGTTGAGTCGAGAGGCCCGGATCAGGGTACTACCTTTTATTTTACGTTGCCGCGGCAACGGATCGTACAGGAGGATTAAGTATGTCTGGAGAGTCATTGAATATTCTGCTGGTTGAAGACAATGAGGACCATGCTGAGTTAATTCAGAGAAGTTTCAGGGAAAACCAGATAGCCAACAAGATATATTGGGTCAAGGATGGTGAGGAGGCCCTGGATTATCTTTTTCAGCGCGGGGTTTATGCTGATAAGGCCGATTGCCTCTTGCCGCACCTGATTCTTTTAGATCTGCGGCTGCCGAAAGTCGACGGTATTGAGGTGTTGAAGACAATTAAAACAGATGACCAGCTCAAGTCGATTCCCGTGGTCGTGCTTACCTCGTCTGAGTCGGAAAAGGATATCCGTAAGGTTTATCAATATTACGCTAACAGTTACCTTGTTAAGCCCATTGACTTTCAGCAGTTTACCCGGTTGATGCGGGATCTTGGTTTCTATTGGCTGGGCTGGAACAAGAATCCTTTCAGGTAAGTATATGAATGTTACTCGAGTGCTGGTTGTCGAAGATGAAGATGACCATTTTGAACTTATTAAACGAGGTTTTGAGCGCCAGGCGGCAAGCGGCAAAACATACCAGCTTGAGCGGGCCAGAACCCTGGCCGAAGGGCTGGAAAAGGTTCAAGAGCAGAAACCTGATCTGGTTATTTCGGACTGGAAACTGCCCGACGGTGATGGCATTGCCATGATCAGCCGGGGCGAGGACGGTGCTGTCCGGTATCCGGTTGTCATTATGACCAGTTTTGGTAATGAGGCCTGGGCGGTGGAGGCGATGCGGCTGGGAGCCTCGGATTATGTGGTTAAATCTCCGGATATGATGGCGGAGATGGCCAGGATATCGGAGCGGGCAATCCGCGAGTGGAACGGTATTGCCGACCGGAAGCGGCTTGAGGCCCAGCTCCGGCAGTCTCAGAAGATGGAGGCTGTCGGTCATCTTGCCGGGGGGATTGCCCATGATTTTAATAATATTCTTACTGCCATCATGGGCTATGCTGATTTGCTGGCGGAGATGGTGGGTGAAAAAAGTGATCTTAAACCCCTCATTGACCCCATCCTCAGTTCGGCGGAACGGGCCGCTGATCTGACTCGTCAGATTCTCGCCTTTAGTCGTAAACAGAGGCTCAGCCCGAAAAAGACGGAGCTGAACAGTTTGATTGACTGCGTGCACAAACTGATGTTGAGGCTCATCGGTGAAGACATAAACATCAAGATTAATTACAGTGCCCGGAATATATTTGTCATGGTTGATACCGGTCAGATTGAACAGGTACTCATGAATCTTTGTACCAATGCCAGGGACGCCATGCCGCAGGGCGGAACATTGTCTATCGGTACCAGCGTTGTAGAATTAGACGAGCATGATGCCGGTCTTCATGAACTGGAAAAGCCTGGGGCCTACGCTCTGATATCGCTGAGCGATACCGGTAAGGGGATAGATGAGGAGACCAGGCAGATGATTTTTGAGCCATTTTTTACGACCAAGGTTGTTGGCAAGGGTACAGGCCTGGGGCTTTCCATCGTCTATGGGATCATCAAACAGCATAAGGGGCAGATTACCGTATACAGCGAGAGCGGCATTGGTACAACCTTTAAAATTTATCTGCCTCTGACCTCGGAGGAAGGCCAAATACCAGTGGAGCGCAAAGCTGCCGCTTCGGTCTTAAAGGGAACTGAAACCATTCTTCTTGCCGAGGACAATCTGGAAGCCAGGAAGCTGTTAACCCTGGTACTCGAAGAGTCGGGTTACAGGGTCATCGCCGCGGTGGATGGCGATGATGCCATCCGTAAATTCTCCGAGTTCGGTGATGATATTGATCTCCTGCTTTTTGATGTGGTTATGCCTGGGAAAAGCGGTAAGGAAGCCTGTAACTCGATTCGCCGGATAAGGCCCGCTGTTAAGGTGCTGTTTATGAGCGGTTATACGGCAGATATCATCATAGACAAAGGCATTGTGCAGGACAACTTTAACTTTATCGCCAAGCCGGTTTCTCCCCGGGAACTGCGCCGCAAGGTTAGAGAGGTTCTAAATTCAGTAAATACCTGAGACTGGTCTCTTGGTCTCTGATTGTCTGGGACGACTATGGGGTGTTTCTGACATGAATATCTTTTTTAAACAGGATGCTCTCGTTATTCCTGGTAATTTTAAAGCTTACCGTGACGACCGAGTTACGTGACGGTGTGCCGGGGGTATAATGGAAGGTCAAGTTAGAGACATCCGCGGCCAGCGGGTAGCCGGTTACAGCCGTAAAGGCTGTATCATCAAGAGGGGTATTTGTCGCGTTAATGGAAATTTCAGAACGTCTTAACTGGGTCGAGGCAGAATCATAATAGTATCTTATCGCCTTGGCAACCGCGTAAAACCGCTTGCTTGGTGAGCGGGAATCCGTTGGGATAGTACGATCCAGGGTCATTTCCCTGCCGGTCTTTGCGGTTACTCTATAGAGCCTCCGATCAAGTGGAACAGAGCTGGCAAAGGTGTCCCATGCCGTGTTATTGATGGACACAATAACGCCTGCCCCAAGAGCGCCCGTGTCATCAGTAATCTTATTGGTTGGTGGAGACTCTATATAATGGCCGGTGACATTGTCAGAGATCATGATCTTGTCATCTATTACCCCGATTCTCAGCTCCTGGCGGCCGGATACCGTTGTCACTATGACAGCGTTGGGAATAGCGTTATTTATTTCGCGTTCCATCCTGGTCATCGCCTCTTTGCCCTCTTCAAATATCTCCATTCTGCTGTTGGCCGCCTGAAAACCTTTAAAGGCCTTGCTGATAAAATCAGCCCCCATAGTACTGAATATGCCTAGGATCACAATGATAATGATTAACTCAATGAGAGTAAAACCCTGTGAGTGTCTGGATGTGTTCTGTATTGATTTCATGGACATGTCGATCCTTCCAGGACATAGCCGGTTTGTGGACATACCGTCAGGTACGAGGTTCCGTTCACCGTAAACGAAGGGGAGGCGATGGAATTTAAAACTACACCGCTGCTGTTGACCGGTTCTCCAAGGCCGTTGTAATACAGGGTTATCCCGGTAAGGGTAATACTGGAATCACCAAGCAGGTATTGATCGTTATATTCTGCTGAAATGGCTGTTGTGCCGTCGGTTATGGTGTATTTGTCAGCGTTTATTTTCAGTCTTAATATATGGGCAGGATCATAGACCCTGGTCGTCGCCACATGCTGGGTGTAACGTATTACCCGCATCAACTCAAGCATGGCAGCTCTATTATTCAGGCCGACAGGCCACTTGACGTAGGCGGCGGCCGACAGAATTCCAAGCAGCACAATAATCAAAATAAGTTCAACTAAAGAGAATCCAGTTGAAGATTTAACAAAAATACCATTAAGCTGTTCAGGACTTTTATTAACCATATTAGTTTCTCGATTGCAGTCTACAGAGCGGTGTGTAAGCCGGAATATTTCAAACCTGTATTTACTGATGAGATCAACGCAGGTTCTTAACCGGACATTAGTGATATTTTATGGTAAACTGATAAAAATGCCTGGTATATTTTTAAGGGTTGATGCTGTCCCCTGATTAAACATCGGACTTTTCGTTTCATGACAAGCATGTTAACTACGAGCCCATCACTTTTGGAGAAGTAAAATAACTAACCTGCTTAATCGTTTACAACTTTTAACAGACGAGAAATTAAATGGATTTGTCAACTACTCCCCCGAACAGTCAGAAATTAATCCGCTGTATGGTAAAAAGCAACAACGGCCCTGCAAGTCTGCGATATATAGAGTTGGAGCATTATTCCTTATGGTCTTATATGATGCTGCATAAACACGGCCTTGAAGTGTCAGACGCCTCTCTCTGGCTCTGGATAAAAAAAGCGGCGGTTGAAGCAAAAAGATCTCAATACGCCCATTTCTCCATTATAGAAAAAGTTAATAAGATAGAACTGTTAATTTTTGATGAACGCTACGGCTTCACCCATGAAACATACCGATTTGCCCCGGTAAAGGAAACAGATTTGTTGCAAAAAGCGTTATTATCCCACCTCGCGCCTGAGATTGTCAGCTCCGGCAACTATGACATAAATAACTATCCTGGATATTGTATTCAATGCGGCAAGAATTTGAAAGATATGATTCTTGGAATATCAGGTTCAGATACCAGGCTCTGGTACAGAAAAAAATAGACGATATTTTTTAATGTTGCCTAGCAAACTGAAAAAATATATCCGCCAATCCGGGTTTACCCTGATCGAGCTGGTCATAACCATAGTTATTCTTGGTTTTTCGTCTATGATTCTTCTGCCCTTTTTCAACTCAATAAGTCACAGTCCTGATCCCCTGGTTCGGATCAGGGCTGTTAATCTGGGGCAGTCACTCATGGACGAAATTCTGGCAAAGAAATGGGATAACAATACCCCTGCCGGCGGCGGTTCCATTAAAACATCCGAGTCTGACCGCGGTTCATCCGTACCGGCAACCCCCTCTGCCGGCTTAGGCCCTGAAGCGGGGGAGTCCCGGCCAATTTTTAACGATGTTGATGATTATAACGGTTATTCTGAGACAGATGTTTTCCACGATCAGGACAATAATTCTTTTACCCTGACCGGTTATCAACGCAGTGTACAAGTCAGATATATTGCCGGCAACACGGCCACGATAGATCATAATACCCCTGGTTTAAATAACACCTCGGACAGCAAGCTTATTGTGGTTACAGTCACCTCTTCCAGCGGTGAAAAATTTTATTTTACCGCGGTGCGCTGTAATATTTAACAAGAACCCCTGAAGCAAAAATCATGGTATCTTTTTTTAAAATCATAGGTAATCAAAAAGGTTTTGGTCTGATTGTGGCTGTATTTGTTATTGTTATTCTGGGGATGTTCGGCACCCTGATCGCGAAATTCACTACCATGGGCTCAACTGAAGCGGCAGAAGGATATTTATGGGCGCAAGCTTTATACTCCGCGGAATCAGCCGCTCAATTGAGAATTTTAACTCATGATGGCGGGTCGGGATGGGACGGCAGTGCTAACTCGCTTACTGTTGAACAGTTTAAAATGACCGCTCCCAAGGATACCTTTACAAATCCTGATACATCCGCCATCCTGGTAATTCAGGCGACAAGAATTAATGTAAGTCGAAGAATTGAAGAAAAATTTCTGTTAAATGGCACTTGATTTTCTATAGCCCGGTATCGTAAAATTATCTATTTTGGTGCCGCTGATTTTACAACTCCCTATCACAAAAAAATTACAAAAAAACAGGAAAAAATGAATAAAGCTAAAAACAGAGGTAAATTATCAGTAATCGGCACCGGCCCCGGCAACCCTGAGCATATAACAGCTGCCGCTCAAAAGGCCATTCAAGATGCTGATATAATAATTGGTTATAAAACCTATCTTGAGCAGATTCCCGAGCTGTTAGAGGGCAAGGAGGTGTTATCCTCGACTATGATGCAGGAGGTGGATCGTTGCAGCAAGGCCCTGGATCTGGCCGAAGAAGGCCGTAAAGCAGCCCTCATCTGCGGTGGAGATCCCGGAATTTACGCCATGGCTGGTCTGGTTTTTGAATTGGCCGCCGGCCGGCGGAGTGAAACCAATATAGAGGTAGTGCCTGGACTCGCGGCCTTAAACAGTTGTGCCGCCCGTCTGGGGGCGCCGCTTATGCATGATTTTGCCGCTGTCAGCCTCTCAGATCTTCTTACCCCCTGGCCCCTTATTGAAAAGCGTCTTTCCGCCGCGGCCGAGGCCGATTTTGTAATCGTTCTCTATAATCCGAGGTCAAAAAAACGTCGTCATCACTTAAATCGGGCTCAGGAATTAATCATGGCTCACCGCGACCCTGCGACTCCGGTGGGTATTGTTACCGCTGCCGGCCGGGTAAACGAAAAAATAACCATCACCAGCTTAGAGAAAATGGCGGCTGCTGAGGTTGGTATGCAGTCCACGGTTATTATTGGTAATTCCAAGACCTTCCGCTGGCAGGATTTCATGATTACCCCCCGCGGTTACGCCGATAAATACGGTCTTGAAAGCCCTGGACAGGCCGGGGCGTAAGCCCTTCGCGGCCATAGCCTTTATTACCTGTTTTTGATGAATTTCAAGAAATCATTATACAATCCGGCTGAGTTCACTCTGACCTTTGAGCTGGTACCCAACCGGGCCGGTCACGGTCATGGGCAGAACCGTATTCTGAAGCTGGCCCGACAGGCCGCGGCTGACGGGCGGCTGCGGGCGGTGAGCATAACTGAAAATGCCGGCGGCCATCCCGCCCTGTCACCAGAGGTTCTGGGGATAGAGATTCAGGCCATGGGGCTGCCGGTTATAAGTCATTTTTCCTGCAAGGATAAAAACCGCAACCAGATGGAGAGCCTGCTCTTTGGCTGGGATCGAGCTGGTCTCCAGAATCTGTTGGTTATTTCCGGCGATTACCCCCAGCATGGTTATTGCGGCAAACCCAAACCGGTATTTGACTTAGATTCTGTCCAGGCCCTTGACCTTATCAGCCAGATGAATACCGGCCAGACTGAATGTTTGACCAAGAATAAGGATATGACCTTTCAGCCCACCACCTTTTTAAAGGGGGTGGCGATCTCACCTTTTAAATTTCTGCCCCAGGAACTGCTGTTCCAATACATGAAGCTGCACCGTAAAGCCGCGGCTGGAGCTGATTATATAATTACTCAGCTGGGTTTTGATGCCCGTAAATTTGAAGAGGTTCTGCTCTATACGCGGCTGGCCGGTTTAGATCTGCCGATATTGGGTAATGTTTTTATCCCCAACATGAAGGTCGCCGGCCTTATGTACCGGGGCGAAGTTCCTGGTTGCGTCATTACCGAGAGTCTCTATAACGATATGTGCCGTGAAGCAAATTCCGCCGACAAGGGTAAAAGAGCCCGTCTGCTGAGAGGCGCTAAGTTACTGGCCATTCTGCAGGGCCTGGGGTACGCCGGGGCTCATATAGGCGGCCCCGGCCTGACCTTCGCCGATTTGGATCTGGTAATGAATGAGGCGGCAGAAATGGCCGCTGACTGGAGACGCCTGATTCCCGACCTTTCCTATTGGCCGGCTGATGGCTGTTATTTCTTTAAATCTGATCCACAGACCGGTCTCAATCTTAAGCAAGAAGCCGGTTTAGATAAACTGCCGCTTCCGGCCCTGCCCTTATCCTATCGTCTGTCACATTTTGTCCATCAGACTTTTTTTGAGCCCGAGGGCGCTCTCTACCGTCCCACCAGTAAAGTCTGTCTCAGCATGGAAGGCGGCGGCCGCGAAAAGATACTTGCCAATATTGAACATATCATCAAACTGCTTATTTTTGACTGTCAGAACTGCGGCGATTGCCGTCTGTCTGATCTGGCCTACCTCTGTCCCCAATCCGGCTGCGCTAAATATATGTTAAACGGCCCCTGCGGCGGCAGTCGGGATGGCTGGTGTGAGGTTTACCCCGGCCGCAAACGCTGTTTCTGGGTACTGGTCTATGAGCGCCTGACGGCCAACGGCCTGTCTTTCGCGCGGAATATTATTGCCCCGCCCCGGGACTGGAGTCTTAACAAAACCTCATCATGGCTTAATTTCTTTATAAATCAGCGGTGATTTTATAGAAATGGCAAATAATATCGGGCTGTGAGATTTTAATATAAACCGCGGTATGGTAAAAAAAAAATGAACAGTAAAATAAAAAATGGGTGGTAATTATGAAAAAACTCGTTATCTCAACCGGTGGGGGTGATGCCCCCGGGCTTAACGCGGTAATATATGCGGTGGTTATGTCAGCCGAATTAAGGGGATGGGAGGTTTACGGCAGCCGGTGCGGGTACAGAGGGCTGATTGACGCGGATGAACTGGTACGGCTGACCCCGCAGAGTGTGATTGATATTACCACCCAGGGCGGTACCATCCTCGGCTCCACCAATAAGGGTAATCCCTTTGCCATGCCGGTGAAAAACCTGGCCGGCGAAACAGAGATCCGCGACATGTCAGACCGGATTATGAAGAATTTTACCCGCATGGGCTTTATGTGTCATATCGCGGTGGGGGGTGACGGCAGTCTTGATATTGCCCGCCGTTTTCAGGAGGAAAAGGGGATGCCGGTTATAGGGGTTCCCAAGACCATTGACAATGATCTCTATGCCACTCAGCTTACCTTTGGTTTTGATACCGCCGTTTCCACCGCCACCGAGGCCCTTGATAAACTCCATTCCACCGCCAAATCGCATGACCGGGTTATGGTGGTTGAGGTTATGGGCCGGGAGGCGGGGTGGATTGCCTTAAATTCCGGGATCTCCGGCTGTGCCGATGTCATTTTGATTCCGGAGATTCCTTTTGATCTGGCAAAGGTCTGTGAGAAAATTGCCGATAACGACATGCATGGCAAACATTACGCCATTGTGGTAGTGGCCGAGGGCGCTAAAGCCAAAGATTCCGATGTCATCTGTCAGCAGGGCAGCTGTGAAGTGGGGCGACAGGAGGTGCTCCTCGGCGGCATTGGCGACTGGGTGGCCCAGCAGATCAGAGAACGGACGGACAAGGATGTTCGCTCTCTCGTACTTGGTCATCTTCAGCGCGGCGGTTCACCAACGACTTTTGACCGTTTGCTCGCCCTGCGTTTCGGGGCGGCGGCGGTGCGGATGGCCGAGGCTGGTATGTTCGGTCATATGGTGGCTTTAGTTAATGGCGGTATGCAGAAGGTTACCCTGGAGGAGGCCACTAGAATCCGTAAGTTGGTTGATAAAGATGACGACAAGCTGCAAACCGCCCGTGAGATTGGTATTTGTATGGGATGAACTCCACAAAAATTATTTTTTCCTGTCTTGATTTAAGTCAATGTTTCTATCTGCTGTCTGCGGTAGTTTAAAATCAAGTTTGATGCTTACTGGCGTGTCAATGCTTAAAGAGACACAAAAATGCCCGGTTGATTATTTCAGATCGGGAACAATTTAAACATAGAGGAGAAAAAAATGTTTTGTAATCAATGTGAACAAACTGCCAAGGGAATTGGTTGTACCAAGGTTGGAGTGTGCGGCAAAGGCCCCTCAACTGCCGCTCTTCAGGATCTGTTGATTCACGCCCTCCAGGGAATGAGTGTTTATGCCGTGGCCGGTCGCGAGCTTGGGGTAGTGGACTCTGAGTTGAACCTCTTTGTCTGTGAGGCGGTATTTTCCACCCTGACCAATGTCAATTTCGATGATGACCGTTTAATCCCCCTGATCAAAAAGGCGGTTGAGCTTCGTGAGAGCATGAAAGAGAAGGTCGAGGCGGCCGGCGGCAAGGTGGATAGCAGTGCTGCCGCTGTTACCTTTACTCCGGCGGCCGATCATGACGGCATGGTGAAACAGGGTGAGGCGGTTAACTGGCATGCCCAGGGCCAGAAAATAGAGGAAGACGATATTCTGTCTCTCAAAGAAATTTTGGTTTACGGCTTGAAAGGGGTGGCTGCCTATGCTGACCACGCTCGTATCCTGGGCCAGGAAGATGACACGGTTTATGCCTTTATTGAGGAGGCACTGGCCGCCACCCTGCGGGATGATATCAGTCTGGAAGACTGGGTGGCCATGGTCTTGAAGTGCGGAGCCACCAATCTGCGGGCCATGGAGCTCCTGGATGCCGCTAATACCGGCACCTATGGTCATCCTGAGCCCACTGAGATTTCCCTGGGGGCCAAAAAAGGCAAGGCTATTCTGGTCTCCGGCCATGACTTAAAGGATCTCGAGGATATTTTAAAGCAGACCGAGGGCCGGGGGATCAACGTCTATACTCACGGTGAGATGCTGCCCTGTCTCGCCTATCCGGGTCTGAAAAAATATGCCCACCTTTGTGGTCATTACGGTACCGCCTGGCAGAATCAGCATAAGGAATTTGATGCATTCCCCGGTGCCATTATCATGACCACCAACTGTATTCAGAAGCCCAAAGAATCATATATGGCCAATATCTTTACCACCGGCCTGGTGGCCTGGCCCGGGGTGACTAATATCGCTGATAAGGACTTTACTCCGGCCATTAACCGGGCCTTGGAACTGCCTGGATTTGCCGAGGATACCGATAAGGGGACGATCATGGCCGGTTTTGCCAGGAATACCGTTTTGTCGGTGGCCGACAAGATTGTGGAAGGGGTCAAGAATAAGGATATCAGGCATTTTTTCCTGGTAGCCGGTTGTGACGGTGCCAAGCCGGGACGTAATTATTATACCGAGTTTGTTGAGCAGGTGCCGAAGGATTGTTTTGTCCTTACCCTGGCTTGTGGTAAATTCCGTTTCTTTGATAAGGATCTTGGCACCATCGGTGGTATTCCGCGGCTGCTGGATATCGGTCAGTGCAATGACGCCTACTCGGCTATTCAGATTGCCGTGGCTCTGGCCAAGGCCTTTGACTGCGGGGTAAATGATCTGCCCCTGTCCATGGTGTTATCCTGGTACGAGCAGAAGGCGGTGGCGATTTTACTTACTCTCTTTCATCTCGGCATCAAGGATATCCGTTTAGGGCCCAGCATGCCGGCCTTTATCAGCCCCAATGTTCTGAATGTACTGGTTCAGAATTTCGCGGTTAAGCCGATTACCACTCCCGCTGAGGATCTGCAGGCCATATTGGGATAATTAATCAGCCTCTGTAATTGTCTGAAACGCGGCACAGTCCAGCCGGGCTGTGCCGCTTATCTTTGATGAGTGTGACTATTCAGTGAGGAGTCCAGTTGAGTAGTTACTAAGGAGTAATAAATGCAATGTCCTGGACAAGATAGCCGTTTTTGGGATGGGGCAGCGGTTTTTGAATATAAATGCCCCAAATGCGGCCATATGCTGGAGTTTTTTAAGGATGACAGCAAGCGGCGCTGTAAGAATTGCGGCAATGAGGTCTTTAATCCCCGAATGGATTTTGGCTGTGCCGCGTACTGCCCTTACGCCGAACAATGTCTTGGCCAGCTGCCCCCGGAACTTCTGGCCAAAAAGCAGGAAAAACTCATTACTGATACCGGTGCTGAGATAAAGCGGCGCCTCGGCGATGATTCTAAGGCCATTGGCCGGGTTGGCCGGGCGACACGGCGGGCGGCTGAATTAGCGGCAGAAAATGAGGGCAGTAATAAGGCGGTTGTTGTCCTGAGTGTTTATTTTCAAATATTGGCTGAGGCTGCGGCAGGCAATGCCGCTGAGCTGGGCCAAAGCATTATGACCCATTTCGGGGCTAATGAAGGATTAAAAAATGAGATTCGCGCCCTCCTTGAGCATCAAGGGCCGGCCGGTGAGGAAGATTTGAATTTGCGCCTGGTTCGTCAGGCTCTGGGGTAGATTCAATAGCGGCAATATTACAGTGGGATCCATGCTAAAATCCATGGGTCTTTAACGATGGAGATGAGATGAAGATAACCAGAAAAATTATTACTATAGATGAAGATTTATGCAATGGCTGCGGGCAATGTATTGTGGATTGCGCCGAAAGTGCCCTGCGGATTATTGACGGCAAGGCCCGGCTTATTGCCGAGAAATATTGTGACGGACTGGGAGCCTGCCTTGCCGGCTGCCCCACCGGCGCTCTTCAGATTGAGGAACGACAGGCCGATGACTTTGATGAGGAAGCGGTTGAGGAATTGGTGCGCTCCCAGAAAAAGGGCGGCGGCTGTCCATCGGCAAACCTCCAGAGCTTTCAGCCCCAAACCCCATGTCAGCAAGCCAATCAGCCCATAGGCATAGCCGGTTCCTCGGCTTTAAGTCATTGGCCGGTGCAGATACGTCTTGTGCCGCCTGATGCCCCCTTTCTGCGGAACGCCGATTTACTGATTGCCGCGGACTGCACCACCGTCGCCTATGCCGGTTTTCATCAGGACTTGCTGCCGGGGCGGGTGGTATTAATGGGCTGCCCTAAATTTGATGATGTCGAATCCTATATTCAGAAATTAAGCGAAATATTCGCCGGCGCGGCCATAAAATCAATTACCATTGCCATCATGGAGGTACCCTGCTGCCAAAATATGAAAAATTTAGTCCAGTCCGCTCTAAAGAAGGCAAAGGCCAATATTCCCTTGGAGACAGTAGTAATCGGGGTAAGGGGCGAAAAGAAAACAACCCCATCACCCTTGTAATAAATTATTTTCTGCCCCTTGTAGGGGCGTATTGCAATACGCCCCCGGTGCATCTACCAACCACCCGACAGAAAATAAAACCCGCAATAAAATATCCCCCTAAAAATTTAAATTCTTGGTGATATTTGTCCAGGTCTTGTTTAATTCCTCGTCAAACTGCTCAATAAAATCGGGGAGATTCACATCCAGAAATGGCCGGTGCTTCTCCTGGATCAATATCCAGGCAAATGATTTTGTAATCTTATCCGTTGTAACATCGCTGAACTCAAAGCCATAACCATGATGGGATGCGAAGAGATCCGCTAAATGAACCAGGGCAATAATCAGACTGTGGGAACGGGCCATATCTGGTGAATGGTGCAGACGCATCACATTAAGATAGACTTCCGGCAGACCAAGACTCTCACCGAGCCAGAATCCGGCCTGGCCGTGATCAATACCAATATAGGAAGTTTCGGCCTTCAGAAAATTGGTGCTAATCTCTGAGGATGGATCTGATATATGGGGATAAACCGCCGGTTCAATGAGGTCAAGGCCGATAATGCCTAAATCATGCGTCAGCCCGGCCAGATATATATCAGCCGAGCTGGAGACGCGGATGGATTCGGCCAGCAGCACGGCTATTCTTGCTACTGCCACTGAATGACGCCAGAACCGGGAGGCAATCTTACGAAAGCCGCTGAAGGCCTTAGGGGAATCAGCAAGAGAAATTATATCGCTGATGGATTCCTGAATATGGCTTATTCCCACCGTAATCATGGCGTGGGGGACAGTCCCCACCGGGGCAGTCCGTCGGAAGAATGAGGAATTGGCAATCTGTAATATTTTACAGGTCAAGACCGGATCAAGCTGGATATAATCAGCCAGCACCCTGGTATTATCGACCTTGCCGTTTAACATCGGTTTCAGAAGAGCGGCAACGGCCGGATTAAAGGGCAGATCAAGGACGGCTCTCAGGCGCCTCTGCATGCGGCTGCGGACGATGCGGTCTTTTTTGGCCGGCAGCGGTGGTAATTCATCGTAACTTGCCTGGGGGGTAACTGTAACTGGTTGTTCTGTCTGGTGCTTTTGGGTCGCGGCTGGTTGGGAAGTTATTTCGGGCTCCTGATCTTCGCTGGGTAAATCAATTTCTTTAAGGGCCTTCAGGTTAATATCCTTTTCCAGGCCGGCCAGGTGCTCGTGGGCAATAATCAGGCGGCCTGCCAGTATTTCGCAGAAACGTTTGTAAAACTTAAGCTGTAGAAAAACATTGGACGAGCTGATTACCTCCGGATTAATAACCAATATGAAACTATTGCTCCTGGTTATTACTCCGGCAGTTCGTTTGATATCCATAACCATGGACATTTCACCGAAACATGCCCCGGCCTTTAATTTTGTCAACTCCACGGCCCGGCGCTTTTTATGGGCCACGGATTTGACCACCGACACCTCACCTTTGAGCAGGATGTAGAATACCCGCTCCATGCTGTCTTCTTTGATAATATACTGCCCTGCCTTGACCCTTAATATTTTACAGGCCTCAAGGAGCTGGCGTAGCTCGTGGTTATCGAAATTATTAAAAAAATCAATACCTTTGAGAAAATTTATCTGCTGCTCAAGGCCAGGGGCCTTATTGGCTCCTTTTGCGGTTGCCATCTCAATCACCACTTATAATTTAGGCGTTAGGCTGAGGTTAAGAATTGTCTGTTCGGCCAAACCTGATTTTTTTTAACTGTGGGGTATATGTTTATTTACCAAGGCAGAAATCACCAAAAATCTTATCTAAAATATCTTCCGTCGTGGTGTATCCCACTATCTCACCGAGATAATCCAGGGCTGTCTGAAGGTCTATGGCCATGAGATCAGGGGCAAGCTCGTTATTCAGGCCCTGCAGGAAAGAGCGGCCTGCCTTTAAAGCCTTGGCCATTGCCGCCTGGTGGCGCAGGTTGGGGATGGCCGCCCTTGGCTCAACAGAGTAATCAGTCCCGGTTATGGTTTTGTATATCAAGCTCTCTAACTCCGGCAGGCCTTCTCCGGTCCTGGCTGAGACGGAAACGATGGCGGTGTCAGAGAATCTGGCATAATGTGCCTTGATGATTTCCGGTCGTTTGATGTCGGTTTTGTTAATAACTATGATTAAGGGTTTGCCGGCTGCTTTGGCGAAAAGCCGCTCATCGTCAGCATGGAGAGGGCTGCCGGCATCAAGAAGCATGATTATCAGATCGGCCGCGGCCAGCTTGGCCATGCTGCGCTGAATGCCGATCTCCTCAACCTCGCCTCTGGCCTGGCGAATACCCGCCGTGTCAACAATGTGAACCGGCAGGCCCAGTATATCAAGATACTCCTCAACCGTATCCCTGGTGGTACCGGGAACCGGGGTAACAATGGCTCGATCTTCTTTCAGCAGGGCGTTTAACAGGCTTGATTTTCCCACGTTGGGCCGCCCGATGATTACGGCGGAAATCCCATCTTTTATAATTTTACCATGATCGGCGGCTGAGATCAAATCTTCCAGGCCCTTAAGTGCCGGTTCAATTTGCCGCCTTAAAATATCGGCATCAAGTATTTCCGCCTCTTCGTCCGGAAAGTCAATTGCTACTTCCACCATGGCCTTCATGGTGCTGAGAAGCTCGGTGATTTTCTTGATTTCTTCTTCAACCCCGCCCCTTAACTGCGCAACGGCGGCTGAAAGCCCCTGACTTGTTTTGGCCCGCAGCAGATCAATAATCGCTTCGGCCTGGGTAAGGTCGAGACGACCATTTAGAAAGGCGTTTTTGGTGAATTCACCGGGCTCCGCCAGCCGGGCGCCGCAGTTTATGACCAGGGCCATAATCTGCTGAAGGGCGGCAAAACTGCCATGGGCATGGATCTCGGCCACCTCATCTCTGGTGTAGGTGTGCGGCGCCCGCATATACACGGCTAACACCTCATCAAGGTTGCGCCTGGTTTCTGGTTCCTTTATCCAGCCATAATAAAGGCGGTGGCTGATAAAGGAACAGGAAGGGTTTTGGGGAACAAAGATTTTTTTGAGAATAGTGAGGGCGGCCGGCCCGCTTATCCTGATTATACCAATACCACCAAGCCCCGGCGGAGTGGCAATGGCGGCAATAGTTGAATCTAATTTTAAGGGCATGGACGGCCTCGGTGAACGAACAGGCGGGGATAAAGCGTCGACTGCTGGTTTCTACCGGCGTCTTGCTGGTCTGCCGCCTTTTTTAGAGGGGACGTAAATTCTGATCTTTTTAAACAGGCCGTCGCCCATGCTGACACTGCGGATTTCGCGGTCATCCTGCAGGGCAAGATGGACGATACGGCGCTCAGCAGGATTCATGGCGGCAATAGTCTCTGTAATACCACTGCTCTTAACCTTTACCGCCAGTTTCAGAGCCAGTTCCTCTAATTCTTCCCGCCGCCGGCTGCGGTAATTACCTACATCCAGGGCAAAAAAAAGTTTGTGAGGGTATTTGTGACTGATAATTTTGCGGACAAGATATTGAATGGCATCTATGGTTTCGCCTCTCTGGCCAATTATCAGCTTGTTGTCAGGACCGTCAATTACGGCTTTTATCCGATTATTGACCACAGTGGTTTCCACTTCGGCCTTCAGCCCCATAAGGCTTATTATTTCTTTAATAACTGTGCTTATCTCTAATATCTCCGCGGGATCGGGCTGAGCGGGCTCCTGGCGGCTGCCGCGATAAGATGGCCCCCTGTCTTTTTTAGATTTACGGCAGGCTGGTTTCTGGCTTGTCTCTGAGGATATATCTACTTCTGTTGTGGAGGGGGTATCCTGTGGGGCTGCGCTGAATTCACTACCGTCCTTTTTCGGCGTTGCCGTGATTTGGGCTTGACGACGGCCAAAGCCCAGAAAGCCCTTACTGCCGGGGGTGATAATTTTTATATTTAGATCTTCACGGGCGGTGTTAAGATTCCGGCAGGCTTTGTCAATTGCCTCTTCCACTGTTTTCCCGCTATATTGCAGTGTAACTGTCATTTTTTCTATTCCATTTTGCTGTTGTTGAAGCAGTACGTCAGCTTACAATCCGATAATTAATCATCTATGGATTTGTTAATATAATATTGTTGACCAATGGAAAGCAGATTATTAACGAACCAGTACAATACCAGTCCGGAGGCGAAATTTAAAAACATAAAGGTGAAAACTACCGGTAGAAACAGCATGATTTTGGCCTGGGTCGGATCACCTGTGGTAGGGGTCATCTTTTGTTGAACAAACATGCTGACTCCCATGAGCAGGGTAAGTACCGGTATGCCATGAAGGTATGGAATATTAAAGCCGATGGAGAGACGATCCGGGGCCGATAAATCGTTTATCCACAACATGAAGGGGGCGTGCCGTAATTCAATAGTCTGCAGTAAAACCCGGTAGAGGGCAAAAAATACCGGAATCTGGACGACCATGGGCAGGCAGCCGCCGAGAGGATTGATTTTGTAAGTCTTGTAAAGCAGGATCATCTCCTGGTTCAGCTTGTCCTTGTTGTCCTTGTATTTCTCCCGCAGCTTGGCCATCTTGGGCTGGATCTTCTGCATGGTCTTCATGGATTTCATGCCCTTGTGGGAGATGGGCCAGAGAATGAGCTTGAAAAGGATGGTCACCAGGATAATGGCTACTCCATAATTGTGAACATAGCGATCCAGGAAGTTAAGGAGATAGAGAGTCGGCTTGGCTATAAGATCGAACCAGCCGAAGTTAACGGTCTTGTCGAGGTTGAAGCCCACGTCTTTGAGAATGGAGAGTTTTTTGGGGCCAAAATAGAGACCGTAGGAATATTCTCTGGCGTTACCCGCGCTAATGGTGGACAGGCTGCCGCTGACGGTGGTAATTATGGTGTCTTTGCCGGTTAAGGCCATTTGTACGGTGCTGGGCGATTTGGTCTGGGGGATAATTCCGCACATGAAATAGGTGCCCTCATAGGCGGCCCAGTCTAACTTGCCCTGAAAAACTTCAGGGCCCTTTTTGCGGAGTGTTTTAGGCTTGATCTCTTCTAACTTGCCGTTAACGTATGAGGCCGGGCCATTAAACAGAAAGGAGGTTTTGGAGCTGCCCTGGGCAAATGGGCGGTTTATTAATTGTAGATAGGGGGCGCCACGCAGAGGGGACAGTGTTTTGTTTTCTACTTTAATGGTTAATCCTATCAAATAGGAGTTGTCAGTAAAGGTCATTATCCGTTGGATCTTGAGCCCTGATTTAAGAGTGGCGCTCATGGTCAGAGTTTGTTGGCCGTTGGGAGAGGTGGTTACCTGCAGGCGGTTGGCTTTAAAGAGGGGGAGGGTCATGTTCCCACCCTGTCCCCAGTAAAAATTCAAGGGTAAATCCTGGGGAGAAGACGTCTTAATCAATTCCTTCCGGGGAGAGTCGGCGGCCAGTGATTCCCGGTATTTATTGAGCGTGAAGCTCTTGATAACACCGCCGTTTTCTGAAATTACCGCCGTGTATAAACTGGTTCTTACTGTAATGTCGCGGCCGTTCATGGCGGCAGAAGGAACTGCGGTATTATCAGTCGTGGCTGGTGCTGCCGCGGGTTGTGATAATTGAGGAGCCGCGGCCCTGGGAGCAGGCTGAACCAGTTGCGGGGCGGCAGTGGTTCTTGCCGGCTGTTGCTTCTGCTGCTGCACCGGGGGTTGATGGACACCGGGCATAAAGAAGTATTGATAGCCTACCAAGATAACAAGGGATATGATAACCGCGATGAAGGCTCTTTTGGTTTCCATTATTGTTCCATTTTGCTTTTTAAAGTTTTTTGAGTATCAGCCGTGATAATTGTTGCTCGGCACGGATCTGCGTTTGCCCGTTTCTGTTTGGTGACGAAACTCAGCCATGTTGTTTCTTTACAGAACGTCAGGGCGTTAATAAAACATCAGAGGTTGTGAACGGCAGTAACCCGGAGCCGCAACATTATTTAACAGGATCATAGCCCCCGGCATGAAAAGGATGACAGCGACAAATACGCCGTATGGCGAGCCAGCCGCCGCGCCATATACCATAACGGCTTACGGCCTCGATGGCATATTGGGAACAGGACGGAATGTAACGGCAAGTAGGAGGGAATAGAGGAGAAATGAATATTTGATAAGCTCTAATTAAAGATAGAAGAAAACGCTGCAATTTTACTTACCGCTGTTAAGTTATTCTTCCCCTCTTTTGTCGCCTGAGAGCAATAGTAGAATTACTCCTGGAAGATAAAAAAGATGAAAATATTTCCTGGAGATCGTTTAAATCAGCAGGGTTAAACTTTTTGTTGGCCGTAATTACCAAATCAATTCCAGCCTCATTTTGCCGTGCTATTGTGGCGGGAAAGGCTGAATTGAGCCTGAAAAATTCCCGGATCAGCCGTTTTAATCTATTCCTCTTAACTGCTGATTTGATCCCGCTTATACTTATTCCGAGTCGATGGCGGCCAAGTTCGTTTGGGGTAAAAATAAAATTAAATTCATTGGCACGCAATCGACGACCATGCCGGTATACATGGTCATATTGCCATTTTTTCGTTATTAAACGCCGGCGTGGCAGTGCTGACTGCCGCATATCAAATGTAATTCTGAATAATTAAACAGATACCATCAGGCAGATAAGCGCCGCCGACCCTTGGCCCTGCGGTTATTGATAATAGTGCGCCCGGATTTTGTACTCATCCGTAACCGGAAGCCGTGAGTTCGGTGCCGTTTAGTGTTGCTTGGTTGAAATGTTCTTTTGCTCATGGTGTTGTCCTTAGATATTTTTAATAACAGATATGATCGTAAATTTCCCTAAACAGTTACATATAAAGTAACGATTCAACGAGGGTTGCAAATTACCCTCAACTCGTAACCGTAACGGACGAAGATGGGGTGCAACTGAATAGTTACCATATAAATAACTTTATCGTGAACCGCTCTAATCAATAAAGTAAAGCAAAATATATTAATCTCATCAGCTAAGTATGTCAATTTATTTCCTTGTCGTCCCTGAAATAATATTCGTCACCCTTGACAATTTTGAGGTTATTTGTATAATATTAGGTTGAAGTGCGTAGGGCGGGCATAGCTCAGCTGGTAGAGTACAAGCTTCCCAAGCTTGGTGTCGCGAGTTCGAATCTCGTTGCCCGCTCCATTTTTAATGCGGCTCAGTTGGGTTGGTATTAGTTTTACGGCATTAAAAATGATTCTTAGATTTATGGATGCAGCGGTAATTCGTTGATGATCCTTAAACTGGACAGTGGGTTTTTACCCGCTTTTTTTATTTTATAGGGCGTAAGATATAAAAAATGGATCCACGAACAGACCAGATTAAGGCCCTGATCAGCCCGATTATTGATGATCTCGGACTTGAGCTGATTGACCTGATACTTAGAAATGAGCAGGAAGGTTTAACTCTGCGAGTTGTGATATATCGGCAGGAGGGGGTTAATGTTGATCTCTGCGCCCAGGTGAGCAGGGAAATAAGCCGCTTGTTTGAGGTGGAAGATCCCATTGCCTCGGCCTATAAACTGGAGGTCTCGTCACCCGGGCTGACCAGGCCGCTCACCACCAGCCGTGATTTCAGGCGTAATCAGGGTAAAAAAGTTAAAATAAAGTTTGCTGGTCAGCAAGGCCCTTTAACATCTGTCGGGGTCATTGAAAAAGCCGATGACGAGAAGGTATGGTTAAGCGCGGAAGGGGAGGAGTCGGTAATTAACCTGGCGGATATCCATAAGGCTAAATTGGTAATTGAATTTTAAAAATACAAAACGCGGTACTCATAAATAATAAATTTATAATTCTTAATACAGGGTATTGTATTTCGAATTTTCAAGGGTCAAGTTGGAGAAGCAACTATGATGTCAAATTTGCGCAGGATTATTGATCAGATAAGCAGGGATAAAGGCATTGATCGACAGATGCTGATAGAAGGCCTGGAAGAGGCGGTTATGTCTGCCGCCAAAAAAAAATTCGGTATGCGGCGTGAAATGGAGGCTCAGTTTAATGAGGAAACAGGGGAAATGGAATTATTCCAGTTCCGCACGGTGGTTAATCAGGTTGAGGATGAACAGACTGAAATTTCATTAAGCGAGGCTCAACAACTTGATCCCGAGGCGGAGCTGGCCGACGAGATCGGCAGTCAGATGACCAATGTCTCTGAGCTGGGCCGAATCGCCGCTCAATCCGCCAAACAGGTTATTATCCAAAAGATGAAGGATGCCGAGCGCGAGGTGGTCTACGAGATGTTTAAAGACCGCAAGGGCGAGATTGTCAATGGTATTGTGCAGCGTTTTGAACGAGGTAATATTATTGTTAATCTTGGCCGGACAGACGCTATTCTCCCGCGCAATGAACAGATGCCGCGTCGTTCATACCGCCAGGGTGACAGAATCAGAGCGATTCTGCTGGATGTAAAGCAGACGGCCCGTGACGCTCAATTGATTTTGAGCCGTACCAATAAAGATTTTATTGTTAAGCTCTTTACCATTGAAGTCCCGGAGATGGCCGAGGGTACGGTCTCGATTATCGCGGTGGCAAGGGAGCCGGGGAATCGCGCCAAGATTGCCGTGGTCTCCAGCGCTTCGGATGTTGACCCGGTGGGGGCCTGTGTCGGGATGAAAGGTTCACGGGTTCAGAATGTGGTGCAGGAATTACAGGGTGAACGTATTGATATTGTTCCCTGGAGTCCTGATCCTGCCAAATATGTCTCAAATGCCCTGGCTCCGGCTGAGGTCTCGATGGTCGTGGTTGACGAGGAGCGTAAGACCCTGATGGTGGTTGTGGCCAATGATCAGCTTTCCCTCGCCATCGGCCGAGGCGGTCAGAATGTTCGTCTCGCTTCGGAACTTCTGGGCTGGCGAATTGATGTTAAGAGTGAAGAAAAATATTCTCAGATCATGGAGGATGACTACCACTCGCTGACGGCCATTGCCGGTATTGATAAACGTCAGGCTGATCTTCTCTACGAGAATGGAATTAATTCCGTGACTGAATTAAGCACGGCTGATCCGGAGGAAATCGCAACCCTGCTTGAGATTGCCGTGCCTGAGGCTGAGGCCCTGAAAGAGGCGGCCGCGGTTTCCCTTACCGCAGAGCAGGCCGGGCCTGACGATGTTGTCCCGGAGCCTGAGGCTCCAGGTGCAGAGAAGGCCGTGGAGGTTGAAAATCCTGAGGTGAATGCTGTTGTGCCTGAGAATACTGAGGCTGAAACGGTAGAGGCGGAAGATGCCGGGGCGGCGGCTGCGCAGGAGAAGACCGTTGCAGAGGAAGAGAAATAGCCTTCTCGTGCGGGGAAGGTTGGCGCCGCCGGTCATGAACCGCAAATATGTGCCTGAGAGGATGTGTGTGGTTTGCGGCAGGCGGGCCGCCAAGTCTGATTTGTCTCGTTTTATCTGGCGGGAAGGACGATTGTGTGAAGACCAGGAGCAGATAGCAAATGGCCGCGGTATATATGTGTGTCGAACATTGTCATGCGGGCGGCGTTTATGTGTAAGTCATAAAAAATTGGCCAGGGCGTTAAGATGCCCGGAGATTGCTGCGGCCCCCAAGCCCTTGAGAATAGATGGGGCTTTTAAATAAGGTAATTTACCGGGTCGGGTTTACAATATATCAGGTGGGAGTTTAAGCGTAATGAAGGTCAGAGTTTATGAGTTGGCTAGAGAAGTTGGGATGGACAGCAAGTTGTTGGCGGTCAAGCTCAAGGGCTTCGGGTATGATGTAACTACCCATAGCTCCAGCCTTGATGAAGCCACTGCCGCGGAAATCAGAAAACGTCTGTCGGCGACTCATACCGAGGTTCAGGAAAAGAGGATTCAGACCAAGGGGCATAAGACCATTATCCGGCGGCGGACCAAGGCGGTTAAGCCCACCGTACTGGATGAAATTGAGCTTCCTGAACCGCCGCCTCCCGTTGTTGAATTAGAGGCGGAGGTCAGCAAGGCCGTGCCTCTCAAGTCTGAGGCCGAAACAGCCAAAACAGACGAGGCTCCGCCGCAAGCGGAAGCGGCGGTTGAATTAGCGGCCGGCCAGGATGAGAAAACAGAGGCGCCGGCCGTAGATTCCAATACAGAGCCTTCCGCTGTTACGGAACCTGAGAAGTTAGAGACTGTAACGGAACCTGAAACTGCATCCGCGCCGGAACCTGAAGTGTCGGCGGTGGAACCGGCAGAGCAGGGTGAGGCCGCATCGCCGGAAGAGATTAAAGCTGATGAAGAGAAAACAGCTGGGTCCAAAGCAACGGAGGTTACCCCGGTTCAGCGTGAAGAAAAACCGCAACCGGTAGCGGCCAGCCGCAAAGGTTTAGCCAGGGTTATTAAACGGGCGGCAATCAAACTGCCGGTTGAGGAAGAACGGCCGCGGCCGAAGAAAAACAAGCCCAAGGGCAGTAAGACGACGGCCCGGCCTGCTTACAAGGGTGCTGCCTCTGGAGCCGCCCGGCCCTTTAATGGCGGCCCCGGTAATGATCATAATTCAGTGCCCGGCAAGGGGAAAAGAGGTAAACGGTTTGTTAAGTTTCATCATGAGCCGGGTGCCAAGGCCAAGCGGGGCCGCAAGCAGGGTTACGGTGTTGTGGATATGGAAGATGTTGCCATGGCCGGTGGACGATTGTCATCGGCCTTGAAGCTCGATCGTCAGCGCCGGGGTGGTAAAAAGATGGCGAGAGGCGGCGGCAGTGAGGCCGGAGAGGCCAAGGCCATTAAACGGCGTATCCAGATTTATGATACCATTTCCATTGGTGATCTTGCTCACCGCATGGGAATCAAGGCCAATGAGTTGATTGTTAAATTAATGGGGATGGGCGTTATGGCCACCGTTAATCAGATTATTGATCTTGATACCGCGGTTCTGGTGGCGGCGGAGTTCGGTTATGATGTAGAGCAGGCCATGACCGAAGAGCTTAATATCCTCAATCTCGAGGATAGCGAAGCCGGCGGCGAGATGCTGCCCCGGCCTCCGGTGGTCACGGTTATGGGACATGTCGATCACGGTAAGACCTCTATCCTGGATGCCATCCGTAATTCAGATGTGGCGGCCGGTGAGGCTGGCGGTATAACTCAGCACATTGGAGCCCATTATGTCCGTTCCCCTCAGGGCGAGGTGGTTTTTTTAGATACCCCCGGTCATGCCGCATTCACCGAGATGCGTTCCCGGGGGGCGCAGGTTACCGATATTGTTGTCCTCGTAGTGGCCGCCGATGACGGAGTGATGGATCAAACCAAGGAGGCCATCAATCATGCCAAGGCCGCCGAGGTGCCTATCGTGGTGGCCATCAACAAAATAGACAAGGACGATGCCGATCCCATGCGGGTCAAAAGAGAGCTGGCTGAATATGATCTGGTGCCGGAAGACTGGGGTGGAAATACCATTTTCTGTGAAGTTTCGGCTAAACAAAATATTGGCATCAATGAACTCTTAGAGCAGATTCTGCTTCAGTCCGAGATTCTGGAACTAAAGGCCGATCCGAAACGCCGGGCTCGCGGCCGGGTAGTCGAGGCCAAACTTCACAAGGGGCTGGGGGCTGTAGCCACCATTCTTATCCAGCAGGGAACCCTGCGGGATGGAGATGCTTTCGTGGTAGGCGAATTTTATGGCAAAGTCCGTTCCATGTTTAATGATAAGGGTGAGACGGTGCCGGAGAGCGGCCCCTCCATGCCGGTTGAGGTTCATGGCTTAAGCGGTGTTCCCAGCGCCGGGGATGAGTTTATCGTCATGCCGGATGAAAAGACCGCCAAGAATATAAGCAGCCAGCGTCAGACCAAGAGCCGGGAAAAATATCTGGCTCAGGGCAGTAAAATTTCCCTCGAAAACCTTTTTGAGAAGCTTCAGGAAGGTGCCATGAAGGAGTTCTGTGTTCTGTTGCGGGCCGATGTTCAGGGTACTCTGGAGGCCTTTGCCAAGACCCTGAAGAAATTGAGTACCAAGGAGATTAAGCTCAGTATCATTCATGAAGGCACCGGGACAATTACGGAATCTGATGTCCTGCTGGCTTCGGCCTCTGATGCCATTATCCTGGGGTTCAATGTCCGGCCCAATGCCAAGGTGCAGGACATGGCCAAGAAAGAAAATGTCGACATTCGTTTTTATGATGTCATTTATCACGCGGTAGATGATATAACTAAAGCCATGACCGGAATGTTAGATCCTACTTTCGAAGAGAGGGTTATCGGTACGCTTGAGGTTCGTCAGATATTTAGTGTCCCCAAAATCGGGGTTATCGCCGGCTCTTATGTTACCGATGGTAAAATTACCCGTAATGCCAAGGTTCGTCTGCTGCGTGAGGGGGTAGTGGTTTATACCGGCAAGATATCTTCTCTCAGACGTTTTAAAGATGATGCCAGGGAGGTTGCCAGCGGCTATGAATGCGGGGTTGGCATTGAGAACTATAATGATATTAAGGTTGGTGATACCATGGAAGCCTTTGTCATGGATGAAGTTGAAGCCATCCTTTAAACTATATCTATAATGGGTAGAAAGGATAAAAAGGTAAGCGCTTATGCCATTGCCGATTTGGGGCATAGGGTTAATCGGCGGCCTGGACGGGTGGCGGAGGTTATTCGGAACGAGTTGTCCATGCTTTTGCTGCGTGAGACGCGCGACCCCCGTCTGCGGGCAGTAACCCTGAGCCGGGTTGAGGTCAGCCCCGATCTGCGGGCCGCGGTGATTTATTTTAATTGTCAGAAAAACGAAGTTAAGGATGTCTTGTCCGGCTTGACAAGTGCCCGCGGTTTTATGCGTAGTACGCTGGCTCAGCGTATTAGTTTGCGTTATATGCCCAAACTGGTTTTTAAGCATGACCTCGCTGCCATGTATCAGGCCGAGATGGATCAGGTTTTCAGGGAGATTGCCAATGACCACCCGCAAGATGAATGAGATTGCCAGGGTTATAGAAGAGTCCGGTTCCATTCTGCTGGTTACCCATACCTTTCCCGACGGTGATGCCCTTGGCTCGCAGCTTGGGCTGGGTCATATTCTGCAAGACATGGGGAAGAAGGTAGTTCTCTACAGCGAGGGGCAGATTTCATACCTCTACAATTTTTTGCCCCGCTGTACTGAGCTGTTTGATATTCCGCCTGGTGACAGCGAGATAGACTGTGCCATTGCCCTTGACTGTGGTGATCGTTTTCGTCTGGGACGTGAGGTTGATAACCTTCTTAAAATTAAGCCTTTTATGGTCATCGATCATCATGCCGGCCATAAAGATTTTGGTGATCTGCGCTGGGTGGAAGCCGGCCGTTCATCAACGGGCGAGATGGTATATGAGCTGGCCCGAAAATTAGGGGTCGAAATCTCTTATGAGGCGGCTTATTGTCTCTATACTGCCATTGTGGCGGATACCGGATCATTCAAATACGCCTCTACCACGGCAGAGACCTTTCGGATAGCGGGTGAACTGGTCAATATAGGAGTTAAGCCGGAGGAGGTGGCCGGTAAACTTTTTGATAACTATACAGAAAGTCGTCTGCAATTATTACAGGCCGTGCTTTCCACTCTCGAATTATACAGTATAGGACGCCTGGCTATTATCAGCGCCACCAAAAAAATGTTTGAAATAACCGGCGCTGAATTGGCCGATACGGAGAATTTTATTAATTATCCCCGTTCCCTGGCCTCGGTACAGGCGGTGGCTCTAATCAAGGAAACCGAGGACGGTATCAGCGTCAGTATGCGCTCCAAGGGCGATTGCGATGTGGCAGAGGTGGCTCGCAAGTTTAATGGTGGAGGCCATCGCAACGCGGCCGGTTGTAAGTTTAAGAACGGCGAGACCTTAAAAGAGGTGCGGGATCGTATCTTTAACGAGTTATTGCCCCTGGTGGAGGGCTATTGAGGTTTTATGCCGGTTACGTGCTCTGAGGAGCGGCCGCCTGGTGTTTTTTTGATTGATAAGCCCTGCGGCCCGACTTCTTTTAAGATTGTCCATTATATTCGCAAGGCCCTGGGAATAAAAAAGGTTGGTCACAGTGGTACTCTGGATCCCTTTGCTTCCGGGCTGCTTATTGTCTGTGCTGGAAGGCCTGCCACCAGAATCATATCGCAATTGATGGGCGGTGATAAGGAGTATCTGGCCCTTTTGCGTCTTGGGGTAAGCACCGACACGCAGGATTTTACCGGACAGGTTGTCGCTCAATGCCCGGTGCCTGAATTTGAGCGCTCGGTATTAGATCAATGTCTAAGCCGCTTTATCGGCCGGCATCATCAGATGCCGCCGGCCTATTCGGCCCTGAAGCATAAAGGCCGGCCGCTCTATTATTACGCCCGCAAGGGGATAAAGGTTGAGAAGCCGCCCCGGTTAGTGACAATAGATGAGCTGGAGATTGTCGAGTCGGTTCCGTCTCGTCTGCGGCTTGGTGCCGGTCCGAACGCCGGGCCTGAGATGTGTATCCGGGTGCGCTGCGGAAAGGGGGTGTATATCCGTACCCTGGCGGCCGATATTGGTGAGGCTCTGGGTTGCGGGGCTCACTTGCTGGCTCTGAGAAGGACGATGAACGGGCCTTTCAGTGTCAACGAGGCCCTGGATGGTGCAAGGCTTGTCAATGCCGATGAGGCCTTGACAATGTTGCAGAGTGGAATAAAGAGTGTGGAAGAGGTACTGGCGAAATTTGACCATGAACCTGGAACTTCGCTTTCAATTTAAAAAACATATATTATGCGGTTACTGCGCAAACAATAAAATAATTAAAGACAAAAAATATGGAGGTCTAACGTGACACTACAATTAGAACAAAAAAAAGAAATAATTGCCAAATTTGGTAGTAATGAAAATGATACCGGTTCACCGGAGGTACAGATTGCCCTTTTGAGCGGCCGGATCACTTATCTCACTGATCATTTTAAGATCCATAAGAAAGATCATCATTCTCGTCGTGGCCTGCTGAAATTAGTCGGCCAGCGCCGTCGGATTCTAAATTATCTGAAGGGTAAAAATGTTGAGCGCTATCGAACCGTTATTAAAGAACTGGGGATCAGGAAGTAACTCTCAGTTTTAAGGTCATTAGACTATTATGGGCAGGTTGCGGGCCGGGGAGTCAATCCAGTCTGCACCTGCCTTTAGCAATTTTGGCAGCTTGATAAATTACAATATGGCGTAACTTCAGCTAAGCTGAACGGGTTACCCCCTTAAATAAAAATATAAGAGTCCGGCTGCGGTATTATCCGCCTGTTGGTGGTGTCGGCCTGTGGATTAACAAGGAGAAGTAATGTATAAAAAAGTAGAGATGGAACTGAATGGCCGCCCCCTGACCATTGAATCCGGCAAAATTGCTAAACAGGCCAACGGCTCTGTCGTGGTTACCTATGGCGGTACCGTGGTTCTGGTTACTGCTACCGCGGCGAGAGAACCTCGGGAATCGGCGGACTTTTTCCCGCTCACCGTTGAGTATCAGGAAAAATATTATGCTGTCGGGCGTATCCCCGGTAATTTTTTTCGGCGTGAAATCGGCCGCCCCAGCGAGAAAGAGACCCTGACCTGTCGTTTTATAGACCGGCCGCTGCGTCCCTTGTTTGCCAAGGGTTATATGAATGAGACCCAGGTTATCGCCACTGTGATGTCCATGGATAAAGAAAATGAATCTGATGTCCTGGCCATTGTCGGGGCCTCTGCCGCTCTCCAGGTCTCTAATATCCCCTTTCTCGGCCCCATTGCCGGGGTCAGGGTCGGACGGGTGGATGGTGAGTTGATTTTGAACCCCACCGCTTCCCAATTGGCAGATTCCAACCTGAATATCATCGTCGCCGGCAGTAAAAAAGCGGTGGTAATGGTGGAGGGCGAAACGGATTATCTCTCTGAACAGGAGGTCCTCGATGCCATCTATTTTGGTCATGAGGGCTTGCAGCCTCTGCTGACCATGCAGGATGAACTCCAGGCCGCTCTTGGTAAGGAAAAGATGAAGGTTGAGGCCCCGGTGGTTAATACTGCCCTGCAGGAGCGTATTGAGGCCATGGCTCATGAGGAAATGCGGCAGGTTACTACCTGTGCCGACAAGATGGAACGTAATGATCTTTATTACGCTCTCCAGACGCGGGTTCTTAATGAACTGGCCGCTGATGAGGATGTTTGTTCTCGTGAGGCCAGGGATATACTTCATGACCTCATGAAGAGCATGATGCGTGATACCATTGTTAAGGATAAAACCAGAATTGACGGCCGGCGTTTTGATGAGGTAAGGCCCATAAGCTGTGAGGTCGGCATTCTGCCCAGAGCCCACGGTTCGGCCCTCTTTACTCGTGGTGAAACTCAGGCCATCGTTACTACTACCCTGGGCAGCGGTGATGATGAGCAGCGGGTTGAATCCCTCTACGGCATGAACTTTGAGCCCTTTTTCCTGCACTATAATTTCCCGCCATTTTGCGTTGGCGAGGCCCGTTTTATGCGCGGCCCCAGCCGCCGGGATATTGGCCATGGGAATCTGGCCCGGAGATCCATTAAAGGTGTTCTGCCTGCTCACGAAGATTTCCCTTACACCATTCGGGTGGTCTCCGAGATTATGGAATCCAATGGTTCTTCTTCCATGGCCACGGTCTGCGGCGGAACGCTTTCTCTGATGGATGCCGGTGTACCCTTGAAGAACCCGGTTTCCGGTATCGCCATGGGACTCATCAAGGAGGGGGATGATATTGTCATTCTCTCCGATATCCTTGGTGACGAAGATCATCTTGGCGATATGGATTTTAAGGTAACCGGCAGCACCGAAGGTATTGCCGCTCTGCAGATGGATATCAAAATTGACGGGGTCTCAAAGGAGATTATGGCTCAGGCCCTGGAGCAGGCCAGGGCCGGGCGTATTCATATCCTGGCGAAAATGGCCGAAGCCCTTGAGCAGCCGCGGGCGGATGTATCTCAGTATGCCCCCAAGGCTGTTGCTATCCAGATTAATCCCGATAAGATAAGAGACCTCATCGGCCCTGGCGGCAAGATGATCAAGGCGCTGACCGCTGAGTTTGAGGTCAAGATTGATGTCGATGACAGCGGTATGGTGATGGTTTTTGCCCCCGACGCTGAGGTGGCTGTGCAGATCGAAGAAAAGATCAAGGCCATAACCGCCGAACCGGAGATTGGTCAGATATATGACGGCCTGGTGGTAAAGATCGTTGATTTTGGAGCCTTTGTTCAGATTATCCCCGGTGTTGACGGACTGGTACATATCTCTGAGCTGGAGAATCGGCGGGTGGAGAAGGTGACGGATATCTTAAAAGAGGGCGAAGCCGTCCGGGTCAAGGTGCTGGATATTGACTCACGCGGTAAGATTCGCCTGAGTCGTAAGGCCCTGCTTGAC
>JAJRZN010000109.1 GCA_024275235.1 Deltaproteobacteria bacterium
AACCAACAGCACTCACCCGTCCAAAACTCTATTCAAAATCGTTCGACGATAAGTTACGGATATTTGTAACGGGGAGATGCATTCTTTTATTTACGAACTATAATCATTTATTTTGTTCTCTTGGAACAACTATAAGTTACAAATCTCTTTCTTTTGCCAATTATGATGGCATTGTAGTTAACATGCTTGTCATGAAACAAAAAATCAGATCTGCGTAGTTGTGGTGTTTCGGCAGACCAGGTGTATGGTTGAAGTCCTGCCGAACCGCTGTTTGCGAGTTTATCAATTATAAAGGGGATGAGGCGGTTAGGTAATGCCTGTCGTCAGGTCTATAATAAAATTTACGGCGGAGGAATCTCATGTCTGATAACGGCGCACAATTACTCCTCATTGGCTCCAAGGTCAGGATTATCAATTTGCCCATCAAGGAGGTCAGTCTCCTCGCCGAGGGCAGTCTGCCGGCCTATGGCTATAATCCTGGTGATTTTATTGAACTTCTGGCCGGGCCGGTGAAGGTCGAGAAGGGCCGCCTTGAGCAGTGCCGGGCCTGGTTATCCGGTTATATAGCTTCACTTGAAAAAAGTCCGGTGATTAATGCCGTCAGCTATGGGGAGCCCAAGGAAATTTATCAGATATTCCGTCAGCGGGTTGTTGACAAGGGTACGGGACATGGCTGGTTTATGTTTCAGTAGATCCTGCCTTCCGAGGGGCGCATTCCAGAATGTAATCAGCTTGAATTAGCAAAGCACGAGGCGGTTATGGGCGGTAATACCGGGATTGTCGTTATTGATGATTCCGGCGTCCCGCCATGTCTGGCCGCTGAGCTTCTGGCCCGTAATGATAAGCCCTGGGTTATCGCCATGGGGATCAGCGCCGCTCACTGGCAGGACTGGGCGCTGCGATTCAAGACCGATTTTCATCTCCTCTGCCGTCTTGCTGATCTTGAGACTACCAGGATGGAAATGGATTCCTCGGTGAACTGGGAATCTATTGTCGCCATGGCCATCAAGGCCTTAAGATCTCCCGAAGTAGGGCTGTGGGATTCGGCAACCGGCCGCTTTTGCTGCCATATTCTGGTGGAGATGTATCCCCACGGTCTCCTTTATCTGGGCCCGGACGGCTATTATTTCCGTCATCGGCCGGGCAGTCTGCCCGAAAAAAGTTCTCCCCGCTACAAAGGCTCTACTCCCTGCTACGACACCCTGCTTACCTCCATGCTGGTCAGGGATTGTCTTGAGGACAGCAGCCCGCCTTTCTGCCGTAATTATTTCTATGATTTTTCACGCCGGGTGCTGGTTAACTGGCATCTCCTCTATGACCAGGGGTATTCTTTTGACAATGGTCTTCATTTACCGCGGCTGGATTTTTCAGCTTCGTTTCAAAATGGCCGGTCATGTCCCACTGCCGAGTTGCGGGCTGACCCTTATTTTATTGAACTGGATCACAGGGCGCTGGATTTCGACAGGAATCTGGATAAGGTGGCCTGCCAGGCCTGGGATACCGATAAAAAGAAGGCCCTGCGGGCTCTTTTTCCCTTTAAATCCGCTTATGCCGTTGAGCTGGCCGGGCAGCCGCGGGTAGCGTCCCAGGCCTTGACGGTAATTTGTGAGGTCTTGCACCATCTTAAGGAAGAGGTGAGCTGGAAGCGGGGCTTTGAACGCCTGCGGCTCTATCATGTCGGCAACCTGCGCACCACTGATCCGGTGGAGATTGAACCGGTGGTAACCCTGCAGCATGTCATGTATTCCTATGCCATGCGTCAGAGGGTACAGCGCCCTCTGTGTGTTGGAGTATTCGGCCCTCCCGGTTCCGGTAAGTCTTTTTCGGTGAAGGAGGTCGCCAGGGTAATTGCCGCTAAATTTGCCAGCGACCCCTTTGAGTTTTTTGAATTTAATCTTACCCAGTTTGGCGGCCCTGATGAGATCAATTTCGCCATTGAGCCGGTGCGGGCCACGGTGGCCAAAGGCAAGATCCCCATCGTCTTCTGGGATGAATTTGACTGCCGTTATGATAATCACGAATTCGGCTATTTACGTTATTTCCTGCCCGCCATGCAGGATGGTGTTACCTATGTCAACGGCACCCCTTATAATATCGGCCGGGCTATTTTTGTCTTTGCCGGGGGGGTAAAAGCCAGTTGGGAGGATATGGAACGGCTGCTGACAGACGATGATCCCAAGTCCCTGCAGCTTAGCAAGACTCTGAAAATTCCCGATTTCATGAGCCGTCTGCGGGTCGTTCTTGATATTGAAGGCATTAATATGGGTGAGCATCTCTTCTCGGATTCCGCCAGTCCTCTGGAACTTGAGGAATTAAGACGGATTCTGATGAAACGGGCCTTTATTATTGCCCACCAGATGGATACCCACTGGAAGCAGGCGGCCCGCAAGACCTCCGGCCTCCTGCTGCGCTTATTGCTGGCCAGATATAAATTCGGGGCCCGCTCCATCGAGGCGGTAATTGAATCCAGCGGTGCGGTGGATCGTCTGGTCTACGGTCTGCCTGAATTGATCGCTCCGGCTGCCGCCCGTATTCACGCGACCTGGCGGGTTGATCTGGAACGTAAGGTCGATGCCATCCGCAAGGGGCTTGGTATCCGGGCGGTCTGGTAGAAGCCCGAGGTGGCTGGTTACCTTTTTGTTTATCTAATCAAGTAGTTATCATGTAGACATCTATCCTTGTCTTCCCCCGTGCCGCCCGCTTTGGGGCGATGTCCTCTATTTAAAATCGCCAAACATCCGTAAAGTATTGACAAAGGCCGGGAGCATTGCCCGCAATGTCAGCGGGAGTCCCGAAATAGTCAATTCAGCTTAAAGGAGGCAGGAATGGATAAAATTGTGAACAGAAGATTTTTGGCGATAATCGGCGGTTTCGCACTGTTGGCGGCGATGCCGGTGGTGTCGGCTCAGGCCAAAGGGATACCCCAGGTTATAAATATTAATACTCAGGTGAATATGGCCTCAATCAAGGGGCTGCCGAGGGACAGAAAACACGTCAACTCTTTCAGCCATGCTCAGCATGCCAAGGTCTATCTCAAGGGTAAAGAAAAATATTCCACTTATCCCTATACCGATGCCTTTACCTGCAGCGCCTGTCATCCGGGGGCCAAGAGTGCTGAGGCGCTTCTATCGGCTGATCCCGCTGCCACCCTGGGGGCGGCCCTGGATAAGGCCGGCGGTTCGAAGAAATTAATGAAATATTTCCATAATATCTGCCGTCAGTGTCATAAAAAGGTTAAAAAGGCGGGTATTGCCAGCGGCCCCACTAATTGCAATGGTTGTCATGGCCGTAAATAGGGCCGGAAAAATAAAAGGAGGATATCATGAGAGAACTTAAGAAACGGACAAGCGTTATTGTGACGGCAATTTTCCTGGCCGCGGCCCTGACCGCTGGCGTCGCTGTTGCCAAGACCCTGAAATGTACCGTTGAAACGGTTAAGAACGGGGTGGTTACTATTAATTGCGGCGATAAGGCGGATCAACTTAAGCCTGGTGATAAAATAAAGATTCGTCCCGTGGTCAAAAGACGGGCAGTAGAAGGTTGTTAAATAATTTCTTCACTCAGGATTCCTGCTTTTTTAAAGGCAGGAATCCTGAGTTTAATTCTCCCGGCCCGATAAAGGCCCTGTTTCTCCCCCCCTTCCTTTTTTCCTTGTTATTAATTCTTATTCTGTAATTTTTCTGGCACGATCTTTGGCTGTTTTTTCTCTCCCCTCAAGTAATTTTTATCTTTACATTTACAATATATTGTGCGATTTTGTTCTTCACTATACAACATAGTGCGTATGCCGCCCTGGGCGGTCCAAATGTCAAAAATATCTTAAATGCCCTTTCCAAGTGTCGTCCCGTGTTGCTGCCCCGTATTTGAGAAGAGTAAAATTGTTGGACAAACATCACTAATCAGGAGAAATCTATGGCCAGAAAAATGAATATTAAGCAGATATCTTTACCGGCTGGGGCCAGGAAACCAGCCTTTACCCCTAACGCCCTGACCGTGCTCAATAAACGTTATCTGATTAAGGATAATCATAGTGAAGTAACTGAAACTCCTCAGGATATGCTCTGGCGGGTGGCGAGAACCGTGGCTGCCGGGGAGGTGAATTACAAATCAGGCACCCCGGTTGATGAGTTGGCCTTTAAGTTCTATGAGATGATGGCCGCCTTTGATTTTCTGCCCAATTCTCCAACCCTGATGAATGCCGGCCGGGAATTAGGGCAGTTGTCGGCCTGTTTTGTGCTGCCGGTGGAGGACTCCATGGAGAGCATTTTTGAGGCGGTGAAGCAGACGGC
>JAJRZN010000110.1 GCA_024275235.1 Deltaproteobacteria bacterium
AGTCCAATAATCCACATCATAACCATACTGACTGATATTATAGACCTCAATCTCGGTCTCGGCGGTACCATGCTCGGTGAGACCGACATAGACCCCGGTACGGCGGCGCTCATAACCAGAAAAACCCGAAAAACCAGAAAACTCAATTCCGGCATCGACCATGGCCTCATTGGCGGCATAAACCCCGAGACATCCGGCTCTGGTGCCGCGTTTATTTTCCTTCTTCTTGCGGTATCTGGTCTCCGGGAAGGAGCAGATACCAGCCGGAACCCGGCCTATATAGCGGTGTTCAATCTCACTGATACCGCTTTCACCCTTCAGCAGCCTCTCCCGGAACTCCGGAAGATCAGCGGCGTTGGGTGCGGCCAGACCTACCCCGGTAATTACAATACGCGGCAAAGAACAAGGCTGGCCGGCGGCTGTGGGCTGATTTTCCATTAATAAATAACAAATTAAGTTAATTTAAATCAAGGCATAACAACAAATAACATTTCTTTATAATAAAAAAGGTATCTCTTGTCGATAACATTATTCAAATTCGCCCTTAAAACGGCTGAAGTCCTCCCGCAAATGTTGTAATTCAGCCCGCAAGCGCTCCACCTCTGACATCAAAAAAGCGATTTTATCATTCTCGACCTTTATCTCCCGCATGACCGGTTCAACAACCGCGGCCGGGGTCTCCAGCTGCGGTTCACCAGCGAGAAGATGGGCGTAACGATGCTCCTTGCGGCCCGGCATGCGGGGCAGCTTCTGCACATAACCCGATTCAATCATCTCATTCACCCTCTCTTCCACCTCAGAGAGATCAGAAAACTGAAAGGCCCGCTCACTGCGGCCGCGCAACTCTCCGAGAGTCTGGGGGCCGCGCAGCATTAACACCATGAGAACAGCGGCCTCCTGGGCCAGCAAATTACGGCTGCTCACCAGAATTTCGGCGTATTTGGGCACCCGGCAGGAATCCCCCTGCACCACCAGTCTCTTGTCCTTGAGACTGGCAAGCCCGCGGGCCACCGTGGCTTCATCAAAGGATACCACCGGCAGACGATTTGATTTCTGGTTACAGGCCGTCAGCAGGGAATTTAAGGTAAGGGGGTAATAATCCGGGGTGGTCATGCTCTTTTCCAGCAGACAACCCAGAACCCTGGTCTCCACATCATTAAGTTCAATATCCATGGCTTTCTCCACTTCCACGCCGCCGGGAATCAAGGCGGCTGAATTTACAGGACATAATTAAGACAGGGCGTAATCTACCAACTTCCCATTATACTTGCCAGACAAATGAACCGGTTAACGGTCATTTAAAGGAGATTGGCCTGGCCGCCTCCAATTCTCCCGGTTCAAAGAGCTTTATGACCCCGAATTCACCATCATAACCGGCCTGACGGATTACCCGCTTATTGCGAATACGGCCAACGGCCTCGGCCAGAACCGGCGAGGCCAGCCGCAGATCATCCAGAGGGGTACGCAAAAGAATATTAAATTCAGAACCAAAACGATTAATTACCAGATTATACAGCTTCCGCACCCCCTTGGTGGCCGCGCCGCGGGCGAGTATCTCCCCCAGAACCTCGGGCAGAGGGATAATACTCCTGTATCCCGGCTGGTCAGAAGGATAAAGGGGCTGTTCCCGGTCGGCCAGCTCCCTGAGCCGATGGGCAACACCAATGGTCATGGGCCGCCCGCATACCGGGCAGATGCCGTCAACCTCATGGCTGCGCGAAGGAGCCATGCAGACCCGGCATTTACGGTGGCCGTCAAAATAGTATTTACCCTCCTCCGGATAAAATTCCACAGTACCCTTAAAGCCACCTTCTCCTGGATTTTCAAGGGCCTGACGCAGGGAGAAGAAATCAAAATCGCAGGCAAAAATATTCAGCTCTCGACCCAGCCTGGCCGGGGAATGGCAGTCGGAATTTGAGATCAAGGTATAACGGTCAAGGGCGGAGAGGCGGCGGTTCATGTCCGGGTCGGAAGACAGGCCTGTCTCTAAGGCAAAGATATGTTCCGTCAGGTCGCCGTAACATTCTTCAATAGAGTCAAAACCGGATTTGGAACCAAAGAGCGAGAACCAGGGAGTCCAGATATGAGCCGGCACCAGAAAACCATCCGGGGCCTCTTCCAGAAGAATCTCCAAAAGGTCATGGGAATCAAGCCCCAGAATGGGCCGACCATCGGACTCCAGATTACCAATAGCGGCGAGACGACGGTTCAGACGCTCAACGCTGGCAAAATCAGGCACCATGATACAATTATGCACCTTGTGTACTCGGTCATGCCGTTTATATATGCAGCTGATCTCGCTGGTGAGCATAAACCGAGGCTCAATATCCTCCGGTTTTACTTCAGGCCAGGCCTCCGGCCCCGGCTCCTTTAATTTAAACAGGCCGGGGCTGACCGGCTGCAGTTCATTCTTCAGCTGAGACAGCCAGGCGGGATGAGTAAAATCTACCGTCCCCAGCAGATTAATCCCCTTGACCCTGGCCCAGGCGGCCAGGCCATGAAGGTTGCTGGCCTTGCTTGTCGCTCTGGAGTAACAGGAATGAATATGGAGATCAGCAAGATAACGCATCTCCTCTCAGGCGCACTCCGAATAACCGCAGGAATGACACACACAACACCCCCCCTCATACTCTATGGCCCCGCCGCATTCCGGACAGGCGCCAAAGGGCTGGGCATCCGAGGCCATGCTGTCATCTTTGGCCCCGTTCTGGGTTTCCATATGCTGACGAATGGCCTGGGCAATGGCATCGGCACAGGACAGGACTTTATTGCCGCCAAAACCAGCCGGTTTATGACAGCTTATACCGATCAACTGTTTGATAATGGGCTCCGGTTTCATGCCGCTGCGCCAAGCCAGAGAGACCAGGCGGCCAATGGCCTCACACTGGCTGGCGGCACACCCCCCGGCCTTACCGACAAAATTAAACAATTCAAATTGATGCTTATTATTGTCCTCATTAATAGTGACGTACATCTGACCACAGCCGGTTGTCATCTGATAGGTCTTGCCCATCAGACTGCGCGGCCGATCCCTTTTCACCAACCCGCCTTGTTCTCTGGCCAAGGTCTCCGCTGTATCGGTATTTTTGGTACTCAGAACCTGATTGGCCCGGCAGCCGTCACGGTAGATGGTCAAGCCCTTGCAATCCATCTCATAGGCCAGCATATAGGCGTCCTGAACATCCTCCACCGTGGCATCATGGCCAAAATTAATGGTCTTACTCACCGCGTTATTGGTGTATTTTTGAAAGGCGGCCTGAGTCTCAATATGGTTGCGGGGATTAATATCGTGGGCAGTCTCAAATATCTGCCGATATTTGAGCGGAATCTCCTCTAAGCCCTGCACCGTCCCCCGGCTGGATATTTTTTTAAGTAATTCTTCGGAGTAAAAGCCATGGGCCCGGGCCGCCGCCGCAAAGACCGGATTGACCTCATACATCTCCGTATTGTCCATGACCCGGCGTAGAAAGGAGATGGCAAAAACAGGCTCCACACCGCTGGAACAACCCGCCAGAATGCTCAAGGTACCGGTGGGGGCAATGGTGGTGCGGGTGGCATTCCGCACCGGGGCATCAGCGGCCTGCCGGCCATAAATACTCTCCGGAAAATTGGGGAAGGCGCCCCGCTGTTCACCAAGTTTTATGGAGTAATCCAGGGCCTTCCCGTCGATAAAGCGCATAATCTTCCCGGCCAGTTTAACGGCTTCCGGTGAGGAATATGAGAGCTCCAGCTTACAGAGCATATCGGCGTAGCCCATAACCCCCAGACCGATTTTACGATTCTCTTTGGTGACTTTATCAATCTGAGGCAGCGGATAACGATTAACATCAATGACATTATCGAGAAAATGAACGGCCGTGTCCACGGTGCGGCCCAGCTTACCATAGTCTATCTCACCATCGACCACCATATTAGCGAGATTAATGGAGCCCAGATTACATGATTCATAGGGCAGCAGGGGCTGCTCGCCGCAGGGGTTGGTACTCTCAATCGCCCCGGCCTCGGGAGTTGGATTTTTGGCGTTCATCCGGTCAATGAAGACGATACCCGGTTCCCCGGAGAGCCAGGCCTGCTTGACAATCTGCCGGAATACCTTCGTGGCGCTCTGTTTCTTCACCACCTCACCATCTCTGGGATTGACAAGGGAGTATTCGCTGTCCGTCCTCACCGCGTCCATAAATTCATCGGTAATGGC
>JAJRZN010000111.1 GCA_024275235.1 Deltaproteobacteria bacterium
TTCGTGCGCGATCTGCGCCGACATCTGACCAATGGCTGCCATGCAGGTCAACTTTTCCTGTTCCTTGGCAATTTTTTTATTTCTTTGCAGATATACCCGCAGATTAGTCATCATCCTGGTAAAGGCGTCCCGCAGCTGCAGGGCCTCATCCTGACAGGAAACTTGTTTACGGGAGGCGTTATCCGGATAAATTTCCTGATCGAATTGATCAATCTCCCGCAAAAGCTCAATAATCGGCCTGGTCAGAGCCCGGGAAATGATAAAGGCCCCGCTGATACCAAGGACAAAGATAACCAGAGCGAGATACAGAATACGGCGGATTGTCCGCCGGAGTTCCCCATCAATACGCCGGCTCTCAGCCGCCCTGTCAAAACCGACCCGCAGCGCCCCCAGAGTTACCCCTTCAATTTTAATGGGCATTATAATATCACCATTCGGCAACGGAACAGATAATGCCGGCCGCTTTAAGAACCGCATGAGTTTATCATCCCGACCGCCAATATCCTTTATCCTGTCAGAGGCCACAACTATATGCCGCCGGTCGATTATCCTGATCCGGGCTATCTCACCAGCGGCCCGCAGCTGCCGGATCTGTTCCATGAGATAACCATAATCACGAGACAAAAGAACGTCAGAGGCGGTTTGGGCAAGTTTTCTGGCTATACTCTGGTGGAATTGGCCAAGCTGCCATTTAAGATTTCTCCTTACCGTGGACATAACCAGGATACTGACAGTCAGAAAAATAACAACAATCAGGCCGATTACATAAACCACCCCTTTGGTTTTAATACTGGTCTGTCGGCGAAAGGTTTGAAAGGGATGCATAACCGCTTATCGCCCTTTAAGAATTTTTTTGACTTTATTCTTCACAAAATCAGGGACAGTCTTTGAGGCCGAAAGCAGCCAGTCGGATAGGGGTGGAGTACGGCCCAGAATAACTATCCGCCGGGAGATAATATCATCCCGCAGCCGCTGCAGGGTATCCAGGGTTACATATCCGGCTGCCACCTTACCACGATAGACACTCATCAGGACATGCTCACAGGTTCCAAGGCTGATTAAACGCGCGGAGTCGAGCGACACTCCCCGCTGCCGCAACCAGCGAGTCTGAGCTTTATAACCTCCTTCTGAAAGTCTGAACGGAATCCCTATCTTCCTGCCCCGGAGATCAGCCAGATTCTTCACCCCGCTGCTGCTATTGGTAATAATAAGACCAACATTGAGCTCCGGCGGCAAAAGCGCCAAAGTACCGAGGTCTTCCAGAGGCGGCTTGCCGAGACTGACAACAAGCCCCGCTTCCCGCAAAAACAAATCACCCCTGCCATGTTCAGCAAGCTCCATAAAAGCGGCCATGCTTCCCGGTACGCGAAGATGATAATTCCGGCCGGTTTTTAGACGCAGACTGGTGAGCAAAGGCTTCAGGCGGCCGAATATATCGGCATCATAATAGAGAGGTTCCACCACCAGGGTATGCTCCCCCGGACGGAATACCGCGCCACCATCCCTCCTCTTGAGACTTTCACTTAACACCCTGACAATATCGTAATCACTATCCAGCGCCGGGGAAAAACCGTCCACTCCCTTTTCAAGGCCGCCGATAATATTTTGACGGTTCGAGGCCTGATTTAAAGCGAGCATGGCCGCCTTAATCCGGCCGATTAAGGCGGTACCCAACCCCGAGCGGGCGGTAAAAAGATACTGGGGAATGGCCTCTGAATAACGGATAACTCTAAGACCTTTGCCGATAAATGAACGAGCCGCCATCTCGGGTACCCCGGTAACATCAAACATCCTGGCCATAACCGCAAGCAGGGCGCTCTCATCATTACCGAGTTTCACGACCTCAAAAAATTTATCATTAGTCAGGCCGACCCGCTGCAGCATAATTCGAGGTAACAGGCCGGAGCCGGGGCATTTATAACGCCCATAGACCATGGTCTTACCAAAAAGTTCCGCTGTCCGTCTTATTTTTGAATCATCTCTTACCACCAGGACACTTCGATAGTAATCACGACCGTTAAGCCGTAATTTAACCAGGGGTGACATGGGCAGAGCTTTGGTCAAAGTACAATAAAGAGTCGGGCAGACAAAGGCGATGTCAATTTTCTTTTGCCTGAACAGGGCCGCGATTTCCGAATTCCGGCGGGCAACTTTAAGCAGCAGGGGACGCCGCAGCTGCTGTTCAAGATAATGTTTCAGGGGCAGAAAGTCCTTGTACATCCTGGTGGGGGACTTCATGGGGATCAGCAGAAGACGAAGGGGAGGAGCGGCGGCATTAACCACCACTGGAAAGCAGAAACAACAGAAAGCAGCCCATAAAAAGACCTGCCTTTTAAGAATATTCATAGGCAAAGGTAACTATAATGAGGGTGGAGAATCCCCTCAAATCAAAATTTAACTGTTCAGAAGAGCCTCAGGTACCACTGAGTGGTTTACCGGTAGAGTATAAAAAAAGGCGCCCTTAAAGTCAAATTCTCTTCGCGGGCGCCCAGGAGGACTGAGTTCAGACTACCAGCCGCGGCCGGTCAATTTTCACCCGCACCTTTTTCCTGCGGCGGGCGTAAGCCATGACTATATCATAAATCGGCGGACCGGGCTGCACCGTCATGGAGGCCCAGCCGGAGAAGGTAAATTGATCCTTGGGATGCACCGTTTTACCCCGCACCTTAAGATCACTTATACGGTTGCCCATGGTGCCGGAAATATTCACCGTATAATTAAGACCCTTGCTGCGCACCATATCCCCGCCCTGCTGACGGTAGGGATCGGGATTAAATATATTATCGCTGATATCTTCCAGGACGTTTTTAAGATCCTTGCCACTGATTTTATTTTTATAGGTATTGGGATAGGTCAAGGCCGTCTGCGAATAGACATCCTCTGCCGTTACCGGGCCGGGCAGCACCGTCCGGCCCCAGCGGAAACCGGGTGAAAAGGCAAAATCAACATTATAATGATCCACCAGGGCGTCGCAGATTAAATCATCAAAGCTGCCGTCCAGATTACCACGCCGGTAGAGCAGAGTCTCAGTATCACAGACCACCTCATTCAGCTTCCGCTTATAGGGCCGCCTGATCTTTTCAATCAACCGTGCCATCTCCGGATCAGGGGTAATCATCTCCGACATCACCGGAATCAGGCGGTAGGAATAATCAACCACCCGCCGGCCCTTCACCTTAAGATCCAGCCGGGAAAGGAATTTACCGTAACAGCCGGAGCCAATAACCAGGGTCTTACCCACCACCACCGGCTTCGGTACCCCGTCATGGGTATGGCCGCCCAGAATCACATCAATGCCTTTCACCCGGCTGACCATTTTCTTATCCACATCCATACCGTTATGAGACAGAACCACCACCAGATCAACCTTTTTCGCCCGCACCTCATCAACCATGGCCCGCATGTGATCCTCCTTAATCCCAAATGACCAGTTAGGCATTAGGCGACGCGGATTGGCAATCGGGGTATAGGGAAAGGCCTGGCCGATAAGAGCCACCGCCATACCGTTCACCGACTTTATGGTATAAGGTTTAAAAATCGGATCACCCCAGGTGGCGTCATTGACATTCTGAGCCAGGAACGGGAACTCCATCATCTTAATCAATTCCTGTACCCTGTCCTCGCCATAGGTAAACTCCCAATGGCCGGTAATAGCCTCACACTTCATCTGGTTCAACACCCGCACCATATCCTCGCCTCTGGTCCAGAGACTGGTAGCGGAGCCCTGCAGGGTATCGCCGGTATCGACATAAAGAACCTTACCGGGCCGTTCGGCGCGGATTTGCTTGATAAGACTCATAATATAGGCATAGCCGCCCATCTTGCCAAATTCCTTAGCCAGAGCGCTGTAGTCATCACAGGTGTAGGCGTAGGCATCCATGGTATCCGGCTGCAAGCCGTAATACTTCAGAAACTTTCTGCCAGTCAGATGAGGCGGCTTACCCGCCGCCTTACCAACACCTATATTGGAGTCCGGTTCCCGGTAATACATGGGAACCAGCTGAGCGTGACTGTCTGTGGTATGCAGAATAGTCACCCCGCCCTTGGGAGTGAAGCGCAGCAAATTTTCCGGCGTCAGCCCTTTGGCCAGGGCCTGACCCGAAGGTAAAAGGCTGCTGCCGGCGGCCAAACCGGCCATCTGGATAAAATCCCGCCTTGATAAACGCATGATATTCTCTCCTTCCTTAACTGCTCGGCTTTATAAGTAAAAGGTAATTAGACCAGCCCTGGGAAACTGGCTTTACATCCTCATCCCCGGCACCTGAATAAGATCTCCGTTGTTGATATAGGTCAGATAAAACTCCAGATTACGAAGCATTTCACTCTGCAACGGCGGTCGTTTGGCGCGCATATTTTTTAAACATCCCCGGAAACGCCTCTGCAATGATCCGGTCTTGCCCCATTTCAACCGGTAAGACGGCCAATGGTCTGCGTGGTGCTTGTTGTTGGAAATCAGATTTGAGCGCGCCTTGTAACCGGCGTACTGCACATGACAAATGGCGCAGCTGAAATTCAACTGTCCCTGGCGTTTATAATAGGCAATTTTACCCTTCTCAAAAAAAGGCCGGGCCGGGCCGTCTATACTCACCTTGATCGGCATACCGTTGGAAAGAGATTTTATATACATGGTCAAGGCCAACTGATCGTAGGATTCATATTTCAGGGGCCTGGCCCCCATCTGCTTTTGGCGGCAGGTGTTGATCTGAAGGGCAAAGGTCATAATCCCAGGCAGCCTGGCGTCATAGCGGGGATAGGTTGTGGCCGCGCCCTTGAGTTTTAAGGCATCCTTGCCATGACAACTGGCGCAGGACTTGCCTTTGCTGCCCTCAACTTTATTGGCGAGATCTTTCCCGTCATCCAATAAAAAATCGGCCGGATTGCCCTCCTCAGCCATCCGGGCGGTGGTGTCCCCATAATAAGCCTCGTAGCGTTTATGATATTCTTTGTAGGACATGCTGGGCGTCAACTCCTCAATCGTTGCTGCCGCCTTATTATCCGCCGCCCGCGCCCCGCCAGGCGAGAAGGCGTGCAGCCACGTAACCGCCAATATAAGGGCGGCACAGGCAAAAAATTTGCGCAAATTCGATATTTTCTTAATCATTTTTTCATTACCTCTCTGTCAAATTACCCCAGGTGATTTCCTTGTCTTACCGAGGTTTAACCTGCACGGTTTTTTCATACACCCCGCCCTTAATATCCTTCCAGACAATCCTCAACGGTGCCTCTTTGTCGGCCTTGACATAGAAGGACATAAAGGGATTGGCGCTCACCGCCATCGTCCACTTGGCACGGCTTATCAAGGTACCGCCATAATAAACACTCACATCATCTATATAAAAGGCCGGTACCTTCCGCTTGGTTGCCTTATCCTTTCTGAAACCGGTTTCCATGGGATGGATAATCAGGGTTTTAACGGCAATGACCTGCCCCTTGCGAATGGCGCGAGGCAGTCTGATCTTTATTCTTCCTATTCCGTGAGGCATTTTAAATCTCCTTGTCTGTTAATCATTAACTGCTTTTTGCGATCAGCCCTTGATGAAGCCTTAACCGCCGCAGCCCCCGATGGTAACCTTTACGGTCTTTATGCTGCCGTACAGTTTTCCATTGCTGTCTTCCAGAATCGTCCGCACCTGCGAAGTCTTCCGCATTTTAATACGCAGAGAAAGAGCGGCCCTGCCGTTGGCCGGCGTCAAGTCCATACTGGCGATAAAGGGGTCAAGGTTCTTATCCACAAAGATATAGATTTTCTTGACATAATTTCCGGGCTCCATGGGCAGATCTGAACTGATATTAATTGGCACCACGGCCCCGTTCTCGGCAATAATAGGGGTCTTCATAACTACATGATACATCTCCACTTTGCGGCCGCCAAAAATTGATTCAAGTTTCTCCTTAATCCCCCCTGACACCGGAGCGGCCTGGGCTTCACCTGACCCCAGTTCCCCCATAAAACCACCCAACGCCCCCTTCCGGGAGGGAATAAAGGTGGAGAAGGCGCTGATGGAAAGAAGGGCGGCCGAGACCAAGCCGGTTCTCTGCAAAAATTCTCTTCTTGAATTTGAAAAATCATTACCTTTCATTTACATCTCCTTGCCTGATTTTTTTAATAATGAACTCGAAGGCCGGATAACTATTTCTTTAAGGTATAGAGATAGGTTACCAGGTCATCAATCTGCTTCGGCGTTAAAATCTTGTTCGTTCCAAAGGGCGGCATAATGGTACCGGGATTAAACTTCCTGGCATCCCTGATCCATTGAACCACATCCTTCCTGTCCGCCATGGTATACTCCTGCATGGCCTCAACCAGATTCGGGCCGATGTCGCCGGGAGACTCCACATTCGGCAGATAATGACAGGCGACGCAATTCCCCAGCTTGCGGGTCTTGGCAATTTTTTCGCCCTTTTTCGCGTTACCGGCCTGAGCTGACAGCGGCAAAGCCGCGATCATAAAAACAATTACCGCAACCGCCGCCCACGGCCCGGCCTTTCCTCTTCCATTACCTCTGTCCATAGCCATAAAGTTCCTCCTTTTCCTTTTATTCTCTTGCTTTTTCATTAAAAGACAGCCCTGCCGCCTCATGACAGCCCTTGTCCTCCTGTATCCCCGGCAGGTAACGGCAGATCACGTCCAAAAAATCCTGCCGGTTCAAAGCCCCCGGAATTCTTAAAAACTCCTTTCCCGCCGCCGACATGAAAATAATAGTCGGAGTTCCATCAACCTTGAATTTTTTCGCGGCCTCAATCCCGGACTGCCCCAAAAAGCTGATACGCTTGTGACCCTGGATATTAATCCGGATGATTTCGACATGTCTGCGAAGCAGGCCGTTCATGTCCGGCTCCCGCAAAACTTTATCCATCCTGGCACACCAGGGACAACCGACATAATAAAAATACAACATCCTGGTTTCTGCGGCGCGAACCTGAGAAGCGGTAAGAAAAAGCAGGGCGGCGACGAGCCAGATGAGGAGCAGAGAAGACTGTTTCATGCCTACATGGAATTGCAAGCGGCATGCCAATCATTTAGGGGCCATAAGCCGGGAAAACTGTCCATTTCCGAACATCCTGGCTTGTTTTGATGTCCTTAAATGTCCATTTCTCCCATGGGGTGAGGAAAGGTTAGAGGGGTGCTGCTGAACAATTACGCTTCGGGGGGTTCGTCACTTTTAGGCATCACGCTGAATAGTTACAGAGGGGTTATTGAAACAAGATGGTCCTGCTATGAAAAAAGGAAGGGGAGGAACTGAGAGAGCGAAACCCGAAGAAAAAAACAAGGCCCGGCGCTGAAAGATATCAGGCCGACAGTTCATCAACCTTTACGAATATCGGAAGCATACCAATGCCGCCGAGACAAAGGCAGCTCCCATCCCTTACCTGAAGGAAGTTTATCGGCGGTTAATGGCGGCGGCCATACAACCGGCTCCAAAGCCGTTATCAATATTAACCACCGCGATTCCCGGCGCGCAGCTGTTAAGCATACCCATAAGGGCCGCCACTCCGCCGAGCCCCGTACCATAACCAATACTGGTGGGCAGGGCCAGAACCGGCTTATCCACCAGCCCCCCCACCACACTGGGCAGAGCCCCTTCCATACCCGCCGTCACCACAAAGACGGCGGCCGTCTCCAGTAAATCACGGTGGGCCATGAGGCGATGAATACCGGCGACCCCGACATCAAAGGCTCTGGCTACCTGATGTCCGAGGCATTCGGCAGTCAGGGCGGCCTCTTCGGCAACGGGGACATCGGAAGTTCCGGCCGCCAGCACCGCGATTACTCCCCGTCCCTGGTCAGACAGGATCTTATCCTGATTGCCAACCAGCATCCGGGCCTCCCGGTAATATTTCAAGGCTGGAAGCCGTTCCTGTACGGCCTGGGCCTTGACCGTATCCACCCTGGTCGCCATAACCACAAAGGGCCTTGCCAGCATCTGGCGGGCAATATCAACAATTTGACCGGCATCCTTATTCTCCGCGAATATAACCTCGGGGACAGCGGTTCTCGCCTGACGCTGGTAATCAATATTCACGCTGTTAGAGACCATCGCTCCATGAGCGGTGAGGGCGGCAAGGGCATCGGCGACAGTCAGCCTGCCGACCCTCACCTGAGCCAGCAGTTTTTTTATATTGTCCTGCCACATATCAGCTCCTCCTTACCACTCAAAACGGCAGGTGCCGTTCAAAGCGTTTACCGCCGCTAATTTCACCATCACCACATCGCCCAGCTCATGCTTCACCCCCTGATTCGCCGGCAGCTCAGTCTGGAGGAGAAATTTTTGAATTACCACCTGTATTTTGCCATGCAGCCGGTCCAGCACAAAGGCGGCCATCCGTTCACCCTTGCGGGACTCAAGATATTTCAGGAGCCAGTATCTTTGCCGCTGCTGACGAACAAGATTAAGCCGGGACTGAACACCAGCCATAATCCCGGCATAACCCTTTAAATCATTTTCAGTGAACAGGGCCCCCTTACCGGCCAGAATGGCGCTTATCTGCAATTGAATAATCAGATCAAGAAGACGCCTGATGGGTGAGGTGGTAGTGGTATATTGCTCGACCCCGACCCCCTCATGGCGCTTGGGAACAGTCCCGAGATTGCCCCGCGACAGAAAACGGCGCTGGCGGAAGAGTGTAAAGAGATCATCCTGGGGTGGAAATTTAAAAAAGCGTTTACGGGGCGGCCCCTGCGAACGATACAGTCCAGGCTCCTGACGATTGGCCAGAAAACCGGCCGCCAGGCTGTTGGCCAGAACCATAAATTCCGCTACCATGAGACGCATGGTACTGTCCACATCCTCAAGACAGACCTCTTTCACCTCATTATCAACTAATTTAAGTACCACATCCGGCACCGGAATCAGCATGGCCCCGGCCTCCACCCGGTTATCACGCAGACGCCGGCTGAGCATTACCAGATCACCAAGCTCCTGATCAACCGCTAATAAATCCTCGGCCTCCTGATAAGATAACTGCCGCCGTACCCGAACCATACTGCGGACAATTTTCTTGTTCAGCACCCGGCCGTCGGCAGCAAGAGTAACCATAAAACTTAACGCCGGCCGCTCCTCAGCCGCCAGAAGACTGAAAGCCCCTTCGGATAAAACCGGCGGCAGCATGGGTACCATGCCGTCGGGGAAATAGAGGGAAGTAGTCCGCTCACAGGCGGCGGCAAAAAGGGCTGTTCCCGGTTTGACAAAGGCGGCTACATCCGCAATATGGATACCAGCCTCAAAACTGCCGTCCTCAAGACGGCGAACATGGAGGGCATCATCAAAATCACGGGTTGACGGCCCGTCAACGGTTATGAGGGGCAGATCACGCAGATCAACCCGGCCCTCAAGCCCCGCAGCGGGAACCGGAGAGACGGCAATCTCGGCGGCCTGGGCCATGGCCTCGGAACTGAACTCCACCGGCAGTTGATAACGGAGCAGAGGAATATTCTCGTCCGCCGTCCAGTAACCGGCCTTGACAAGAAGATGAAATACGGCGTGCGGGGCGGTAAGACCGGCCCGTTTAATTAATTCGCGGGCCAGGGTAAAATCGGCCGCATCCTTGTCGAAGAGATAATATTCACTTAAAGTCCGCAGGCAATCAGGGGATATCTCAACCTCCTCTCCGGCCATCAGGCGCTCCAGGGCAGCGGCACTGGAGTTTAGAAACTCCTCTTTCTGCCGGGCCCTGGCCTCCTGCTCCCTGAGCTGCTCCACGGCCTCAAGGCTGTGGGCGTAAAGCCGACCGTCTTTATATTTGAAATATAATTTATCTTGTAATACCGCCCGCAGCAGGGCCGCCGCCTGATCATCACTAACTTCACGGCCAAAGCAGAGATCAGCAATAAATTCCAGGCTGAAATCAAGACGTTCTTCTTCAACCACAAGCTGCCAGATCTCCTCGAGAGCCACCGGCAGGCTCATTTCGTTACGGCGTTTTGCGGTCTCCCGCAGGAGGCCGAGCGCCTCCTCACGTCCCAGAGCGGCAGGCAGTCTGACGGCGTTCATATACATAATCCGGGCCGCGGGCAGATTTACCTCACGGCCATTCTGATTAAGCAGATGCAGGCGGCGTCCGTTTTCTGAGAGTACGACGGCGCAGATAAATTTGCCCTGTTCAATATATTCGATTATCCTTCCCTGCATTATTATTCCCTGATATATATTATGGTAATGTTGACAGCTGTTCAGCAGTACTCCAAGCTTAACACAAAAATCAAAACAGACGCCACTGATAATTTTTCACGAAAAGAGCTGAGACTAACATGTTTGAGAAACAAAATGAACTTATAAAATCAGGGGTCATAACCCTGGTGGGGCAGCCGAATGTTGGAAAGTCCACCCTGCTTAATACCCTTTTAGGGCAGAAAATTTCCATTGTCTCCCCCAAACCCCAGACCACCCGCAACCGCATATTGGCCGTTATCAATGATCCGGGCTATCAGATCATCATGTTAGATACCCCCGGTCTCCATGAAGCAAGCGCCGAGCTTAATCAGGAAATGGTAAAAACGGCTTTAGATACCCTGCGGGAGGTGGATATAATCGTCTTTATCGTCGACGCCGCGGCACCACTGCCGAGGAAAGGCAGAAATCCCACCAGCTACCTCTCCACGGCCCGCGCCAAAACTCCGGTAATTCTCTTGATTAACAAGGTTGACCTCCTGGCGAAAGAACAACTGCTCCCCATCATCGAGGCCTACCAGAACCTGCATGATTTCAAGGCCATCATCCCTATCTCGGCCCTGAAAAACAAGGGCACGGATATTATGATTGCGGAGCTCCTAAAGCTTCTGCCCATGGGGCCGCGCTATTATCCAGAGGATATCCCCACCGATGCCAGCGAGAGATTTTTAATTGAAGAAATTATTCGGGAAAAGGTCTTTCTTTTAACCTCCAAAGAAATACCTTATTCCACAGCAGTGATGGTGGACAGGTTTAAAGAGGAAGAAGGCCGTGGTCTGGTGACCATTGATGCCACCATTCTCATTGAAAAGAAATCACAAAAGGGGATTATTATCGGCAAGGGGGGTAAAAAACTGCGACAGATCGGAACCTCCGCCCGCATTGACATAGAGCGGCTCCTTGGCGGCAAAGTCATGCTCCGCCTCTGGGTCAAGATCCAGAAGAACTGGACCACGAACAACCGGGTATTAAAAGAATTGGGCTACCGGGGATAAGTAAGCGCTCAACAAACCACACTCTTGACTTTATAACATCTCGAAATATAAGCCTAAATAGTCTTGTCAATCTGCGACTCCCGGGGCGATTCACCAGGAAGCGAAGCGGCAGACGACAGTTGGTGCCGGCGCCGGGCCTCAACAATATCGTGATTTGCACTGGATTCCGCCGTCTGCTCCGGGGCACTGACCGCCCGTGAGGTTTCCAGGGTGGCAGCGGAGATATTATTCACCACCGCCGGGCCGATCTCACTTGTCCTCCCGGCCCCGGAAAGGCCATCATTGTTGACATTGTCCACCTGAACCGCCGGATTTATCTCCCGCTCAGGGGCGGTCTGGTTGTGCGTGTTAGTAAGGTTCGCCGGATCTACTACCATGACATACCTCCTTTATCAGCTTTTCTTTCATTATACCATAGCCCAGAGCCAGATCAAAGAGATCTTGAATCCCCAAGATGAGAAATGATAAAAAAGGGGGGGCAAAGACAAATTAATATCTTTACCCCCCAGTCAGATTTAGTAGAGCAAATGCCATGAGCCCCGCCTTCCCAAGCCAATCAATAAAATATTGCGAAGCCCTTTTAGTGATTTAATTTAAAGGGATTGAAGGTAAGAACCGGGCAGGAGGCGGTATTGACCACCTGCTTAGCCGTGCTGCCCATCAGGAGTTCTTCCAGTCCCTTGATACCACGGGTACCAATGATAATCATGTCGGCCTTTTCCTGCGTAGCAAAAGCAACAATCTCCTCGGCCGCTTTACCAATAACTACCTTGCCGGAAACACCGTTCTTGAGGTATTGATATTCTTCCACCAGTTCAGCCATCTTCTTTTCGGTTTTATCTTTAAGTTCCTGTTTTATAACGGAAAAAGACGGGTGGACCAACAGCATGTCATAGCCTCGAAAATCATTGACCACATGGAAAAAGATGACCTGAGCTCCCATCATCTCCGCCATAGAAACTGCATACTTGGCCACCTTATCTATAGTGCTTGTAAAATCAACCGGTACAACAACTTTCTTTATTTTATCCATTATATTTTCCCCTGTATTTGGATAAACCATGCGAGAAGAGGCGGGAATCCCTTTTCGCTGTCATATCCATGGTTAACGTAATGCCCATCAGCATGAACATTACGGATGTTTTTGTCAATCTTTTTTTACTCCCTGTAAAAAATTAGTGAAAGAGGATAAATTTATTTTTTTATTTCCTTCCACGACCGGAACAGCCACCCCGCCTCCGGCTCCCCCTGCAGGCACATAACAACACCGATATCACTTTATTTTTAGCCCTTATCCTGTTATAAGAAAAACAAGAAAAATTCAAGCTGCACTTGAAGCAATAGACAACGATTTTCCGGAGAATAAAATGGGAAAAACAATAACAGAAAAAATCTTCGCGGCTCACCTTCGGGATACGCCCGGCGCTGGGAACGTTATCCTGGACATTGACGTGGTTATGTGCCACGAGATCACCACTCCCATCGCCATTAACGACCTCAGGGAACGGGGTATGGACCGGGTCTTTAATCCCGATAGAATCAAAGCCGTTATTGACCATGTAACCCCGGCCAAGGATTCTAAAACCGCCCTGCAGGGTAAAATCATCCGGGAATGGGCTCATCGCCATAAGATCAAAGATTTTTTTGATATTGGCGCCAACGGAGTATGTCACGCCATCTTCCCTGAAAAGGGCTTGATCCGACCAGGTAACACGGTGATTATGGGCGACTCTCATACCTGCACCCATGGGGCCTTTGGAGCCTTCTCCGCCGGAATCGGCACCACCGACCTTGAGGTGGGGATTTTGAAAGGCGTCTGCGCCTTCCGCACCCCGGAGACCATCAAAATAATACTTAACGGTACTCTGCCGGAAGGCGTTTTTGCCAAAGACATTATTCTGAGCATCATCAAGAAGCTCACCGTTAAAGGGGCCACCGACAAGATCATGGAGTTCAGCGGACCGGTGGTGGACAAAATGAGCATGGCAGCGAGGATGACTATGTGTAACATGGCCATTGAGGCCGGTGCCACCTGCGGCGTCTGTCTGCCGGATATGGTAACCGCCGACTACCTGTGGCCCTTTATCAAGGATGATTATGCCTCCCGCGAAGAGGCGGCGGCGGATTTTAAAAAATGGCACTCCGATCCCGATGCCGATTACGCCGGAGAATTAACCTTTGAGGTCAGCTCCCTGACGCCGCAGGTGACCTACGGTTACAAGCCGGATGAGGTCAAGGATATCGCCGAGATGTCCGACACCGCTGTTGATCAGGTCTATATCGGTTCCTGTACCAACGGCCGGATTGAGGATCTGCGGGTGGCGGCCTCCATCCTTAAAGGGCGAAAAATCGCCGCCGGAGTACGGGGTATAGTCTCACCGGCCACCCCCAAGACTTACAGCATGGCCCTGGAAGAGGGGCTTATCGAAATATTTATGCGGGCCGGATTCTGTGTTACCAATCCCACCTGCGGAGCCTGCCTTGGAATGAGCAACGGGGTATTGGCCGAAGGCGAGGTCTGCGCCTCCACCACTAACCGTAATTTTAACGGCCGCATGGGCAAGGGCGGCATGGTTCACCTCATGAGCCCCCTTTCCGCCGCCGCCGCCGCTGTCAAAGGCGTCATCAGTGATCCGCGCGAATTTAGTACGACTGCCGCATAAATCAAATAATAAATGATAACTATTCGGCGAAATGCCCGTAATTACTAATAACTACTATATGTAACTCAGACGTGCCTTAGATGTGGTTGAACAGTTACTGATAAATGAAGGCCGGATAAGCCCCGGCCTTATAGCAGCAAAGGAGAAGCATAATGAAAGAATTTGGTGGCGCCTGTGTACTCCTTGACCGGAGTGACATCAATACCGATGAGATAATTCCAGCCAAATATCTGACTGAAAATTCCAAGCTGGCCTTAAAACCCTATATCCTCGAGGACTTGAAGCTCAACAGCTTTGATCCCCAAACCAGCCTTGAGGGGGCAAAGGTAATTGTTACCCGGCAGAATTTCGGCTGCGGTTCATCACGAGAACACGCAGTATGGGTTCTGGAGGTAAACAATATAAACGTGGTTATCGCCGAGAGCTTTGCCCGTATTTTCCGCCAGAACACCTTTAACTGCGGCATGCTGGCCATTGAATTACCGAAAGAGGATATTGAGGCCATATTCGCCATTGAGGCTGAAGAAATCAAGATTGATCTCAAGGGACAAAAAATAACCGCCCTCGGCCATGGGGAGCATAGTGCGAGCTTTGAATTGAACCCCTTTGACCGGGAACTGGTCATGGCCGGCGGCTGGCTGGCCTATGCCGACCAGAAATACTGATTTTACCGTAATCTCCGGGCCGTTACCTTTATAATATCAGCCTTCCCGGCACTCTCCATCATCCTCGCCCGTCCCTTCGGCCCTCTCCACCACTGAGGCAGAAATCAGGCATTGAACGCTTTACACAGATCAGCTAACAGGAGAACAAGATAACAAACGATGAATAAAATAAAAATCGGAGTGATTGGCGTCGGCTATCTCGGCCGCTTTCACGCTGAAAAATATAAAAATATGGCTGACGTTGAGCTGGTGGGAGTCGCGGACTCACATCCGGGGCGGGCCCGGCAGACAGCCCGGGAAATGCAGACAAGACCTTTCAGTAATTACCATGAAATGTTGAGCCTGGTCGATGCCGTCAGTATTGTGGTGCCCACTAAGGGGCATGCCCAAACAGCCTTAGACTGCCTCGATTATGGTGTGGACATCTTCATAGAAAAGCCCATGACTGTCACCATGGAGGAGGCGGACGCCGTTATCAGCAAAGCCGAAGCGTGCCAGCGCCTCGTCCAGGTTGGCCATATTGAGCGCTTCAACCCCGCGGTTATGGCCATGGAGCAATATATAACCAATCCCATATTCATTGATTCCCAGCGTCTGCACGCCTTTAACCCCCGCGGGGCCGATGTTGATGTCACTCTTGACCTCATGATTCATGATTTGGATATTATCATGAACATAGTTAAATCACCATTGAAGCATGTCCTGGCCATGGGTACTTCAGTTATTACCGACACCTCGGACATGGCCAACGCCAGGCTGGTCTTTGAGAATGGCTGCACCGCGAATCTCACCGTCAGCCGGGTCTCCAAAACCAGTACCCGAAAACTGCGCATCTTTCAGCAGGAGTCCTATATCTCCCTGGATTACGGTAAAAAAGAGATCTGGATAAGTAAACAATTACCCACGGGGCAGACCGGGAACGGCCTGCCCCGTGACGACACTAAGCAGTTCACCTTTACCGATGACGCCCTGGAAACGGAATTAAAGGCCTTTGTCCTCAATATCAGAGAGCGCAGCACCCCCATGGTCAGCGGTCGGGAGGGGCGCCTGGCCCTGAAAATCGCCCACCAGATAATCGAACTGATTAATGATTTCCGCGCCGAGCACCCGGATCTCATAACTCGATAAAACCCAGGGCGGCCCGTAAATTGACCAGTAACGCAGGCAATAATAATGAGGTCATCATCGTCGCCGGCGAAACCTCCGGCGATATGCATGGTGCCAGACTGGTAACAGAAATGCTTAAACTACGCCCTGAGCTTAATTTCCGGGGCGTGGGTGGAAGTTATTTGCGCCAGGCAGGGGTAGATATCATGTTTCCAGCCGAGGAACTGGCCGTGGTTGGTATTGCCGAGGTTTTGTCGCAGCTTAACGTCATCCGCCGGGCCTTGAAGGGTATAGGCCAATATCTGCGCCGTCGCTCCCCCGCCCTCCTCATCCTTATTGACTTTCCGGATTTCAATCTCATCCTGGCCGCCAAGGCCAAAAAGCTGGGCATCCCCGTCTTCTATTATATCAGCCCGCAGGTCTGGGCCTGGCGTCAGGGCCGGGTGAAGACCATTGCCCGGCGAGTCACCAGGCTGGCCGTTATTCTCCCCTTTGAACAGGAATTTTTTCAGCGCCACGGTCTGCGGCAGGTGGAGTTTGTTGGCCATCCCCTCGTCGATCAGGTAAAGCGGCCTGACCGCCAGGCCATAAGCGATTTCAGAGCCCACCATCACATCACGCCGGGCTGCCGCCTCATCGGTCTGCTGCCGGGCAGCCGCCGTAAAGAGATCCAGGCCATGCTGCCCATCTTTTTAGAAACCGCCGCCCTGCTAAAAAAACGGCATCGCGACCTCACCTTTCTTCTGCCCCTGGCTCCCAGCCTCAAACAGGTAGACATCGCCCCCCTCATTGAAGGATACGATCTGCCCCTTAAAATTATAACGGAGAACCGCTATCTGCTCATGGCCGCCTCTGACCTGGTCATGGCCGCCTCGGGAACGGTGACTCTGGAACTGGCCCTGCTGAGAACTCCGATGGTGGTTTGCTACCGGCTCTCAGCCCTCACCTATTTCCTCGGTCACCGTTTAATAAAGGCGGCCTTTGCCTCACTCGTCAATCTCGTGGCTGGCAAAGCAATAGTAAAGGAATTATTACAGAAGGACTTTACGGCCCCGAATCTCCTGGAGGCCGTGGAGGATATCTGGCCGGGCGGCGCTGGTAATCAACGGATGAGAAGGGAACTGGCGGAGGTGGCCGTCAGCCTGGGACATAAAGGGGCTTCGGCCAAGGCTGCCAGGCTGGCGATTACCACTATGGAACAGGAAAGAGAGCGCAAACCGCCATCCACCATAAGCAGCCCCCGGGTCAGGGAAAAATCGGGATATTAAGCAGGCCGTCGTTTTCCTTAAAGCCGCAGATTAAATTCATATTCTGAATCGCCTGGCCCGCCGCACCCTTGACTAAATTATCAATGGCCGAGACAATTATCACCCGTTTGGTACGAGGATCAACCTTCAGACCAATATCGCAGAAATTACTGCCCCGCACATATTGGGTCGCGGGTAATTGCCCCGGCGGACAAAGACGAACAAAATATTCGTCCTTATAAAACTCTTCATAACGGGCAAAGAGGTCATCATCCGTGACATCAGTTTTCAGATCGGCATAAATGGTGCTTAAAATCCCCCTGGAGATGGGCAGCAGGTGAGGAGTGAAGGAGACGGTGATATCTTCACCGGTCAGAAGAGACAACTCCTGCTCTATTTCCGGGGTATGCCGATGCTCCGCCACCTTATAGGCCCGGAAGCCATCGGCTACCTCACAATACAGGGTGCCGACCTGCGCTCCGCGCCCCGCCCCGGTGGCCCCTGATTTAGAGTCAATAATCAGATTATCACTCCGCACCAGACCATCCTTAAGCAATGGTGCCAGACCAAGAATAATACTGGTGGGATAGCAGCCGGGGTTGGCCACCAGCCGGGCTCCGCGAATGGACTCCCGATACAGTTCCGGCAGGCCATATACCGCCTCGGACAGTAACTCCCTGGCGCTGTGGGCCTGGTACCACTGCTCATACACCGCGGGATCGTGAATCCTGAAATCGGCGCTCAGATCAACAACCTTCCTGCCGGCAGTCAGCAGTTCGGGGACGATAGCCATGGCCGTCTGATGCGGCACAGCGGTAAAAAAAACATCCGCCCGCCCGGCCAGCTCCCGGCCGGATATATTTTCACAGATAATGTCGGTGAGTCCCCGCAGATTGGGGAATACCGCCGCCAGCTTTTGACCGGCATACTGCCGTGAGGTGGCCACCGTAAGTTCAAGACCTGGATGACGACATATCAGCCTCGTCAACTCCACCCCTGTATAACCAGATGCCCCAACAATCCCTGCCTTTAACATAACATGCCCCCCAACAAACGTGGAATCCCTATTAGAAACCCGAGTTCAAATAAAAAAAGGAAGAACCCATAAGGCTCTTCCTTGAAAAATACAAAAACGTAAATTTGTAAGCTGATCTTAACGTTTGGAAAACTGGAAGCTGGCCCGGGCCCCCTTCTTACCATATTTTTTCCGTTCCTTAACCCTGGCGTCCCTGGTAAGGAATCCGGCCTTCTTCAGGCTCATCCGGTTTTCGGGATCAACCTCAAGCAGAGCCTTGGAAATGCCATGACGCAGGGCATCAGCCTGAGCCGATTTACCGCCACCCTTGAGGGTAGCAATAACATCAATTTTTTCGACATTATCGGTGAGGGCCAGGGGACTGTTGACCTTTTGACGACTGTCAACAATATTACCAAAATAATCTTCCAGACCCATCTTATTTACCGACACCTGGCCAGAACCGGGGGCCAACCATACACGGGCAATAGCATTTTTTCTTTTGCCCGTTGCATAAAATTTCTTTGTTGCAGCCATCTATTATCTCCAGATAATATTAAAATATAATAAACTTTTTACAGATCGAGTTCAGCCGGCTGTTGAGCCTCATGTGGATGTTGATCCCCGGCATAAACCTTCAATTTTTTTAATTGAGTACGGCCCAGGGAATTCTTGGGCAACATCCCCTTAACCGCCGCCATCAGCACTTCAGTGGGCTTCTTCTCCAGCATCTCACCGGCGCTGGTCTCTCTTAAGCCACCCATATAACCGCTATGCCGATAATATATCTTATCTTTAAGTTTATTACCGGTCAACTTGATTTTTTCGGCGTTAATAACCACAACAAAATCGCCGTTATCCATAAAGGTGGAGTAAGTCGGTTTATGCTTGCCGCGCAATCTGGTGGCAATCTCCGAGGCCAGACGCCCCAGCACCTTCCCCTCGGCGTTGACAATATACCATTTTCTCTCAATCTCTTTGACCGGCGTTAGATATGTCTTCATTGTACAAACCTCTGTTAACTGTCACATTCTTCCAACTTTACTGATTTAAGAGTCCCGGTAAAGTGAGAAATAATATATAAAAAAAAAGCCCGAACGTATTCGAACCTTTTTAAAAAATTCTGGAGCGGGAAACGAGATTTGAACTCGCGACTTCAACCTTGGCAAGGTTGCACTCTACCACTGAGTTATTCCCGCCTAATCTGTTTTGCTGCCTCCTGCACGAAAACGAAAGGATATATACCCTATTTTTACAACCCTTGTCAACTCAAAAAAATATTTCCCACTCAGAAATATAATTTTGAGTTGATATCCTTCTGTCATCGACTATATCACATAATATTGTCTGACCACTTAGATAGTTGTTATAAATTAGCATTGTTTGTGATAAATTAGCATTGTTGAACTGATCTGTTAAATTTTAAAAGCCATATCCAACCAGGGGAACCGACAAATGCCGCCATCAAAACCGCGCCAAAGCGCTGTCCACCGCCAGACCAAAGAAACTGATATCAACGTAAAGCTGCTCATAGACGGCAGCGGCAGGGCCGATATCGAAACCGGTGTCCCCTTTATGAATCACATGCTCACCCTGCTGACGGTGCATGGTTTTTTCGACCTCACCATCAAGGCCCACGGTGATACTGAGGTTGACGATCATCATACGGTGGAGGATCTGGGGATCTGCCTGGGGCAGGCCCTGAAGACGGCCCTGCGAGACGGAGCCGGAATTAAAAGGTACGGCGAAACGGCCATCCCCATGGATGAAACGCTGGTCAGGATCTGCCTGGACATCTCCAACCGGCCTTTTATCCATTACGAGGTTAAACTCAAGGAAGCCAAGACCGGTAATTTTGACACCAGTCTGGCCAGGGAATTTCTACGGGCTCTTATTCAGCACGCCGGAATCACCATGCATGTGGATATGATCCGGGGTGAAAACGCTCACCACATTATTGAGGCCATCTTCAAGGGCCTGGGCAAGGCCCTTGACATCGCCACCACCGTTGATCCTCGCCTGACCGGAACGGTTCTATCGTCCAAGGGCTCAATTTAAAGAGGGAATAAAATGAAAAAGTTGACAATTATCATCACCATGTTTCTCATGACGGCCTGCGCTCCACGCCCGCTGCCGCAGCCGCTTCCAACTCCAGAGCCAGAGGTGCGGACAATTACCATACTGCCGGTTGCCATTGTTACCAGTGACAATCAAAACAAAAAGACACGTAAGGGGCTAACCGCCGGTCAAAGGGAACTCAGCCGTCTGCTCCATGACTTTTTCAGGAATAACAGCCGGGTTCATTTTCTCTCTCCGGATCAAACCGCGACCTACAATCAGGGCTACGAGACCAAAGAAGAAATTCAGAAACTGGGCCGCCGCCTGCATACAGATGCCTTAATGATCTGGGAGATCAGCCGCTATCGCGAGAAAGATGGCGGTAATTACTCCGTCGGCCACCCGTCATCGGTGGCATTTTCATACCACCTGATAAGCACCGCCACCGGCGCCACCCTCTGCGGCGACAAAATAGATCACACCCAGGAGCCCCTGACCGAGAACCTTCTCTCCCTCAAAACATTCCTGAAACGGGGCGGCAAATGGGTGTCTGCCGCGAGACTAATGAGCGACATCCTGCCGCCCACCTTGGAACAATGTAAATACCTTAAGGCTGATAAGAACGCCGCCGGCCAATAATCTTTTTCGTGTCTACCCTTCCCCGCTCCATAAACCGTAAAATCGGCCGGGCCATGCATGACTACAGCATGCTGGCCCATGGAGACCGGGTGTTAATTGCCGTCTCCGGCGGGGTTGACAGCCTGGTTCTTACCTGGATTTTAGATAACTGGCGCCGCAAGGCCCCTATTAACTATGAGCTCAAGGCAGTTCACATTGATATGGGTTTCGGCGGCCGGGAAGACTATAAAACCGTCAGCGCCGCAATGAATCGGCTGAATATACCCCTTCTGGTGGAGCATTCCGACTTCGGGATTGGAACCCAGGACGACGATATAACCTGTTACCGCTGCGCCCGGCGGCGGCGCGGCCGGCTCTTTGAACTGGCCCGCGAGCATAATTGCCAGAGCCTGGCTCTGGGCCATCATATGGACGACATCATCGAGACCCTGTTCATCAA
>JAJRZN010000112.1 GCA_024275235.1 Deltaproteobacteria bacterium
AGGTAATTTAGTCGATGTTAAGGAGGGCTTAGTAGGTTTTTCTTAAACGGGAAGGGGCGTGAGCAGCGGGTTTGAATTGGCCTTCTTACCGCTGTTCCGACCCCTTTCGCGTCTTTAGCCGTCTTAGACAATAACAATAAGGTCGAATCGTATTATAAAGTCTTCAAATTTGTGGACGACAATTATGAATCAGGATGTAAACAAACAGCCCCTTGCCCCCAACAAGCCCATTACCGATGACGCTCTGCTCAAAGTAACCAAGGAGGTTGTGGTTAAGTTTATTGAAGCCGGCCGTCTGTCGCCGGATAATTTCAGCAAGGTATTTCAGAATGTCTTTAACTCCGTAAAAGATACCGTGCGGCCGCCCCGGCCTTAGATTGTGGAACTTGACCCCTCATTAAATTTCCGGCCCGCCGCTATTCGGCATATTCATCTCATGGGAATATGTGGTACCGGAGTTGGAGCCCTGGCCGGTATGCTGCAGACCCTGGGCTATGAGATCAGCGGTTCGGATCAGCAGATCTATCCGCCCATGAGCGATTTTCTGGCCGGCCTTGGGATTAAGGTGATGTCAGGTTACCGGGGGGAGAATTTATCACCCCGGCCCGATCTGGTTATCGTCGGCAATGTCATCACCCGTAAAAACCCGGAGGCTGTCGCTCTAACCCGGCTGGCCATTCCCTATCTCTCCATGCCCCAGGCCCTGGGGCAGTTTTTCCTCACCGGCAAGACCCCTTTAGTGGTCTGCGGCACCCACGGTAAGACCACCACCTCCTCCATGTTAGCCACCGTTCTCTACTATGCCGGACTCAAACCGGGTTTTATGATTGGCGGGCTGGTGCGGGAGTTCAAACGTAATTTTAATATAGATGCCGGGGATTATTTTGTCGTTGAGGGAGATGAATACGATACCGCTTTTTTTGACAAAGGCCCCAAATTTCTCCATTATCAGCCCCAAATAGCCATTATTACCAGCATTGAATTTGATCATGCCGATATCTATGCCGATCTGGAGGCCGTGAAGGATTCGTTTTATAAACTGGTACGTCTCATGCCGCCCCAGGGCCTGCTTATAGCTAATCTGGATGATCCGGTGGTGCGGGAAATTGCCGGGGAGTCTGCCTGCCCGGTTTTGGGTTACGGGGAAGGCGCGGGGCGGGATTGGCAGCTCAGTGACCTGCGGTATGACACCGGCGGCACCGGGTTTAAGGTTATTAAACAAGGCCGGTTTTATGGTGAATTCCGCTGCCCCATGCCCGGTCGGCATAACGCCATGAACAGCCTGGCGGTCATTGCCGTTCTTGATAGAATCGGCCTTTCTGCCGCCGCTAATGCCGAGTATCTGGCTCGTTTTCCCGGCGTCTGCCGTCGTCAGGAGGTACGGGGCGAGGCAAGAGGGGTAACGGTAATTGATGACTTTGCCCATCATCCCACCGCGGTGCGGGAGACCCTGGCCGCCCTCCGGGGCAGCTATCCCGGCCGCCGCCTGCGGGCCGTATTTGAGCCTCGCACCAATTCCAGCCGCCGCCAGATATTTCAGGATATTTACCCACAAGTCTTTGATAAGGCCGATGAGGTTATTATCCGAGATCCCGTGCCTCTGACCAACATCCCGGAAAACACCCGTTTTTCGGCCCGGCAGCTTATTGACGATTTAATTAAGAGGGGCCAGGTCGCCCGTTATTTCCCGGATACCGAGACCATTATTGATTACATAACTCAATCGTCCCAATCTGGCGATGTGGTTGTCATTATGTCCAATGGCGGTTTTGATAATATTCACCAGCGGCTTTTGGATAGTCTTGGCTGAATAAACAGTCTGGAGGTAACTGTTGAGACAGTTATATCCGGAGCGAATAAAAAAATACGGGAGGAGCAGATAATGACCAGTCTGGATTTTAAAGTAGATGAAGAATTATGTATCGGCTGCGCTGAATGTGTCTCCGACTGTCCGCTCCTTGTGCTCACCATGGCTGGCGACCAGCCGCGGGTGGCGGCCACGCGGGGCCAGATGTGTATTAACTGTCAGCACTGCCTGACCGTCTGCCCGGTTGGGGCGATATCCATTTCCGGGGCAACCCCGGCCGATTGTCTGGAGCTCAAAGATATGTTCCCGGAGGCGGATAAGATGGAGGCCCTGATCAGAGGGCGCCGCTCAATCCGCCGGTACCGGGATGAGAATCTTGATCCAGCCCTTTTGCGGCGTCTGCTTGAATTGGCCTGGCAGGCGCCGACAGGAATGAATGCCCGGCAGGTACTCTTCACCGTGGTGGATGATAAAAAGGTTATGGGCAGGCTGCGAACGGAGGTCATGGAACGGCTGGCCGAACTTGTTGCGGCGGGCAGACTACCGGAAAGCCATAGTGAATCATTCAGCGGCTTTGTGAAACAATGGCGGGAAAAGGGCGTTGACATAATTTTCCGGGGTGCGCCGCATCTTCTTATTACCTCTGCTCCCTGGAACTGCCCCTGTCCTGAACCGGACTGCCTGATAGCACTCTCCTATTTCGAACTTCTGGCCCAGAGTATGGGGGTCGGCACCGTCTGGGATGGTATGGCGACAAGGGCTCTGAACGAATTTATGCCCGAATTTAAAGAAAAACTTGGTATTCCGACAGACCACCGCTTTGGTTACGCCATGGCCTTTGGCAAACCGGCGGTAAAATACTATCGCACCGGCCCCATGAGAACGGCGGCCATTAACCGGGTTACCCTGTAATGCAAAAAAATCAAAAAAATCAAAAAGCCCGCAGTCTCAAATTTCCGGTCTAACGGCAAAAATATCCTCAATAATTTCGCGTATTTGTGGGTCGGAATCATTCTCTAACGCTCTAAGAAGACGCAGGGCCTCCGTGGTGCCTATAATCCCGAGAATGGTAACGGCCTCACCCCGGACATAGGCGGGAATTTCAGCCGCCAGCAGCGGCGCGAGTGCAGGAACGGCAAGTCTGATCTCCTTATGCCCCAGGGCCGCTAACTCCTCAAAGACCAGTACCAGCCCCAGACGGACAACAAAACGTTCGTCACGCAGTAGTTCACCAGTCCAGGCGAAAAGACTGGAATCCTGTTTGAACATGGCAATTATGTTGTCGGCATGCCCCATTTCCAGGAAATTTCCGATAGTCACTTTTGTTTCTTCGTCGCTGATCTTGAAACTATCCATTTTTTAACCGCCCCCTGGTTTCCGTTCCGCCGTTCAGGTCATAAACAGCCGCAACCCGTTTAATGCCGCCCCGGAGAGAACCAATACGGTTAAAACAGCGCAGCCGACAGCGAGAAATTTATGCCTGATATTCTCCGGCCGCCGTTCCGTGTAGCCTGAAAGATAACCGAGCAGAGCGCCGGCCGCCATGCCGCCGCCATGGCCCCAGTTGTTGATGCCCGGAACCAGCAGGCCGAAAACAAAAATGGCTATGGCCCAGCCCCCCACCTGCCTGAAAACCTGGCGGCCGTATGTGCCGCCCCGGCTCTTACCATAATAGAGGATTGCCCCCAGCAGAGCGCATATTGCTGCCGAAGCGCCAATGGTCAGACCGACTCCGGCCAGGAAAGAGAGAAAAAAGCCGCCCACTCCGCCTATGGTATAAATGGCGAATGTCCGGTAGCTCCCGTATTCGTTGACGGCCAGCGGCCCTATTTCCCATAGGGCAATCATGTTGAACAAAATATGCATCAGACCGCCGTGCAGATAATTGGCGGCGATCAGCGACGACCAATTATGAAACTGGATGATGGGGATGGTGCCCGTAGCTCCGAGTATTATAAGGCTGCGGTTGTCGGGTGATAAAAATCGAAAGGGATTAGCGCTGAGACTCACGCCATGCGAACTGATCAGCAGGGATAAAAGATACATCCCGACATTGACATAGATGATTATTTTTATAAGCCGGTATTCATCGGCAAACCCGGCAAACAAGGGGGTGTTCTTCCACCAGGCCCCCGGCCGGCGCAGGCCGCAATGCGGGCAGCGGGAAACATCACGGCTGATCAACCGCCGACAGTTGGGACAGAGCAGCGAATTTCTATGTTGTGGCAAGGCTATAGCTCCTGGGAAATTTACAACGCAGGTGGTTTTTGTTACTTTTTAGACCAATCCGAATATTTACATATTTTACAGTCAACTTTTCTCATTCTACATCAGGCGGCGGCTTGCGGAGAATGAGGGAAAATTTCTAATCAGTGGAATAGATAGTATTGTAGCGCACAGGAAAGGCCTCGGGCTGAGAGGGCAGGGGAAGGAGCAGCTGGTCATGAACGCTGAGCCATTGATAGTCCGGGCGCAGGCGGCGCATTTTGCCATCCTCCGGTGGTTTGGAATAGATTGAGTTGCGATAAATTACATGCAGAATTCCCACCCCGCAGTCATCACCCATATCCACCATGTAACGCTCAACAAAATTATCGAACCGCATGCGGTGCTCTCTGGCCAGACGGGCAATATCGGCAACAGGTACTTTAATAAGTACGTATTTGCTTACCCCGCGCTCACTGATTCTGGTCAGGGTGCGGGCCTCGGCGCTGGAGACATAAATAGTGGAGATGAAGGGCATGCGTTTAAGGAATTGGGCAGCCACCACGGCGGCGGTGCGACGGCCGCCGACGGAGTGATGAAAGCCATAATTCTCAAACAATTTATGATGGAGATTGGCGGCGTATTTTTCCCCCCGTTCGTAGAGCTCTTTACTTATATAACGCAGATTCTGGCCCATATCCTCGGTGGCGTCGTCAATGGGCCAGTCCACCCGGACATGAAAATGGGTCATCATATAACGATTCTGCGATTTGATGGTGGGGTCGTTCTGAATAAGGAGGGCGTAGTCAACGGGCTGCATGTCCTTTATAAAATAATTAAAGGACGGGTTGTTGAAGTAACGTAAATTGGCGCTGTACTTTTTGTGGATGGTGATATAGGGCAGTTTCTCAATGGAATCCTTGGTGACCTTGTTATTATCAAAAAAACGAATATATTTTTTATAATTGCTGGGGATAGTGCCCTCGCAGAAGATAATCAGGAAATGATTATGATAGATAAACTCCTGCTCCGCGACTCTGGCTCTGGGCTTTAGCTCCCGTTTCTGAACAAAGGGGTAAGGTTCTTCGGCCCGGATGAAATTACGATATGAGTCGATTAAAGCCAGCTGCATCAGATTGCCATCTAACTGATCCCGCAGCACCTCATACAGCGAACGCCGCAATTTCATCTTGGAACTCAGATGGTATCTGTATGGCCAATTCATCATCGGCATAAAGCCTCTTTATGGTTTGCAGATTCGGCAGGGCTTAAAACCGGCAGCCACCGCCTCGGAATGGCGTTTGAACAACGAGGTACAGGTTATGGCGTTGAAGCTCGGACAGTCGGGTTTATGAAAAACCCGGCTCTTGGTGTTGCCGTAGAGGGCCGTTGCCCCACAGCCTTCCGCTCCCTGGTCGCTGCCATCTGTTTCACTGAAATAAAATATTCTTTCCTCCGGCCATTGCTGAATATCCTTTAAGGTCTGTTTGGCGAGATTTGTGAGGTCATATTTTTTTAATTTCTGTAATTCCGGCAGGTGGAATACCGACTCCTCTCCAATCCTCTGTAGTTCCGGTGAACTGTAATCAGGATCAAAAATAGCGCGTAGATAGTTTTTCAGATCGTCTCTTGAGAAGCCTAAGAGGATTTTGCGGGCCGTCTCAAACTCGATTGCCTGTAATTCGCCGTCACAACGGCAGAGAGCCCCGCCCCGGCTGTCGTAATTGAGGCAGACAAACTCAATTCGGCAGGCATGGCTTACATACTCATCCAAAAGAAGATTCTGCCGTGCAAGATTTTTCTTAAATTGTAAATTCATCGCCTTCTCCTTTGATGATATTTAAGGTCTTAATTTCATTAGACAACGACAAAAGAAGCATGTCAACCGCAAAAGTTGGGAGGGGGGTATTTTTTAGAGCAAAAAAAAGCCTCCCGTTTAACGTGAAGGAGGAGGACACGTTAAACGGGAGGCCGGGGATTGCAGTAAAGTGGAATTTATATTTATTTCTGCAGGAGATTAATGACGTTTTTCTGGCTGGCATTGGTCTGTACTGCCGCGAATATACGGGCCTTACGCAGGTTGTTCATCTGGCTTAAGTTCATAGTTTCAGAGGCAAAATCCAGATCACGAACAGTGGATTCGGAGGCCAGGGTGTTAACCTCGGTGGCGGCCAGGTTTTTTACCGTAGCCGTTAACTGGTTCTGGTACGCCCCGAGATTGGCCCGGGAGGAATCTACCTGGCGCTGGGCCTCATCGGTAATATTCAGGGCAGCCTGGGCGCCGCGGGCGGTTGTAACATTAATATCAGTAAGACGGCCGGTTTCCGGGCTGCCTAATTTATCGGGGGCGGTTGAGGCGATATTTATATTGAGACTGTCAGCGGGATTATTCCCGACCTGAAAATTTTTGTTAAAATTACCAGTCAGGAGCTGCTGGCCGTTATAAGAGGTATGGCTTAACGTCTTCAACTGGGCCAGGGATTTACCGATATCGGCCTGCAGGGCCTGACGGCTGCCCGCTGACTGACTGGCATTGGCCGCCGCCAGCGCCTTTACCCGGATATTGGCAATAAGATCGGCAGACTGCCCCAAAGCCCCGTCAGCCACCTGGATGATGGCGGCGGCATCGTTGGCGTTACGCATCGCCTGACCCAGACCGCGGGCCTCGCTATGCAGATTGTCGGCAATGGTCAGTCCGGCGGCATCATCTGCCGCCTTGGTAATCCGCCGACCGGCGGCCAGTTTGGCGAGAGACAAAGATATATCCGTCTGACTGCCACGCAGCTGATTGGCGGTGTATAAACCTGAATTATTGATTGATAAAGACATCACCGTCCTCCTCAGTAACAGCCATGCCCGATTGCCCCGGACATAACAAAGTATGAAAATAGTGCCAGGGTCAATAGCCTTGACAGGTGGTTTTCATATAAAATTTAAGGAATGAGATATCCTTATTCTAAGCATAAAATCATAAAAAGGAAAGAGGCCGAATTAAACAGCGGGAAAAATAAAATCAGTCCCCCTGGTGGTGTGAGCCTGTTGACATCAACGCCGGTTCTTACAGGTAAATACGAGTGAACTGTGAACAAATGATAAATTTAAGAAGTTGTCTTTTCCCAAACGCTGTGTTAAGAAAAATCGGGGATGGAGTCCCCCTTATAACCGCTCTGACCAAGGTTGGGGATGATGACTCCTGCTGGCGTATCTAAAAAATCGGGCAGCAGTTACCCGGTAAAAATACAGGTTAAAACTCTGCCCCTATATAAAAGGCAGGGTTAAGAGATTTTATTGATGGTTGGCAAATGAAGATTCTTCTGGTGATGGCGGGCGGCAGCCTTGGGGCGCTCTCCCGTTACGGTGTAGCCCTGCTTGCCGCGCGGCTTATTGGCACGAGATTCCCCTGGGGAACTCTCATCGTTAACCTGACGGGCTGCTTTCTAATTGGTTTTGTCTATTCTCTCGGCGCCCGGAACAGTCTGGTGAGTCCCTCGGTACGGCTCTTTTTTATGACTGGTTATCTTGGCGCTCTCACCACCTTTTCATCGTTTGCCCTGGAGACGGTCAACTCCGCCCTGACAACCACACCCATGATTACGGCGGCCAACTTTTTTTCCAATAATATCCTGGGAGCAGCCCTGGTTTTTTTAGGGATGTGGGCGGGCCGTCTTGGTTAGGAGGATAATTGAAGATGCTGCGCTACAAGATTATTGAGATATTTACCAGCGAAGAGGCACGATGGCACGGGCGGGCGCTCTATGGCGCCGTTGTCGAGTATGTCAACGACCTGAAAATCGCGGCCCGCACCATAGTAACGAGAGGTTTTGAGGGCTCTTACGAGAACGGGGAGGTTGCCACCGGCAGACTCGAGGCCTTGAGCTATAACATGCCCCTTTTGATCACCATTATGATGCCGGCCTCGGAGCTTGATTTGGTGCTTGCCACCATTGAGGATATGGTGGGGGATGGTATTATCGCCGTGCGTGATCTTGATGTCGTGGCGCACAAGACCCAGGGGCTGCTCATGCCGAGATACATGCGGGTGCGTGAGATCATGACCCCATCCCCCCGAACGGCGGCTGTCGACACCCCGCTCGGTGAAGTGGCCCGTCTGCTGCTTTCCGCCTCCTTCACCGGTCTGCCGGTGGTTGACCGGGATAATCGTCCCATCGGGGTAATAGCGCAGGGAGACTTGATTTATAAGGCCAAAATGCCCATGCGCCTGGGGCTTCTGGCGCAATGCGG